>NZ_BADK01001077.1 GCF_000333595.1 Azospirillum sp. B506
TCGCCACCGCCAGCGCGTCGGCGGCGTCCGGCGTGCCGATCTCGCAGCCGGGCAGCAGCAGGCGGACCATCGTCTGAACCTGCGCCTTCTCGGCGCGGCCCTGACCGACAACCGCCTTCTTGACCATGTTGTTGGCGTATTCCGCCACCGCCAGCCCGGCCTGGGCCGGCACCAGCAGGGCCACGGCGCGCGCCTGCCCCAGCTTCAGCGTCGAGACCGCGTTGCTGTTGACGAAAGTTTCCTCAACCGCCGCCTCGTCGGGACGGTAGCGCTCCACGACCGCCGACAGGGCGTCGTGGAGCTGCAGCAGCCGCTCGGCCAGCGGGCAGCGGTCGTCGGAATGCACCGCACCGTCGGCGACATGGCTCAGCCGGTTGCCCGCCACGTCGATGATGCCCCAACCGGTGTGGCGCAGGCCGGGGTCGATCCCCAGCAGCCGCACCGGCGACGGCATCTCCGCCTCACGTCGTCCTGCCCGCGCAAACACGGCACCCGCTCTCCGCTTGCAAGACCCGCGTCGCTGTTACGCGGTCAGCTTCTGCATCAGCTCGTCGGAGATGTCGAAGTTGCCCTCGACCACCTGAACGTCGTCGTTGTCCTCCAGCACGTCCAGCAGCTTCAGCAGGCTGGCGGCGGCGTCCTCGCTCGGTGCGACGGTGTTCAGCGGACGCCAAGTCAGCCGCGCGCTCTCCGCACCGCCGAACTTGGCCTCCAGCGCGTCGCGCACCGCGCCGAAATTCTCCACCGTGGTGGTGACCTCGTGGCCGTTCTCGTCGGACTCGACATTGTCGGCGCCGGCCTCCAGCGCCACCTCGAACAGGGCGTCGGCATCCGCGGCCGCGGCCGGATAGAAGATCGCGCCGATGCGGCTGAACATGAAGCTGACCGAATTGGTCTCGCCCAGGCTGCCGCCATACTTGGTGAAGCTGGAGCGCACTTCCGCGGCGGTGCGGTTGCGGTTGTCGGTCAGCGCCTCGACGATCAGCGCGACGCCGCCGGGGCCGTAGCCCTCGTACCGCACCTCTTCGTAGTTCGCATCGTCGCCGCCGCCGGGCGTGCCCTGCTTGATGGCG
>NZ_BADK01001076.1 GCF_000333595.1 Azospirillum sp. B506
GCCATCGACAGCGGGTTTTATCCGCTCGGCTCCTGCACGATGAAGCACAACCCGCGCCTGAACGAGAAGATGGCGCGGCTCCCGGGCTTCTCCGACGTGCATCCGCTGCAGCCGGTCAGCACGGTGCAGGGTGCGCTGGAGTTGATGGACCAGCTGGCCTACTGGCTGAAGACGCTGACCGGCATGGCCGCCGTGACGCTGGCGCCGGCCGCCGGCGCCCATGGCGAGATGTGCGGCATCATGGCGATCCGCGCCGCGCATGAGGCGAAGGGCGATAGCGGCCGCACCAAGATCCTGGTGCCTGAAAGCGCCCACGGCACCAACCCGGCGACCGCCGCCGCCTGCGGCTACAGCGTCGATGCCATCCCGGCGACCGCCGACGGCCGCGTCGATCTGGCGGCGCTGAAGGCCAAGCTCGGTCCCGATGTCGCCGGCCTGATGCTGACCAACCCCAACACCTGCGGCCTGTTCGAACGCGACATCGTCGAGATCGCCGAGGCGGTGCATGCGGCGGGTGGTTATTTCTACTGCGACGGCGCCAACTTCAACGCGATCGTCGGGCGGGTGCGTCCGGCCGACCTCGGCGTCGACGTCATGCACATCAACCTGCACAAAACCTTTTCCACCCCGCATGGCGGCGGCGGTCCGGGGTCGGGGCCGGTGGTGTTCGCGGAGTCGCTGGCGCCCTACATCCCGGTGCCTTACGTCACCCATGGCAAGGGCGGTTTCGCGCTGGTCGAGACTGTCGGCGACGGCCAGGCCTTCGGCCGCATGAAGGCCTTCCACGGCCAGATGGGCATGTTCGTCCGTGCGCTGTCCTACATGCTGAGCCACGGTGCCGACGGGCTGTGGCAGGCGTCGGGCGACGCAGTGTTGAACGCCAACTATGTGATGGCGCGGTTGGAGGACGTGATGACGGCCTCCTTCGAGGGCCCTTGCATGCACGAGTGCCTGTTCGACGACCGGTTCCTGAAGGGGACGGGGGTCACCACGCTCGACGTGGCGAAGGCTCTGATCGACGAGGGCTTCCACCCGATGACCATGTATTTCCCGCTGGTCGTCCATGGTGCCCTGCTGATCGAGCCGACCGAGACGGAAAGCAAGGCCAGCCTCGACCAGTTCGTCGATGCGCTGCGTGCGCTGGCTGAACGGGCAAAGTCGGGCGACGTTGCCTATTTCCAGGCCGCTCCGCGTCTGACGCCGCGCCGTCGCCTGGACGAGACGGCCGCCGCCCGCAAGCCTGTTCTGCGCTGGACCCCGCCGGTGTCGGCGGAGGCTCTGGCGGCGGAGTAAGGATGGACCTGAAACTCCCCCTCCCCACACGGGAGGGGGAGTTTCTCTTTGTCACTTGTCGTTTTTGCCCACGTACCTGTCGGCCTTCTTCTGGTCCTCGGCGGCCTCGCGGGCCATTTCCTTGCCGATCTTGGGATCGATGCTTTTGGCTTCCTCGATCAGGTCCCGCGCCTTGCGGGCGTCGCCGTCGGCAGCCTTGTCCAGCGCCTGTTCGGCCAGATCATGGGCCTTCTTGTGTTCGGGGCTGTCTTCGTGACGGGTGGCCATGGGGCGTTCTCCTGTGGCTTGAGCATTGAGAAACCGGACGTTGTCCAACAGGAGCCGCCGGCCGGGGTTCCGCTCTCCGCACTGCACAAAAAATTTTTGGAAGCGGCGGAATAGGGAAGTGGGTTTGCCCGTTTGTGCGGATGTCCGGTGGCGCACGGCCACCCTGCAACAGGGCACGCGAACTCCCCATGAGCAACCCGAAGACCTCGATCCGGCGCGCCGCCATGGCCGCCGCCGTGCTGGCCGTGACCGCCGGCCAAGCGTCCTTCTGGTCCTGGCGCAACGCGCCGACGGCGGTGGAGGCGGAGCCCGGTCGCATCGAATCCGTGTCCTATTCGCCCTCGGGCCGCAATTACGATCCCAACCACCAGCCGGTGGTGCCGCGCAAGGACATCGAGCGGGACATGACCGCCATCGCCGGCTTTGCCGACGGCGTGCGGACCTACTCGACGCTCGGCTCGCAGGGCGAGGTGCCGGAGATCGCGGTGTCCAAGGGGCTGGACGTCACGCTCGGCATCTGGCTGAGCAAGGACAAGTCCCGGAACGAGCGCGAGGTGCTGCACGGCATCGCGCTCGCCAAGGAATTCCGCGGCATCAAGCGCATCGTCGTCGGCAACGAGACGCTGCTGCGCGCCGAGCTGACCGATGCCGAGCTGGCCTCCTACATCAAGCGCGTGCGCGCCGCCGTCCCGGCCAACATCAAGGTCGGCACCGCCGACGTGTGGTCGGAGATGGTCAAGGCCGACGCCACGGTGAAGGCGTCCGACTTCATGGGTGTCCACGTCCTGCCCTACTGGGAAGGCGTGCCGGTGGCCGATGCGCTGACCTGGATCCGCGACCGGCTCGACACCGTGCGCAAGGCGCATCCCGGCAAAGCGCTGTTTGTCGGCGAGGTCGGCTGGCCGTCGGGCGGCGAGAACTTCCACGACGCCTATCCGACGCCGGAGGCCCAGGCCGCCGTCGTCCGTGGGTTCGCGGCGGAAGCCAACGCGCTCGGCCTGCATTACAACGTCGTCGAAGCCTTCGACGGCATCTGGAAATCCACCATCGAAGGCTCGCCCGGCCCGACTTGGGGCGTGCTGGATGCAGATCGTCAGCCGAAATGGGCGATGACCGGTGCCGTCGCCGCTCCCTATGGCGAGCGGGTGGGTGCGGGCGTCGCCATCGCCGTCGGCCTTGCCCTGTCGGCCTTCGCCGTCTTCCGCCGTCGGACCAATGCCGGCTTCGCGCTCGCCGCCTCGCTGGGCGCCAACATCATCGGCTTTGCCATCGGCTCGGCCGTCGCCGGCGCCTTCTCCGAGTATCTGACCTTCGGAGCGGTCACCACCTGGGGTTCCGCCTTCGCGTTGGGCACCCTGATGATGAGCGTCGCCTTCGCCGATCTGGTGGACGTCGCCCGCCGGCTGCTGACCGGCCGTGCCCCGGCCCTGCTGCCGCATGCCGTGCCCAGCAACGACCACAAGCCGATGGTCTCGATCCATGTCGCCGCCTGCCGTGAGCAGCCGGACGTTCTGAATGCCACGCTGGCCTCGCTGTCACGTCTCGATTACCCGAACTACGAGGTCGTCGTCCTGATCAACAACACCGAGGAGGAGCATCTGGTCCGCCCGGTGGAGGAGATGTGCCAGGCGCTGGGGCGCAAGTTCAAGTTCCACTGGTACAAGAAGATTTCCGGCTTCAAGGCCGGCGCCCTGAACGCTGCGCTGCGCCACACCGACCCGGCCGCCGAGATCGTCGCCGTGCTGGACGCCGATTACACCGTGTCGCCCGACTGGCTGTCGAAGCTGGCCCCGACATTGGCCGATGCGTCGGTCGGCATCGTCCAGGCGCCGCAGGAACACCGCGATGGCCAAGAGACGGCGCTGAAGGCCGCGATGACTGCTGAGTATCGTCCCTTCTTCGATGTCGGCATGCAGGAGGGCGTGTCGTCCCAGGCCTTCATCTGCCACGGCACGATGATCATGCTGCGCCGGTCGGCGATGGAGCAGGTCGGCGGCTGGTCGGAAGCCGGCATCTGCGAGGATACCGAACTGGGTCTGCGCATCCTGTCGGCCGGCTACCGCGCCGCCTACACCGACGAGCGGCTCGGCGCCGGTCTGGCTCCGGACAACTTCATGCAGTTCCGCAAGCAGCGTGACCGCTGGGTGTTCGGCTCGACCCAGATCGTCCGCGCCCACTGGAAGAAGTTCCTGCCGGGGGCCGCCGAGCTGAATGCGCGGCAGAAGCTGGGCTACGTCACCAACTGGATCCGCTGGTGGTCCGACGCGGTCGGCCTGTTCGCCGCCGCCGCCGCCGTAGTCTGGACCTTCGCTTCTCTGGTTCTGCCGTTGCACCTGCCGCCGGTGGCCGCCACCGCCGCTGTCCTGGGTGCCCTGGTCCTGCGTGCCGCTTCCAGCCTGCTGGCCTCGCGCTATGCCTCGGGCAACAGCTGGAGGGAAAGCCTGGGCGCCTGCGCCGTCGGCATGGCGCTGTCCACCACGGTCGCCCTTGCCGTCGTCCGTGGTCTTGTCCGCAAGCATGATGCCTTCCGGGTGACTGCCAAGGGTGGCAAGCGCACCGCCGGCCGCTTCTGCGCCAAGCCGGAGGCCTGGTTGTCCGCTGCCCTGGTCGCCTCATCCGCCACCGCCGCGCTGGTCAACCCGCTGGGCACCCTGTCGCTGGAGCTGTGGTCGGTCCTGCTCGCCGCCATGGCGGTGCCGAATCTGATGGCGGTCGCCTTCGGCATCGGCGACATGCTTCCGGTCCGCGAGGCCAAGCCGGCACCGGTTCCCGTCGCCCAGCCGGCCAAGCCGGCCGGCCAGGAGCAGGGGGCGAACCAGCCGATCGCCGCCTGACTCTCCGTCGCCTCATGCAAGATGCGGCCCCTCTCTCGCCTGAACGGCGGGGGAGGGGCCGACTTTTTGGGGGTATAGTCGCTTTCTCACCAAGGG
>NZ_BADK01001075.1 GCF_000333595.1 Azospirillum sp. B506
GATCGATGCGCTGGACGAGGAAAGCCGCGCGGCTATCCTGACCCAGACCGGCCGCAACCCGCGGGCCGTGGCGGTGTCCGCTTTGTCGGGCGAGGGGATCGGCGATCTCGACCGCCTGCTGGACCAGCGGATGAACGTCAATCGTCAGGTCGTCGACCTGGCGGTGGACCTCGGCGACGGAGCGGCGCTCGCTTGGCTCTATGCCAAGGGCGAGGTGCTCGACCGGCACGACGACGAGGAGCATGCGCATCTGCAGGTCTCCATCGATCCCGTGGATCTCGCCCGGTTCGAGAAGCGGTTCCAGCCCGACATCGAGGTCGGTCCACAACCTTAAGAGGTTCTTCCGGCTGTCCTGGCCAAACGGAATGGGGTGCAAACGGCAGCTATGACCTGTTGCACCCCACTCCGGTCTTAAGACCAATGCGGCGTGGTCATTTCCCCGTTGGGGTCCGATGATTGGATAAGGAGCGGTTGTGCTCCCCCTTGAGGAGGACTGCCAATGCGGTTGCAAACCGATCCGTCGTGCTTCTCGATCACGGCTTTCCTTGCCGATCAGGTAGCCCTCGTCTCCCGTCAGGAAAAGCTTCCGCCGGGTGCCGCGTTGCTGCGCCTGCAGGAGCTTTCGCACACGCCTGAAGGTCGCGCGACATTGATGCGGCTGATCGAGTCCGCTGCCGAGCGGGAACAGAATGCCGACGAAGCCGCGAAGATCTCGGCGATCTGCCGTGAACTGTCTGCGTGGGGCTACGGCGGTTTCGTAAGCGGCCCGCGCCATGAGTCTCACCGTGCGGCGGCGTGACGGCGATTTGACTCACGCTTGATGGGTGACGGCGACTGCGATGGCGGGCCATAATGGGCCATTCGCCATCGCCGCGGTTCCGTCGTGCTCCGTTCCCCTTTCCGTTCCGTTCTGACCGGCGCCGTCTTTATGATGCCGGCATTGCCGCTGTTGCTGGCATTCGCCCAGCCCTTGGCGGCGGAACCGCTGCGGCCGGGAACGCCGCTGCCGCCCGGCTATGTCGAAGAGCCGGAGACCCCGCCCGAAGATCCGCTTCCTCCTCCGCCGAAGCCGCTGTCTGTCGCCCCCGACGAACCGCAGGTCGTGGCACCCGATGCCGCGGAATTGCTGAAGGAGTGCAAGCAGCCGGCCTTCACCGACTGCTTCCGCCTGTGGCAGCCCCCGCCACCCCCGCCGGAGCCGGAGAAGGACACCGCCGGTCCGCCGCCGGCACCTCTGCCGCCCGATCCCAAGGCGCCGCGCGAACCGGCGCAAGGTGGCCCGGTGCCGCCTCCGCCGCCCGATCCGGCCAAGGAGGCGGCTGCGGCTGCAGCCGACCGCGCCACCTTCGATGCGCTGTCCAAAGCGCTGAAGGACAGCGGACTGGGCGGCAAGGTGCTGCTGAGCGACCCGAAGGGTGGCGATCCCGTGTTGAAACTGGACAGCGCGCCCGGCAGCAAGCCGGCAGCAAGGCGCTGAGTCACTCTCACCTCGAATTGCAAGAGGCCAACCAGATATGACGGGTTTCCCGCTCCCCGACATCGACCGCGTGTCCGACCTGATCCGCTCCGTCGCTCAGACGGAGATCATGCCCTATTTTCAGAAGCTCGACGCTGCGGGCATTCGCCAGAAGACCGGCCCCACCGACCTCGTCACGCTGGCGGACGAGGCGGCGGAGCGGGCCCTGACCCCAGCGTTGCAAGCCCTGTTGCCGGGTAGCCAGGTCATCGGCGAAGAGGCTGCGTCGGAGGATGAGCGCGTGCTCGACCGCATCCATGGCGACGATCCGGTGTGGATCATCGACCCGGTGGACGGCACGATCAATTTCGCCCAGGGCCGGCCGATGTTCGCAGTGATCGTGGCACTTGTGTGCAAGGGGGAGACCGTTGCCGGTTGGATCCACGATCCGGTCGATGGACGCATGGCGACCGCGGTGAAGGGACGGGGGGCTTGGCTGAACGGACGCCAAGTCCATGTCGCGCCGCCGGTCCCTCTGCCGCAGATGGTCGGCGCGATGTCCACGCGCTTTTGCAGCGAGGAAATGAGGCGGCAACTGGAGGAGCGCAGCGCCGGCCTGGCGGAGCGTGTGTGCCTGTCGAGCGCCGCGCAGGAATATCTGCGTCTGCTGGAGGGGCGGGCGCATTACTCGCTCTATCACCGGCTGATGCCATGGGACCATGCGGCCGGTGTATTGCTGCATGCGGAAGCCGGCGGCTATTCGGCCCTGATCGACGGAACGCCTTATCGGCCGGGGCTGCTGAAGGGCAGCATCCTGCTGGCGCCCGACCGTGAGAGCTGGCAGGCCCTGCATGGGCAGCTGTTCGGGTGAGTGACGGATTGGGACGGGGGCGATGTGGCCCCCGCGGCCGATCCTCATCAATGCGCAAGCAGAGCCGGCAGGGTCAATCCTTCCAGCACGCTGCGCGTTGCCCCGCCCAGCACCAGTTCGCGCAGGCGGGAATGGCCGTAGGCACCCATCACCAGCAGATCGGCGCCCTGATCGCCGCAGCAGGACAGGATCATGTCGCCGACCTCGCCCCCCGATGCGATGACCGACTGCGGACGGGCGGCGATGCCGTGGCGGTGCAGCCAGTCGACGAGGGCGGCGGCCTCGGTGCTCTGCTGCCCCAGCGGTTCGACCGTCAGCACCGTGACGGACTCCGCCGTCTCCAGGAAAGGCATGGCGGCGCGCACGGCGCGGGCCGATTCGCGGCTGTTCTTCCAGGCGATCAGCACATGGCGGCCGATGGGGGCCGTTACGGGCTGGCTGGGCGGTAGGACAAGAACTGGGGTCGCGGTTTCCAGCGGCAGGCGGTCGGGAATGTGGTGAAGCGAGACGCGTTCGCCCGACCGCACCGCCGCGGATTGTGCGACGACGATCAGGTCGGCGTAGGATGCCCGCTCGGCCAGCAGTTCGACATGGTCGCCTTCGGCCACCGTCCAGTCATAGGGCAGGCCGTCGAGCGTCTGGCGGACCTCCTGTGCGATCCGTTCGGCGTTCTCATGGGCGATGGCGGTCGCTTCCGCCATGAAGCCATAGGAGGCGGCGCGGCCGGTGGCGCCCGCCGGCATCGAGACCGGCGTGGCGATGTAGAGTGCCTGGATATAGGCCGAGAAACGCTTGGCCAGGGCCGCAGCCACCGCGAGGCGGCTGGCGTGGGCATCATCGTTGGCCATGTGCAACAGGATGGTCTTGATCGGCATGCCCTCGCGTCTCCCAACATTATGGTCGGCCCGCCATCAGCCGGCGAAGCGGTTTCCTTCTAGGTAACGCTCCGCCGGGTCGTATGGCAACGCCGCTGGCTGGGGAGGGCAGGCGGTTACTTCACCACCACCGCATACTGCTCGACCGGCGCCACCGCCTTGATCAGGCCGCGAGCCTTCAGGAATTCGGCAAAGCGGGTGTAGCGCTCGGCATCCAGGGCGGCCGGGCTGTGGGAGAAGCGCGGCAGCGTATCGGCCCAGGCGCGGCGGTTCAGCTCGTCGTTCAGCTCCGGATTGCCCTTGACGAAGGCGGCCTGCGATTCTTCCGGATGGTTCAGGATGTAGAGCGTCGCCCGCTCGACCGCCGCCAGGAAGCGCTTGAAGCGCGGGTCGTTTGCCTTGTCCTTGCGGGCGACCAGGATCAGTTCGTCATAGGGGGGAACGCCCTCCTCCTCCGGGTAGAAGGCCCGGCCGGGGTGCTTCTCGATCTCCATCTGTCA
>NZ_BADK01001074.1 GCF_000333595.1 Azospirillum sp. B506
AAGGGGGGCGAGATCATGGGGCTGCCGCTGCGTGAAGCCCGCGAGGTGTTCGAGCGCGAGTATCTGCTGGCCCAGGTCACCCGCTTCGGCGGCAACATCTCCCGCACGNCGTCCTTCGTCGGCATGGAACGCTCCGCCCTTCACCGCAAGCTGAAGTCGCTGGGAGTCCATGGCAGCGAGAAGGGGAAAATGTTCATCGAGTGAGCGGCGTTATCGCTCGACGTTGACGACACTTTATTCCGGCCGTCCTCCCGCGAAAGCGGGAGCGCGGTGTACACGCAGCAATAAATCCGGCACGGTCTGGATCCCCGCCTTCGCGGGGATGACCTCGGCGTGAAGGGGTGGCCTCACGCCGACCTTATCGACGTTCACCGGAGTTTCCCTTGTCCGCCCCCATCACCCTGCCGCGCGCCGTCCTCTATGACTGGGACAACACCCTGGTCAGCAACTGGGACACGGTGCGCGAGGCGCTGAACCATGCGCTGGTGTCCTTCGATCTCGCCCCTTGGAGTGCGGAGGAGGCGCGCGAGCGGATCAAGGCGTCCTTGCGCGACAGTTTCCCCCGCATCTTCGGCGAGCGCTGGACCGAGGCGCGCGACCTGTTCTACGCCTATTTCGCCGCCCACCATCTGGATGGGCTGAAGCCGCTGCCCGGCGCCGAGACCCTGCTGCGCCATTTCCATGAGCGGGGCGTCTATCAGGCCGTCGTCTCCAACAAGAACGGCAAGTTCCTGCGGGCCGAGGCGGACGCACTCGGCTGGACCCGCTATTTCGGCAAGCTGGTCGGCGCCCAGGACGCGGAGTTCGACAAGCCGCGCATCGCCCCGGTGCGGATGGCGTTGGAGCCGGCGGGCATGGAGCCGGGGCCGCATGTCTGGTTTCTCGGCGATGCCGACATCGATATGGAATGCGCCCATGGCGCCGGGCTCATTCCGGTGCTAATAGGGCTGGGTGAGGGGAGCGGCTTCGACCGGTTTCCCCCCGCTCATTGCCACACCGACTGCATGGCGCTGCACAGCGTGCTGTATGGCTTGGTGGACGGCAATGGTGATACCATATCCCTGCAAACGGCTGTCGAGACGGTCCCAGCGCGCACCACACCTGCACCGTGAAACGGGGAGCGGACCACCTAAACGAAGGGGTCCCAAGAACATTGAAGAAGGGGGCATGAAAAATGTCTGAAAAAAGCCAAAACGTGCAGGACGTGTTTCTCAATCACGTCCGTAAGAACAAGACTCCCGTAACCGTCTTTCTCGTGAATGGCGTGAAACTCCAGGGTATCATTACTTGGTTCGACAACTTCTCGGTACTTCTGCGGCGAGACGCGCATTCCCAGCTCGTCTACAAGCACGCAATTTCGACGGTCATGCCGGCCCATCCCATTCAACTTTTCGAGCCGCCCAAGGAAGGTGAAAGCGTCTGATCCCTTGACCAATGGTAACGGCGCGGCCCCTGAAGGCGCCGCGCGGGCCATCGTGGTCCACCCCGTTCTCCGCAGTGAGGCGGACGGGGACATGCGCCCTCCCGAATCCCGGCTTGAGGAGGCGGTCGGTCTTGCCCAGGCCATTCAGCTGGACGTCGTCCATGCCGAATGTTCCAAGGTGAGCCGTCCGCAGCCATCGACCCTGCTTGGCTCCGGCACAGTGGAGCATCTGGCACAGGTCGTGGAGGAGACCGAGGCGACGCTGGTCATCCTCGACCACGCCCTGTCACCTGTCCAGCAGCGCAACCTGGAACGGTCGCTGAAGGCGAAGGTCATCGACCGTACCGGCTTGATCCTGGAAATCTTCGGCGCCCGCGCCCGGACGCGCGAAGGCATGCTCCAGGTCGAGCTGGCTTCCCTGACCTATCAGAAATCCCGGCTGGTGCGGTCCTGGACCCACCTGGAACGGCAGCGCGGCGGCTTCGGCTTCCTCGGCGGTCCCGGCGAATCTCAGCTTGAGCTTTGACGCCGTCTGATCGGCGACCGGATCATCAAGATCAAGAAGGAGCTGGAGGAG
>NZ_BADK01001073.1 GCF_000333595.1 Azospirillum sp. B506
CGGAAGACAAGATCCAGCAGCCCCGCAGTGGCGAGGTCGCGCTGATCGTCAAGGAATCCGACGACCGCGTCCGCGCCCTGGTCAGCCTGGATCGGGTGTCCGACACTTCCCTCTATGTCGGCCGCATGGTGGAGCCGCGGGTGCTGCAGCACATGGCATCCGCCGAAGGAGCGGTGAAGGAATACACCGCGCTGGAGAACCAGCGCGGCAGCCTGCAGGTCACGTTCACCCTGATCTTCCTGGTGGTGGCGATGCTGCTGCTGCTGGCGGCGGTCTGGGCCGGTCTGAATTTCGCCACCCGGCTGGTCCGCCCGATCAGCGCGCTGATCGGCGCCGCCGAGCGGGTGCGTGCCGGCGACCTGACCGTCCGTGTGTCGGAACCGCCGGGAGAGGACGAGTTCGTCCTGCTGTCCCGCGCCTTCAACCGCATGACCACCGAGATCGAGGGCCAGCGCCGCGAACTGCTGTCGACCAACCGCCTGCTGGACGAGCGGCGCCGCTTCACCGAGACGGTGCTGTCCGGCGTGTCGGCCGGTGTGCTGGGCGTCGATGCCGACGGCATCATCAACCTGCCGAACCTGTCCGCCGCCCGCCTGCTGGACGAAGAGGATGCGGAGCGGCTGGTCGGCATGCCGTTGGTCGAACTGCTGCCGGACATCGGCGATCTGCTGGACAATGCGCCGAAAAAACCCGGCCGTGTCGTGCAGGACCAGATCCAGATCCGACGTCCGGGCAAACCGACCCTGACCCTGCTGGTCCGCATCGCGGCGGAGGTGCGCGACGGCACTGTGCGTGGCTATGTCATCACCTTCGACGACATCACCGAACTGGTCTCGGCGCAGCGCAAGGCGGCCTGGGCCGACGTCGCCCGCCGCATCGCGCACGAGATCAAGAACCCGCTGACACCGATCCAGCTCTCGGCCGAACGGCTGCGCCGCAAATACCTGAAGGAGATCTCCAGCGATACGGAGGTCTTCACCATGTGTACCGACACCATCGTCCGCCAGGTCGACGACATCCGCCGCATGGTGGACGAGTTTTCGGCCTTCGCGCGGATGCCGCAGCCGGTGATGAAGCCGGTGAATATCAACGACCTGGTCCGGCAGGCGGTGTTCCTGCAATCGAGCGCCCATTCCGGCAAGATCCGCTTCGACACCAGGCTGCCGTCGGGGCCGCTGACGGTGGCCTGCGACAGCCGGCAGATTTCCCAGGCGCTGACCAACCTGCTGCAGAATGCGGCCGATGCCATCGAAGGGCGGACGCCCCCTGCCGACGGGGCCGGTTTGCCGCCCGGCGAGGTGGCCATCGCGGTGGAGGACGACGGCGATAAGGTCGTCGTCACTGTCGACGACAACGGCAAGGGTCTGCCCGGCGGCGAACAGCGCGACCGGCTGACCGAACCCTACGTGACGACGCGGGCCAAGGGCACAGGGCTCGGGCTCGCCATCGTCAAGAAGATCATGGAGGACCACGGCGGCCTGCTGACCCTGGAGGACCGCGAAGGCGGGACCGGGGCGCGCGTGACCTTGGTCATTCCACACCCGGTTGCGGTCGCGAACGACGCGGGCGGCCGTGACGACAGGCCGGCGGAGACCGGCGGAGAGATGAGGCACGAAGCCCATGGCGCATGACATTCTGATCGTCGACGACGAAGCCGATATCCGGATGCTGATTGCCGGCATCCTGAACGACGAAGGCATCAAGACCCGCGAGGCCGCCGACGCCGATCAGGCCTTCGCCCAGGTGGCGTCGCGCCGGCCGAGCCTCGTCGTGCTCGACATCTGGCTGCAGGGCAGCAGGCTGGACGGCCTGCAGATCCTGGAACAGCTGATGCGGGATCATGCCAATCTGCCGGTCATCATGATTCCCGGCCACGGCAACATCGAGACCGCGGTCC
>NZ_BADK01001072.1 GCF_000333595.1 Azospirillum sp. B506
TCACCGCAAGAACGGTGGGCAAGGTGAGGGCGACCAACATCGGGGGGGCCAGCACCTCCTGGACGCTGACGGCCTTGCGCTGTTCATCTGGATGGGCGAGATCTTGTTCCGCACCCGCATCTCGTCCGACATGTTCAAGGGGCTGGCGCCCTGGACCGGCTGGCTGCCCGGCCGGCTGATGCATGTGAACATCATCGGCTGCTCGATCTTCGCCGCGGTGTCCGGTTCGTCCGCCGCCACCGCAGCCACCATCGGCCGCATGACCATTCCGGAGCTGAACCGCCGCGGCTACGACCCGATGATGACGCTGGGCTCGCTGGCCGGGGCCGGCACGCTGGGGCTGCTGATCCCGCCCTCGATCATCATGATCGTCTATGGCGTCGCCGCCGACGTGTCCATCGCCCGGCTGTTCATCGCCGGTGTCATCCCCGGCATCGTGCTGACCGGACTGTTCATGCTCTATGTCGGCGGCTGGTCGCTGCTCAACCCCGGCCGGGTGCCGCCGCCCGAACCGCCGCAGAGCTTCGCCGCCAAGATCCGCGACACCGGCGCCCTGATCCCGGTGGTGATGCTGATCGCCGCGGTGCTGGGCTCGATCTATGTCGGCATCGCCACCCCGACGGAAGCGGCGGGCATCGGCGTGCTGGGATCGCTGGTGCTGGCGCTGGTGACCGGCACGCTGAACTGGACGACCTTCCGCGACAGCCTGTTCGGCGCCGCCCACACCTCCTGCATGATCGGCTTCATCCTGGCGGGTGCGGCCTTCCTGACGGTGGCGATGGGCTATACCGGCATCCCGCGCCTGCTGGCCGAATGGATCACCACCATGCAGCTGTCGCCGGCGGCCCTGCTGGTGGCGCTGACCGCCTTCTTCGTGGTGATGGGCTGCTTCCTCGACGGCATCTCGATGGTGGTGCTGACCACCTCGGTCATCCTGCCGATGGTGCAGCGGGCGGGCATCGACCTGCTGTGGTTCGGCATCTACATCATCATCGTGGTGGAGATGGCGCAGATCACCCCGCCGGTCGGCTTCAACCTTTTCGTTCTGCAATCGATGACCGGCAAGGACATCTTCACCATCGGCAAGGCCAGCCTGCCCTTCTTCCTGCTGATGGTGGTGATGGTGGCGCTGCTGTGGATCTTCCCCGGCATGGTGTCCTGGCTGCCGTCGATGATGATTGGTTAACGAGGAAAACGTGCAAGTCCGTTTCACCAGTTCCGGCGACACCGCCTTCAATGTCGAGTTCGGCGAGACCATCGACCGGGCGACCAACGCCCGCGTCATGGCCCTGCATGCCCGGTTGAAGGCGGCCCCGCCACCGGGACTGGTGGAAACGGTGCCGACCTTCCGCTCGCTGCTGGTGGTCTACGACCCGGTCTCCACCGGGCGGCGGGAGATGCAGGCGGCGGTGGAGGCGGCACTGGCCGGCAGTGACGTCGCGCCGGCGGACGGGCGGCTGTGGCGCCTGCCGGTCTGCTACGACCCCGACCTCAGCCCCGATCTGGCCGAAATGGCGGACCAGTTGGGCCTGACCG
>NZ_BADK01001071.1 GCF_000333595.1 Azospirillum sp. B506
CAGCATCAGGCCATAGACGATGGTGCGCGGCCGGATCAGGCGATAGCGGGCGGGCGGCGCGCCGGTGGCCTGCGATTGGGCCGCGGCGGCCTTCGCCGCCTGGGCCGTCAGCGTATCGAAGCGGATCAGGTCGCCGGGCCGGCCGATGCGCGCCATCACGTCGTTGCAGGCGTCGACGCAGAGGCCGCAGCCGATGCATTCCATCTGGATGCCGTCGCGGATGTCGATGCCGGTCGGGCAGACATGCACGCACTGGCCGCAGTCGATGCAGTCGCCAAGGCCCTTGTGGG
>NZ_BADK01001070.1 GCF_000333595.1 Azospirillum sp. B506
GCCCGAACATCAACGAGTCGTCGTTGCAGCAGGACATGAAGTTCTTCGCGACGCTGCTGATCCTGTTCGTCACCGGCCCGGCGATCTATCTGGCACTGCGCGACTACACGGGGTTGATCTTCGAACGCATCGCCATGCTGCAGTGAGGGGGCCGGCCGATGCAGGCGCCAGCCTCTCTTGCCGGATTTGGCCGGATCGCCAGCGCTGCGGCGACCCTGCTGCTCGACGCCCTGCTACCGCCGCGCTGCCTCTGCTGCGGCGAGGCGGTGGACCGGCAGGGCGGCCTGTGCGCAGCCTGCTGGGTCAAGCTGACCTTCATCGCCCCGCCGCTGTGCGACTGCTGCGGCCTTCCCTTCGAGTATGAGGCACAGGAGGGCGCGCTATGCGGCGCCTGCCTGGCCTCCCCGCCGCCTTTCGCCCGCGCCCGCGCCGTCCTGGCCTATGACGACGGCAGCCGGCCGCTGGTGCTGGGCTTCAAGCATGGCGACCGCATCCATGCCGCCAAAGCCTACGGAGTCTGGCTGGCGCGGGCCGGCAAGCTGCTGCTGGAGGATGCCGACCGGCTGCTGCCGGTGCCGTTGCACCGCGCCCGCCTGTTCCACCGCCGCTACAACCAGGCGGCCCTGCTGGCGCAGGCGCTGTCGCGGCACAGCGGCGTTCCCGTCACCCCCGACCTGCTGCAACGCCAGCGCTTCACCCCGACCCAGGGCGGACTCGATCGCCAGGGCCGCCACCGCAACGTCAAGGGTGCCTTCCGCCTGCGGCCTGGACAGTCGGCGAAGGAACAGGTGACCGGACGGCGGCTGGTGCTGATCGACGACGTCATGACCACCGGGGCGACGCTGGCGGAATGCACACGGGTGCTGCTGCGCGCCGGGGCGGCCCGGGTCGATGTGCTGACCCTGGCGCGCGTGGTTCACCGCTGACGCTTGAAAAGGGGCGCGTCCGGCGACGCTGACCGGCGTTTCGCGCGGGCTGCAACGTCTGGCGCCCCTCGTGGGTTGACCTTATAGTTTCTCCACGTCCAAAAGGAGCCCAGTGGCATGGCCGACGTCGTCATCTACACCACTCCCTTCTGTCCCTATTGCATGCGGGCCAAGAGCCTGCTCGACGGCAAGGGCGTGACATACGAGGAAATCGATCTCTACGCCCAGCCGGGCCGCCGCAGCGAGATGATCGAGCGGTCGGAGGGCCGAACCACCGTCCCGCAGATCTTCATCGACGGGAAGCCCTATGGCGGCAGCGACGACATCCACGCGCTGGACCGCGCCGGCAAGCTCGACCCGCTGCTCGGCATCGCCGCATGAGCGAGGGTGCTGCCGGCACCGGTGTGCTGAAGGCCGCCTGCGTCCAAGTGAGTGCGGGTACGGAGCTTGAGCCGAACCTGCGGGCGGCGGGCGATCTCGTGCGCCGCGCCCGCGATGCCGGGGCGGACTTCATCGCCCTGCCGGAGAATGTCGGCTGGATCGTCCAGGGCCGCGACAAGACCATGCAGCGCGTCCGCAGCGAGGCGGAACATCCCGGCATCCCCTTCTTCGCCGATCTGGCGCGGGAGACCGGGGCCTGGATCCTGGGCGGCACGCTGCATGTCCTGCTCGACGACGGGCGCGCGGCCAACCGCAGCTACCTGTTCGATGCCGGCGGGCGGGTCGTCGCCTCCTATGACAAGATCCACATGTTCGACGTCACGCTGAAGGACGGCGAATCCTACCGTGAATCGGCGACCTTCCGGCCGGGCGAGCGGGCGGTGGTGGTGGCCAGCCCCTGGGGCGGCATCGGCATGACCGTCTGCTACGATGTGCGCTTCGCCTATCTCTACCGGGCGCTGGCCCAGGCGGGGGCGTCGATCCTGACGGTGCCGGCCGCCTTCACCGTGCCGACCGGCCGCGCCCATTGGCACACGCTGCTGCGCGCCCGCGCCATCGAAACCGGCTGCTTCGTCGTCGCCCCGGCCCAGACCGGCAGCCACGACCAGGGCCGCCAGACCTACGGCCATTCCTTGTTGATCGCCCCCTGGGGCGAGGTTCTGGCCGATGCCGGCACCGACGTCGGCTTCATCACCGCCGACCTGGATCTCGACCGTGTGGCGGAGGCCCGTGGCATGGTGCCGGCGCTGACCCACGACCGCAGCGTCGGGGTGGAGCGGGTCGGGTTCTGACCCACTCCGCTCAGCGGCCGTCCCCCCTCATCGCCCGTTCCCCTCATCGTCCGTCTTGAGTCAGCCGCAGCCACGCCATGGCGGCGGCCAGCGCGATGCCGAAGGCGCCGTCGGGCCGCACCGGCAGGTCGAGGTCGCGGACCAGGCTGTCCAGCCGCAGATCGACCGCCTGTTTGGACAGGCTGCGGATCTTGCGGTCGTAATAGAGGCTCGACACCTCCGTCCGCTCCTCCGGCAACGGACGGCCGGTCAGCCGCTCCGCCATGGCGACGGAGAAATCCAGGTAATAGCCGACCAGCGGCCGGCCGCCGACAAAGGCGTGCAGCAGGTCGCTGGCCTCCGCCAGTCCGGTGTCGCTGCCGGGATGGAGCCGCAGGGCGCTACCGGTCAGGATGCGGGAACCGCGGATATGGATCGCGGCGAAGGTCAGCGGCCTTGCCGTCTCGGGGTCGAAGCTGGTCGCTTCGCAATGGATCGCCACATGTTCCCGGCGGTCGCTGTCACTGTGATCGGAGTGCGCCATCGCCGCCTCAATGGTTCAGGCGGAAATGATGGGCGATCAGCTCCTTGAAGCTTTTCACCAGGGCCAGACAGTCCTTGAACTGGTCGCGGTCGAGCTTGCCCAGCCGGTCGGGGTGGACGAGGTTGTCGATCGCCATCTCCCCACCCTCCTCCGGCCCGTCGTCGGGAAGATCGACGCGCGCCTTCAGGCGGATGGTCGACAGGATGGCGAAGGCCTCCACCAGATCGGCCGCCATCTTGCGGTCCAGCGCCCCCAGCTCGGCCAGCACCTGGATGCGCTCCACCGTGTTGGTCTCCGCCCGGTGCCTTTCCAGCGCCAGCGCCCGCACGCCATGGACGATGGGGAAGATCCCGGCCTTCTTGATGTCCACCGCCTCCGCCCGACGCCGCTCGAACAGGGCGGCGAACAGGCCGCTCGGCGTGTCGAAGGACAGGGTCGGGCGGGCGAACTGGGTGAAGAACATCTGGTTGTCCTGCAGCCGGCTCAGCAGATAGCTCTTCGCCTCGGCCAGCAGCGTGGCGTCGCCAGCCACCGGGGCGGCGTCGTAGAAAATGGCGAGGTTCATTTGCGCCGCCTCGTCCGGACGATGGATCCAGGTGAACAGCGCATCCTTGTAGCCGGCGAGCGGCCGCGTCCACTCCGGGTTCGACACCATGATATTGCCGGGACAGGGCGGATAGCCGAACTCCACCAGATGACGGGTGAAGTCGGCGGCGATCCTCGGCAGATCGGGGCAGTCGAAGCCGTCGCGCAGGATCAGGCCGTTGTCCTGGTCGGTCTTCAGCAGCTGTTCGCCGCGCCCCTCGCTGCCCATGACGATCAGGCAGCTGTTCGCCAGCAGATCCGGCGGGGCAAGCAGCTCGAACAGCTTGCGGAAGATGCGGCGGTTCAGCTCCGTCACCAGATCGGCGATGAAGGCGACCTTGACCCCGGTGGCGTGCAAGGTACGGATCAGCTCGACGATGGAGCGGCTCGCCCGGCGCAGGTCGGCGGGGTCGGTGGCGTGCTCCACCTGCAGGCCGATGACCTGGGAATGGTTGGACAGCACCGCCAGCAGGTCGCTTTGCCCCAACAGCCCGACGATGGCGCCGTTCTCCGTCACCACCACCCGGCGCACCGCATGCTTGGTCATCAGCACCAGCGCGTTGAACAGCAGATCGTCGCGGTCCAGTGCCAGCAGGCCGTAACGGGCAAGCGGCCCGACGGGTTCGCTCACCGGACGGCCGTCCAGCACCACGAGGTCGCGCAGGTCGGTGCCGGTCAGGATGCCGACCGCTCCATCCGCCGCGCGCACCAGCACGCTGCTGGCCCGGTTCTGCCGCATCGCTTCCGCCGCATCGCGCAGGCTGGCGCCGGCATCGACGACCAGCGGCGGGTGCAGATAGGCCTGCCGGATGCGCGCCATGGTCAGCGCCGCCATCTCGCGGTTGGAGCGCAGCGCCGCCATCTCGCGCATGCGCTGGGCGAAGTCGCCGAGGATGGCGGCGCCGAATTCGGGATTCTCCGCCGCCAGCGCTTCGAGTGCGGCACGCGGGATCAGGTGGCAGGCGCAGTCCTCCACCGCGACGAAGCGCCGGCCGCCGGGGCCTCCCGCACCACCGCCGACGGAGCCATACAGCGCCTGGAGCCCGAAACGGTCGCCGGGACCGTGGATCGCCGCCACCTCACCGCCGCGGCGTTCCTGCACGGTACCGCGCAGCACGACGAACATCGCGTCGGCCGGCTCCTCCCGCGACAGCAGGACGGCGTCGCGGGGATAGAGCGCGATGTCCAGCGCCCCGGCCAGCGCCGCCCGCTGGCCGTCCGTCAGCAGGTCGAAGGGAGGCCGGCCGAAATCGAAGTCCGGGGAGGCGGGGGGCATCGCGTGCTGCACGGGCAGGCTCCGTCACGGAAGGGCGGGGCATAAGGACTGACAGGCATAAAAAAAGCGCCCCCGGACCGGATCCGGAGGCGCTTTTCAGGATACACCCGCCGGGCCTGATGCCGGAAGCGGGTGCGACATTTGGCGGCGTGGTTCGGTCACCGCACGGGCTTTCAGCCTTCCCCGAGGGGGGAAGGGATGCGGTGCGAGACGCGATCCCTTCCGTTCTTCTTGCCCCGCCCGTTTGCCTCGTTCGGCAGACTGCTCAGTGGGCAATCGCTCAGTGGGCGGACGCCCCCTCGGCACCCAGGCCGGTCTGCGACCGGATGTACTGGGCCTCGAAGTCCTTGCGCTCCTTCTGGGCCTGCGCGCTGTTGTCGGTGATCGAGAAGAACCAGATCCCGAGGAAGGCGAGCGGGATGGTGAAGGCGCCCGGGTTGTCGTAGGGGAAGATCGCTTGCGGGTGACCCAGCACGGCTTTCCACACGGTCGGACCCAGCACCAGCAGGACGATGGCGGAGATCAGGCCCAGCGAACCGCCCATGACGGCGCCACGGGTGGTCATCTTGCCCCAGAACATCGACATCAGCAGGATCGGGAAGTTGGCCGAGGCGGCGATGACGAAGGCCAGACCGACCATGAAGGCGACGTTCTGGTTTTCGAAGGCGATGCCCAGGATGATCGACAGGATGCCGATGGCCACCGTGGTGATCTTCGACACGCGGATCTCGTCGGCCTCGTTGGCGCGGCCCTTGGCGAAGACCGAGGCGTAGAGGTCATGGGAGACCGCCGAGGCGCCGGCCAGCGTCAGACCCGCGACCACCGCCAGGATGGTGGCGAAGGCGACCGCCGAGATGAAGCCGTAGAACAGGTCGCCGCCGACCGCATGGGCGGTGTGGATGGCCGCCATGTTGGTGCCGCCGATGACGTTGGCGATCACCGCCTTGGCGCCGGCCGCCGGGGCCGCCGTCAGGAACGGATAGGCGTTGTTGGCGTCGGGGGCCAGGATCATCAGGATGGCGCCGAAGCCGATGATGAAGGTCAGGATGTAGAAGTAGCCGATGAAGCCGGTGGCGTAGAAGACCGACTTGCGGGCTTCCTTGGCGTCCGACACCGTGAAGAAGCGCATCAGGATGTGCGGCAGGCCGGCGGTGCCGAACATCAGCGCCATGCCGAGCGAGATCGCCGAGACCGGATCGGTGACCAGGGCGCCCGGCGACATGATCGCCAGACCCTTCGGGTGCGCCTCGACGGCGGCCTTGAACATCGCCTCGGGGCTGAAGCCGAACTTCGCCAGGATCATGAAGGCCATGAAGGAGGCGCCGGACAGCAGCATCACCGCCTTGATGATCTGCACCCAGGTCGTCGCCAGCATGCCGCCGAAGGTCACGTAACCGATCA
>NZ_BADK01001069.1 GCF_000333595.1 Azospirillum sp. B506
CGGATGCGAAGGTCGAACCGGCCGACGACGGCGTCGTCCTCCACCCCAGCCGCCCGCCCATCGCCCGCCTGCTGGCATAGGAACGTGGGGTTAAGCGACCGGCGCCGGAATTGCGGCGGTCGCTTTGCCCCACACCCCAAGACGCTCCGTCGCCATTGACCCACGTCATTGGGCGGCCCTCCCCTCCCCCCTAAGATCACCGCCAGTTTCCGAACCGGAGAGGCCCTGCCTTGGATGCCCTGTCGCTGCTGGATGCCGGACTGAACCAGTGCGCCGTGGTCATCGACCGCGACGGCGGGCTGTTGCTGGCCCTGCTGACCGCCGGGCTGGTCGGCGGCACCACCCATTGCGCCGGCATGTGCGGTCCCTTCGTGCTGGCCCAGGTGTCGGCGCGGCTGGAGCGGGTGCCGTTGTCGGCGATGTCGGAATTCCGCCGCCTGACCGGTGCCGCCGTGCTGCCCTATCATGCCGGCCGGGCGACGACCTACGCGCTGGTCGGCGCGCTGTCGGCCTCGGTCGCCGGCCATGTCGGGGCGTTGCCGGGATTGCGCTGGCTGTCGGTGGCGCTGTTGGCGCTGGCGGCACTGTTCTTCCTCGGCTACGCCGCGCGCGGCATCCTGTCCTGGCTGCCCAAGGCGCCGTCGCTGGGACGCAACGGAGTACAGCGCTGGTGGAGCGAGCGGGTGTCCGGCCTCGCCCGGCCGCTGTTCGGCAACCCGACGGGCTGGCGCGGCTATGGGCTGGGGGTGGCGCTGGGCTTCATTCCCTGCGGGATGCTCTATGGCGCCATCGCGGTGGCGGCGGCGAGCGGCAGCGCGCTCAGCGGCGCGCTGGGCATGGCGGCCTTCGCGCTGGGCACGGTGCCGAGCCTGCTGGCGGTCGGTCTGGCCGGCCACATCGCCGGCCGCACCTGGCGCACCGCGGTCGCCCGCGTCGCCCCGGCGATCATGCTGGTGAACGCCGGGGTGCTGGGCTGGATGGCCTGGAAGCTGGTTGTGTAAACCGGCCTCCCGGCCTGTTTACGCGGCCGGCTTCAGTGGATACCGCCGCCCTTCAGCGCGTCGCCCAGCGGAATCTGGCCGCTGCCCGGTTTCAGGGGCTGCTGCTGGCTCTCATGCGGCGACCAGCCGGCGAGATACAGCACCTCGAAGGTCACCGGAATCCGCCCGTCCGGCTCGGCATAGAGGTCGGCATAGCGCCGGGCCGCGTCGAACAGCATGGCGCGGGTTGCCGGAACCTTGCGGCGGGCCAGCACGGCGTTGGTCTCGCCCATGCCGCGCAGCTCGCGCATCAGGGCGAAGGCGTCGGAATAGGTGACGGTGATGACGTCGCTGTCGACCACCGGCAGGGCGAAGCCGGCCCGTTGCAGCAACCCGCCGGCATCCTTGATTTCGGCAAACGGCGACACGCGGGGGGAGACGCCGCCCGACACCTCCATCTCCGCCTCGTACAGGCAGCGGCGCAGCTCGGCCAGCGTCTGACCACCCAGCATCGAGGCACAGAAGAAGCCATCGGGCTTCAACGCCTGACGGATCTGCACCAGGGCGCCCGGCAGGTCATTGACCCAATGCAGGCTGAGATTGCTGACCGCCAGATCGAAGCTGCCCGGCGCGAAGGGCAGGAACTCCTCATCGGCAGCGACGGCGGCAGTGATGGCGGGGTTGCCGGGAGCGACGGCGGCACGGGCGAACTCCGGCGACAGGTCGCAGGCGACCAGTCGCTCGATGCCCTTGCGGCCTTGCAGGATGCGCCCCATCGCCCCATCGTGGCAGCCGACATCGAGCGCCAGCGGAAAGGGACGGATCACGTCCTCCAGCCGGTCGGCGAGGCGGTCGGCGATCTCCTCGAAGAGGAAGGCGTGGTCGGTGAATTCGGCGACGGCGCGGTCGCGGCGGCGGCGGACCAGCGCGCGGTCGAAGACGGTCATGCTGTCGGGGCTTGTCATGGCCGCACTATACCCCAGCCCGGCGGCGCGACAACCGTGCTACACTCGCAGCTCAGCCACCTTCTCCACGCCACCACTCTCCATCGGGACAGCTCCGGAATGGGCATCGACGAAGCCATCGCCGTCAGCCACGAGGCGCTGATGGTCATCCTGAAGATCTCGCTGCCGACGCTGGGCATCACCGCCTTGCTGTCGGCCGGGCTGATGCTTTCCAGAGCGCCAC
>NZ_BADK01001068.1 GCF_000333595.1 Azospirillum sp. B506
GACCGGCGACCTTGATCCAGATTGTTCCACCCCGGTTGACGTGGGGGAAAGCGGCGGATTCGTGGGGAAAAGCGGCGCGACTCGGGGTTTCCCCATGGGGACAAGCGGCGACTCAACTAACAAGTCTAACAACTAACCACCGACTAGCACGGTCGCCTAACCCCACGTTGACTCCACCACCCGGCGCTCACCAGGATGCCACAACATCCGGGTGAGGCTGCCATGGGCGACATACACAGGCTGGTGATCGAGCATGGGCGGGACAAGGCGCGCGCCCTGGTCAGGCCCGAGGAGCGGACGCTGGTGGACATCGCCGCCGACATCCTGGCGGACGAGAACCAGCATCTGGGCATCACCTACAGCGGATTCTGCCTGACCAGCCTGCCGCACAAGAAGCTGGCCGACGATGTTCCCTGGGAAAAGCGCGGCCATCAGGTGACACTGCTGGTCGAACCGGGCCGGCTGAAGGTGAACGGCAAGATGAAGCTGTTCGGCGTTCCCTATGGCGCGCGGGCGCGGATGATCCTGATCTATCTGCAGACCCAGGCGGTGCGCACCGGCCGCCGCGAGGTCGAACTCGGCCGCTCGATGCGCGACTGGCTGACCCGCATGGGCATCAGTGTCGGCGGCGAGACCTTCCGCGGCTTCCGCGAACAGTCGCTGCGTATTTCCGCCTGCTCGCTGAAGTTCTTCTGGGACGGCGAGGACGCAGACGTCTTCGAGAAGGGCGGCATCGTCAAGCGCGGCCTGATCTTCCACGACGATCTCGGCGACGACCGCCAGGGCACGCTGTGGAACGACGTGGTCCAATTGGACGAGACCTTCTTCCAGGCCCTGCGCGACCACCGGTTCCCCTGCTGGAGGAAGCGGTGCGGCAGTTGAAAGGACGCTCGCTCAGCCTCGACCTTTATGTCTGGCTCGCCTAACGGTGCACTCGTTGAGTCGGCC
>NZ_BADK01001067.1 GCF_000333595.1 Azospirillum sp. B506
CGCCGGGGCCAAAGGTCGTCCGCCGCCCAATCATATAGTTCTATATAGAACTAGTTGACCGAAGCACCCATCTGCGACAGGATGGCGGCGGGAGGACATCGATGCCACAGCATGACTCTGCCCCGGCCCCGCTGCCGGACCGGCGGTTGCCGGCCTATCTGCAATTGCGCGATGCGCTGGCCGCCCGAGTGGCGCGCGGCGAATGGGGCCCCGACACCGCCCTGCCGTCGGAAAACCAGTTGACGGCCGAGACCGGATTGTCGGTCGGCACCGTGCGCAAGGCGATCCAGACCCTGGTCGACGAGGGGCTGCTCGAACGGCGCCAGGGCTCCGGAACCTATCTGCGCAAGCCCGCCTTCAACGCCTCGCTGTTCCGCTTCTTCGCGGTGAAATCCGCCGATGGCGAGGCGACGATCCCGTCCAGCCGCATCATCGCGCGTACGGCCGCCACCGCCCCGTCCGCCATCGCCGGGATTCTTGGAACCACCGACTGTATCCGCCTCGACCGCCTGCGCGGCCAGTCCGACGCGCTGCTGCTGTCGGAGGAGATCTGGCTTCCGCGCGCCCGTTTCGACGGCATCGCGGACCTGGAGGAGGCGCAGTTCGGCCCGCTGCTCTATCCGCTTTATCTGGAGCGCTTCGGCGTCTTCATCGCCAGTGCCATCGATGACGTGAGCTTCGCGCCGGCTTCCGCCGCCGTGGCGGCCCGGCTGGGGCTTGCCGAGGGCGCCCCCACCGCGGTGATCGAGCGCACCGCCTATACAGTGGACGGCACCGCGGTCGAATGGCGCATCGCCCATGGCCCTGCCGAGCGCTTCCGCTACCGCAGCCGCCTGAGCTGACCCGCAGCGCCGGATCCGTCCGGCGCCCTCCTGACTTTCGGCCTTCCCCGGAACCTCCCCTCGCGGCGGGGGCCGGCCTCTCTTTGTCTGAACGGATCGACGGATGACCGCAAACTCCCACGTCAGGGGCATCGACACGCATGCCCACATCTTCCGCCCGGATCTGCCGATGGCGGCTGGCCGACGCTATGCCCCGACCCACGCGGCGGAGCTTTCGGACTGGCTCTCGCTGCAGGACAAGGCTGGACTCAGCCATGGCGTGCTGATCCAGCCCAGCTTCCTCGGCACCGACAACAGCTTCATCGAAGCCGCCCTGCGCGCCCACCCGGACCGGCTGAGGGCCGTCGCCGTCGTCGACCGCGATGTGGCGGAGGAGGAACTGGACCGGCTCGCCGCGCTGGGCTTCGTCGGTGTGCGGCTGAACCTCGTCGGCCGCGAGTTGGAGGATTACACGGCGGCGCCCTGGCAGGTGTTTTTCCGCCGCCTCGCCGCCCGCCACTGGCAGGTCGAAATCCAGCGCCGCTTCGATGACCTCGCGGCGGTCGTTCCCGCCATCGCCGCGGCCGGAGCGACCGTGATGATCGACCATTTCGGATTGCCGCAAGGCGGGATCGATGCTGGAAACCGCGATCATCGCGCTTTTCTGGAGGTGCTGCGACGGACCCCCGGCATCTGGATCAAGCTCTCCGCCCCGTATCGCGCCGCCCTGACGCCGGACCTCGCCGCGCGGAGCCTCGACCTGCTGCGCGAGGCCTGCGGCGGCTCCCACCGTTTCGTCTGGGGCAGCGACTGGCCCCACACCCAGCATGAGGCCGAGACCGGCTACGAGGCCCAGCTTGCCCGGTTCCATGGGCTGATCCCCGACCCGGCGGAACGGACACAGATCCTGGTTGGCAATCCGGCAGCGCTCTTCCAGTTCGCCTGAAATTCAAAAAAATCGGAGGAATCCCCCGTGAGTCTCATCGTCGTCCTGGCGATCGCCCTCGCCGTCGTGCTGGGCTATGCGACCAAGATCAACATCGGCCTGTTCGCCATCGCCTTCGCCTATGTGCTTGGTTGTTTTGGGCTTGATATGA
>NZ_BADK01001066.1 GCF_000333595.1 Azospirillum sp. B506
AACCCGCGTTCCGTGCTCCGAAAGAGAAGGCCGCCAGTATCAGGACGAAAATCTCCAGCATGATCGACCCAACCCTTTCGATCCGGGTTGACGATGCCAGCCGTATTCTGTATACTGAATATCAGACCTCGGACGCAATCTCTGCCGGACCGGATCTGATGGAGGGGCAGGTCGTGATTGTGGTTCACGACCGATCCCCCAAAACGCGACAAACCGACACCGGGACCAATGCGGTGGTCCCGATGCCGGTTTGTCGTGTCGTCAGACGATAAAGATGCCGGCGGTGACGATACCGCCTTAATTCAGACTGTTATCCAGATTTCCGGCCGGCCCCCCGGTCAACCGGAACTCCGTCTTTCCTTCAATCGGCGCCTTCGGTCACCAGCTTGCCGACCGGCTGGGTGGTGTCCTCGGCGATCTGGCGGGCACGCATCGGCTTCAGGACGAACAGGGCCATGAAGGCGGCGATGGCGTTGACCGCGGCGGCGAAGAAGAACACCGCCTGCCAGCTGCCGGTGGACGACACGATCACGTTGGCGAAAGGAACGACCAACGACGCGGTGCCCTTGGCGGTGTAGAGCAGGCCGGCATTGGTGGTGGCGAACTTAGACCCGAAGCTGTCGGCGCAGCAGGACGGGAACAGGCTGTAAATCTCGCCCCAGGCGAAGAACACCAGACCGGTCAGGACGACGAAGGCGACCGGGTGATGACCCCACTGGTTCAGCGCCAGGATGCCGACCGCTTCGATGGCGAAGGCGACGAACATCGTGTTCTCGCGGCCGATATGGTCGGACACCCAGCCGAAGAAGGGACGGGTCACGCCGTTCAGCACGCGGTCGATGGTCAGCGCGAAAGTCAACGCCGGCAGAGTAAGGCCCATGATGCTGACGGGCATGCCGTCGAGGTGGAAGTCCTTGGCGATCGGGCCGAGCTGGGCGGTGGCCATCAGACCGCCGGCGGCGACCATGACGAACATCAGGTACATCACCCAGAAGACCGGCGACTTCAGCGTCTCCTGCGGGGTGTAGTTGCGGCGGCTCTGGACGATGCTGCTCTTGTTCTTCGGCAGCAGGGCCGGGTCGGCTTCCTTCAGGAACCAAGCCAGCGCGAAGACGATCAGGCCCTGGCCCAGGCCGAACACCAGGAAGGTCTGCTCGAAGCCCGACGCCTGGATCATGTTGGCGATCGGCACGACCGTCAGGGCGGAGCCGGCGCCGAACCCGGCGGCGGTCAGGCCGGCGGCAAGACCGCGGCGATCCGGGAACCACTTCAGCGCGTTGCCGACGCAGGTGCCGTAGACACCGCCGGCGCCGATGCCGCCGATGGCCGCACCGAGATAGAGCAGCGCCAGCGAGTCGGCGAAGGAATTGATGACCCAGGCCAAGGCACACAGAATGCCACCGACCACGACGACGATGCGGGGACCGAACTTGTCGACGAACCAGCCTTCGACCGGCACCAGCCAGGTTTCGGTCACGACGAAAATGGTGAAGGCGACCTGAATGGCGGCACGGCCCCAATGATACTTTTCATCGATGGGGTTGACGAACAGCGTCCAGCCATATTGCAGGTTCGCGATCATCGACATGCAGATCACGCCGATGACCAACTGCATCCAGCGGCCGCCGAGCGGTGCTCCCTGCGCCTCCGAATTCGTATGCTGCATCTTCTATCTCCTCCTAGGAAGCGGTTCTCTGCCGATTCGGGCGTCGCTTCTGTTTTGATACTTCAGGCGTTTTCTTTTGGTGTCTTCTGAGATGCTTCGGATTTCGATGCGGTCGTTTGTACGGTTGTTTGCTGTCGGTGGCAGCGCGGCGAGGATGCGGCCTCGGGGCGCTCCACTGTGTTTGGGGGGCGGGTTTTCGTCCCCCGCCAGACCGGTGCGGTCCTGGTCCGATCTGGAATTATCAATATGGTATACCAGATGCCGAATGCGGCGCAAGCGATTAGTGGAAGGGGCGAACTGTTTCCGCAGGCTGCATTCCTGCGGGTTTCCGGGCGACAACTGGCTTTTGGTTTTCCGGCACGCGGAAAGGGGCGCGGGACGGCTTGGGCAGGAGTTCCGTCTGGCATATGGTATGCCAGTTCCGGCGACACACTGCCGCCGTTCACGCCCGTCCGGGCAGAACCCATATTAATAAGGAGTCGACCGCCATGGACCAGCAGCAGAACATCGAGATCGTCGTGGCGCGTGACGATGCCGATATCGCCGCCAGCTACCCGATCATGAAGGAGCTGCGGACCCACATGACCGACCCCGAGGCCTACCGCGCGCAAATTCGCCGCCAGATGGACGACGGCTACAACCTCGCCCTGCTGCGGCTGGACGGCGAGATCGCCGGCTGCGGCGGCTTCCGCATGCACGAGACGCTGTCACGCGGCCGCTATATGTATGTCGAGGATCTGGTCACCAGTGCCGCCAAGCGCTCCTACGGGCTGGGCGACAAGCTGTTCGACTGGCTGGCGGGCGAGGCGCGCGAGCGCGGTTGCGCCCAGATGGAGATCATCTCCGGCATCCAGCGCGGCGAGGCGCACCGCTTCTATCACCGCAAGCGGATGACCATCAAAAGCTTCCAGCTGGTGCTGCCGCTCGCCTGACGGGGTGGAGATGCCCAGGGGCAGGAACCGAGTGCCAGAAACGAAAAAGACGGCCCTCGGGAGGCCGTCTTTCTCACGATGACAGGAAGGAAGGGCTGTGGATCAGAAGGCGCGCGGGAAGCTCGCCCAGGCCGGGCCCGGCGGCAGCTCGTCTTCCGGCCCCTTGAGATCGGCTTCGGTCGGGTTGGCAAGGCGAAGCGGCGCGGAGGAGAAATCGCGCTGCGACTTGCCAGCGTTCGCGATCTGCATCGACAGGATGTAGTGGACCGTGCCGCCGAAGACGGACAGCACAAGCGCCAGAACCAGCATTTCCAACATGTTCATCGCTCCAGTGTCTCGGTGGGGTGCTTTTTTTGTTCGGTCGGCTTCGGCGTGACAATTCCGTTATGACGCAGCGCAGCAACTCCATCAAGTTTTTTGGTATACAAGGTACACGATGCCGGACATGCACATACCGCATGCCTCGCGTCATTTGCATGCATATCAAACATATCGCACCGCCAACAGTTTGGCTGTGATGCCTTGGTATTATGGATCCAACAGCACAGGAGCGATTGCGCTGCACCATCGTATGACGCACCGCCAAAAAATGAGCGGCTGCTGAAATTGTTTGATTGGCGTACTGTATTTGGCATACCATATTCACAGCACGACGCCCCGGCCGGGCGCCTTGCCGTTCCCGCCAGCCGATCAGGAGTCACGCCATGAAGGTCGAACATATCCTGCGCACCAAGGAAGCCCGCGTGGTCGCCGTGCGGACCAACGCGACGGTCGCCGATGCGATCCGCCTGATGAAGGCGGAGAACATCAGCGCCCTGGTCGTCAAGGACGTCTGCCGCACCGAAGGCAACACGCTGGCCGGCGTCCTGTCGGAGCGCGACATCGTCCACGCCCTGCTGGAACGCGGCAACGCGCTGCTGTCGATGCCGGTCTCCCAGCTGATGACGCGGCAGCCGGTAACCTGCGCCCCGTCCGACAGCGTCCAGCAGGCGCTGCAACTGATGGACCGGCACCATATCCGCCATCTTCCGGTTCTGGAGGATGGCCATCTGGTCGGCGTCGTCAGCGCGCGCGACTTCACCCGGCTGCAATTGCAGGAGCTTGACGGCACCGTCGCCGGCGTCGCGGAGCCGCCGGCCGCCGCCAGCTACGCCCACTGATCCGTCCCACCCGACCGTGGCGCTGCCGGCACATCCTGTCCGGCGGCGCCTTTGCCATTGGGAAAGGCTGCCCGTGACCACCCTGATCTTCACCCATCACGATTGCTTCGCCCACGACACCGGCCCCGGCCATCCCGAGGCGCCGGAACGGCTGGCGGTGGTCTGGCAGGTGCTCGACCGGCCGGAGTTCCGCGATCTGGAGCGCCGCTCCGCCCCCGAAGCCGATGTGGAGCAATTGTCGCGCGTCCATGACCGCTCTTATGTCGAGGCGGTGCTGGCCGCGGTGCCGGCCGACGGCTACCAGCGGCTGGACGGCGACACGCTGCTGTCGCCGGGATCGCGCGGCGCCATCCTGCGGGCGGCCGGGTCGGTCTGCGCCGCGGTGGACGCCGTGCTGGCCGGCGAGGCGACCAACGCCTTCTGCGCGGTGCGCCCCTGCGGCCACCATGCCGAACCCGCCCGCGCCATGGGATTCTGCGTCTTCAACAACATCGCCGTCGGCGCCCTGCATGCCCGCAAGGTCCATGGGCTGACCCGCATCGCCGTGGTCGATTTCGACGTGCATCACGGCAACGGCACCCAGGCGATGTTCGCCGACGATCCGGACCTGTTCTTCGCCTCCACCCACCAGTCGCCGCTCTATCCCGGCACCGGCAATTCGTGGGAGCGCGGGGTGGACGGCAACATCCTGAACCTGCCGCTGGAGCCCTACAGCGGCTCCGTCGAGTTCCGCCAGGCGATGGAACGCGCCATCCTGCCGGCGCTGGAGGCCTTCCAGCCGGAATTGCTGCTGATCTCCGCCGGCTTCGATGCGCACAAGCGCGATCCCCTGGCCCAGCTTGGCCTCACCAACGAAGATTTCGAGTGGGTGACGCGCAAGCTGGTCGAGCTTGCCGACCGGCAGTGCGGCGGCCGGGTGGTGTCGGCGCTGGAAGGCGGCTATGACGCGACCGGGCTGGCCGAGGGCTGCGCGGCGCATCTGACGGCGCTGATGCGGGGGTAAGGAAAGGGGCGATCCCAAGGTCGGGGGCGGCAAGCCACGCCTCCGACGTCACGCTTCGAACCTGCCTCCTCAATCCGCCGCCAGTCCCACGCCGCACACGCGCGCCCATTCCAGCAGGCGGGCGGTCGCACCGTCCGGTTCCGGCCGCCGCAACGCTGCGGCCCCCAGCACCACGGCGCCGTTGCTGCCGTCGATGGTCAGCAGGTCGCCGCTGCGGACGGTCGCCTCGCCGGCCCGCATCACCCCGCCCTCCACATCGATGCGCAACCCGCGGGCGCCGCAGACGCAGGGGCGGCCCATGCCGCGGGCCACCGTGGCGGCGTGGCTGGTGAAGCCGCCGCGGGCGGTGACGATGCCGACGGCGGCCTGCATGCCGTGGATGTCCTCCGGCGAGGTTTCCGGCCGGCACAGGATCACCGGCACCCCGCTGCGGGCCAGCCGCACCGCCTCCTCGGTGGTGAAGGCCGCCCGGCCGGTCGCCGCCCCCGGCGAGGCGGGAAGCCCGGTGGCGATGGCCGCGGCCAGGGCGTCGGCGGTCAGGGTCGGGCGCAGCAGTTCGTCCAGCGCCTGCGGATCGACGCGGCGCACCGCCTCCTCGCGGGTGATCAGCCCCTCCTCCGCCATGTCGACGGCGATGCGGACGGCCGCTTCGGACGACCGCTTGCCGCTGCGCGATTGCAGAATGAACAGGCGTCCACCATCCACTGTGAACTCGATGTCCTGCATGTCGCCGAAGGCGCGCTCAAGACGGCCGGCCACCGCGCACAGCTCGGCATAGGCCGCCGGCAGGCGATGCTCCATCGAACGGCCGGGGTTGGTCCGGTCGGCGCTCAGCGGGTCGGGATCGCAGGTGCCGGACACCACATCCTCGCCCTGGGCATCGGCCAGGAATTCGCCGCACAGGCCAGGGGCGCCGGTGGAGGGATCGCGGGTGAACAGCACGCCGGTGCCGGAGTCCGGCCCACGGTTGCCGAACACCATCGCCTGCACCGTCACCGCCGTCCCCAAATCCTCCGGAACGTCGTGCAGGGCGCGGAATGCCACCGCACGCGGGTTCATCCAGGAGCGGAAGACCGCCGCCACCGCCAGACGCAGCTGTTCCGCCGGATCCTGCGGGAAGGGTCGGCCGCAACGGGCCTCCACCAGCCGCAGGAAGCGCGGCAGCAGCAGGCGCCAGTCCTCCGCCGTCAGGTCGGCGTCACGCTGGATCCCCCGCTCCTCCTTGTGTTCGTCGAGCAGCGCCTCGAACCGGTGGCCGGGCACCCCCATCACCACACAGCCGAAGGACTGGACCAGCCGGCGGTAGCAGTCATAGGCGAAGCGCTCGTCGCCCGACGTCGCCGCCAGTCCCGCCACGGTCCGCCCGTTCAGTCCCAGATTCAAGATGCTGTCCATCATGCCCGGCATCGACACCGCCGCACCGGAGCGGACGGACAGCAGCAGCGGGCTGTCGCCGTCGCCGAACCCCGCACCGGCCCGGCGCTCCAGGGCCAGGATGGCCTCGTCGATCCGCTCCAGCAGACCGGCCGGCAGCGCATCCTCCGCGCCCAGCCCGCGTCCCGCCTCGGCGGCGATGACGAAGCCGGGCGGCACCGGAATGCCGAGGGCGGCCATCTCGACCAGCCGCGCCCCCTTGTTGCCCAGCCGCTCCACATCGGCGCCGCCATGCACCAGCCCGGCCCCGAAGGGAACGACCAGCTCCGGTACCGCTGCGAAAGCGGCGGCCGGGTGGAGCATCGGGGCTGTCTGGGGCAAGATGGACATGGTCATGACTCGCTCAACACAGGTTCGGCTGGACGGAATCGGTCGGCCCGTCGAAGGCCATCAGACGCAACAGCCGGTGCAGTCCATCCGGATCGTCGGTGTCGCCCTCCGGCGGTCGCATCCGCTGGCCAGCACCGGGGCCGCCCGCACGGACAACCTCATGGCTAAACAGCCGCAACAGCGGTTCGGCCCGGGCGCAGGCGGCATCGCTGCCACCAAGGGTGATGGCCGCGGTGGGAATGAGACCTGAGACGACAGGCGCATCGACCTGCAGGACACCAAGCTCGGCCAGCCGCGCCGCATTCGCCGCGGCGCCTGCCGCGGACCGCCGGGACAGGTCGATCACCAGCGCTCCCGGCGGCAGGGCAGCGCCAAAGCCGTCATCGCCGAACAGCGCGGCATCCGCCGCCGGATCGTCGGGCACCAGCAGCATCACGACGTCGCAGGCGCCGGCCCGGTCACGGAAGTCACTGCGGCCATGGCGGTGGTGGTGCAGCCGGTGCCCGGCCTGCCGCAGCCTGTCCATGATCGCATCGGCCATCTCCCCGCTTCCGATGAACCCGACATCCATGTCGCACTCCTCCCGCCTCCAGCCCGACCGCCGTCATCCGGCGCCAAGCGTCACGGTGGAGATTGATTGCGCCTTCCGTGTCGCACAATAGCACTATCGCGCAATTTTCACATCGCGGAAACCCGTTCAGACTTGCCTAATCTTACCCAAGCCTAACATGTCCGGCGGGAGTCTCCAGCGGCGAAAAGCCGCAGCCGGGCGGAAGCCGGAACACCGGACCGGCCGGCGTTTCCACCAGCCGCGGCAGGATCGGCGGCGGAAATCCCTGACCGGGGACGGTACAGGCCAGCGCAGCGGCGGTGTCGGCGCAGCCCGCCAGCCGCAGCAGGGTCATGCGGGTGGCGAAGACCAGCCTGCGATGTCCGGCCTCCTCCTCCGCCAGCAGGCGGCGCGGGCTGGCCCACAGGGCGCCGACCGCCTCCCCGCCGTCGCACAGCGGCTGCTGCCCTTCCGGCGCGGCGGCCAGGAAGAACAGCGTGTCGAAGCGGCGCGGCAGCATCTCCGGCGTCACCCAACGCGCCAGCACGGCCATGCGGTCGAGCGCCGGCATGGCGCCGCTCCGCGCCATCGCCGTGGCGAACCCCTCCCCCGCTGCCAGAGCGCGGCGCAATTCATCGAGCGCAGCAGGAGCAAGCGGATCGCGGGACAGCACCAGGCCGCATTCCTCCACACATTCCCGAACCGCGGCGACCCGATGGGCGAGATCGGCCGGTGGCCGGTCGTCCGGCCAGTGCACAGACCACAGCGGGTCATGGTCAGCCGCCTCCAGCCGGCCGCCGGGAAAGACGGTGGCGCCGGGGGCGAAGCGCAGACCGGCATGGCGCTCCATCACCAGCAGTTCCAAGCCCTCCACCCCGTCGCGCACCAGGATCAGGGTGGCGGCCGGATGGGGCGGAACGGCGCTTCGCAGGGTGGTTTCGGACATGCCCCAGTGTCGCCGATGGGCCGACCGGATGTCCATGTGCGGTGGACGGAACCACTCTCACGATGCGGAATAAGGATTCGGCGCCGTTTGACCATCCGGCCCAGGACTTCCAGCATCCGTCCAACACCGAACCTCACTCATATCGTTCGCCAGTCCCGCCCCTTTTTGCGAAGGGCCGGGCGGAGGAAGGCTGTCGTCATGCCGTTTCACCGCAGCACAAAGATCGTCGCCACGCTGGGCCCCGCCAGCTCGTCGGAAAGCCAGATCACCACGCTCGCCCGGGCGGGCGTCAACGTCTTCCGCCTGAATGCCAGCCATGGCACCCAGGCCGAACATGCGGAGCGTTACGCCCGCATCCGCGCCGCGGAACGGACCTTGGGGCAGCCCATCGGCGTCCTGCTCGACCTGCAGGGACCGAAACTGCGGGTCGGCACCTTCGGCTCCGGTCCGGTGGACCTCGCCATCGGCGACCGCTTCCGCCTCGACCTCGACCGCCGGCCGGGCGACAACCGCCGCGTCTGCCTGCCGCACCCGGAGGTCTTCGCCAGCCTGGAACCCGGCCTGGACCTGCTGCTGAACGACGGGCGCATCCGGCTGCGCGTGCTGGACTGCGGCCCGGATTTCGCGGAGACCGAGGTGGTGGCCGGCGGCACGCTGTCCGACCGCAAGGGCGTCAACGTCCCCGGCGCGGCGCTGGCGCTGAGCGCGCTGTCGGAGAAGGACCGTAGCGACCTCGCCTTCGGACTCGACCTCGGGGTGGACTGGATCGGCCTCAGCTTCGTCCAGCGGCCGGAGGATATCCTGGAGGCCCGCGAGCTGATCGGCAACCGCGCCCATGTGATGACCAAGATCGAGAAGCCCGCCGCCCTGCCGACACTCGACCGCATCATCGAGCTGTCGGACGCGGTGATGGTGGCGCGCGGCGACCTGGGCGTCGAACTGCCGCCGGAGGATGTCCCCGGCCTGCAGAAGAAGATGATCCGGCTCAGCCGCGCCATGGGCAAGCCGGTGATCGTCGCCACGCAGATGCTCGAATCCATGGTGTCGGAGCCGACGCCGACCCGCGCCGAGGCGTCGGACGTCGCCAACGCCGTCTATGACGGCGCCGACGCGGTGATGCTGAGTGCGGAATCCGCCTCCGGCCGCTATCCGGTGGAAGCGGTGGCGATGATGGAGCGCATCGTCCGCCGGGTGGAGCGCGACCCGCTCTACCGCCGCATCATGGACGCCGACCATCCCAGCCCGGAGGCGACCGCCCCCGACGCGCTGACCGCCGCGGCCCGGCAGGTGGCGGAGACCATCAGCGCCGCCGCCATCGTCACCTACACCACCACCGGCTCGACCACGCTGCGTGCCTCGCGCGAACGGCCCGGCGTGCCGATCCTCGGCCTCAGCGCCAATGTGGCGACGGCGCGGCGGCTGTCGCTGGCCTGGGGTGTCCATGCCGTGCTGACCGACGACGTGGCGAATTTCACGGAGATGGTCGGACGGGCGCTGACCGCCGCGGCCGATGCCGGCATCGGCCGGTCCGGACAGTCGCTGGTCGTCACCGCAGGCGTTCCGTTCGGGACGCCGGGCAAGACGAACGCCCTGCGGGTGGTCACCATCGACGGGGAGGATGCGCCACGGGCGGAAGCGGCACAGAGGGAGGCGGTTACGGCCTGAGGTCCGGCGGAGTCAGGGCGGCACAAGCCACCCTGACCGACCGCTCACTCCAGGAAATCGCAATGCTTCTCGACATGCGCGGCCAGACCCATCGTATGCTCCCGCACCAGCCGTTCGGCGAGGTTGGCATCACGATCCTCCAGGGCCTTGATGATGGCGCGGTGGTCGTGGATCGAGCGTTCGGCCCGATCCTCCTGGCCGATGGTCAGCTTGCGGATCGCCCGCATGTGGATGAACAGGTTGTCGGTGACGTCCTGGATCAGCTTCGAGCCGCTGAGCTGGATGATGCTCTTGTGGAAGGCGATGTTGGCGTCTGAGTACTCGCTGACATGGTCCTTCGGGCTGCGCTGCTCGAAGTTGCCGAACAGATCCCACAGCTTGTGGATTTCCGCCGCCGGGGCATGTTCGGCGGCCATGCGGGCGGCCATGCTTTCCAGCGCGGCCCAGACCTGGATCATCTCGATGATCTCGGTCTTGGTCTTGCGGATGACGAAGATGCCGCGGCGCGGCTGGAGGCGGATGAAGCCCTCCTGCTCCAGCAGGGTCAGCGCCTCGCGGATCGGGGTGCGGCTGACACCGAGCTTGTCGCTGAGCTGCCGCTCGTCCAGCCGGATCTCGCGGTCATGCTCATAGATGTCCATCTCCGTGATCGCCTGCTTCAGCGCGTGGTAGACCTGACTGCGGAAGGTGGTTCCGGTGTCGAGGGGCTGGACGTTGAGAGCGGGAACGGTCATGGAGTCGATGTCCTCATGTCTCGCCGGACGTTGCGGCGCACCCGGCCGGGCCCCGGTTCGGGACCACCGGCGTTTTCGTATCCTACATACCAGATGCATGCAAGCCGTTGAAATGTCCAGGGTGACCGGCGTGAAGCGCGCCTGAGGTCAACCGGAGGGCGGTGCCGTGGGTCCGCCCAGGGACATATCCGGTGCCAAGGCGGCCAGCAGCGGCACCAGGGCGTGCGCGTCACGCATCGCCAGCCCCATCACCGCGACGCCCGCCGCCCCGGCTGCGCGGCAGTCCGCCACCGCGTCCGCACGGTCGAGTCCACCCAACCCGATCACCGGCACGGCCTTGTCCGCGCCCACCGCCACCCATCGCCGCAGCCCTGCTTTACCCAGGCAAGGCCCGTAGCCCGGCTTGCTGGCAGACGGGAAAACCGGAGAGACGGTGACGTAATCGACTTGTCGCCGGGCCTCCTCAATCGCCTCGGCACCGTCCGAGTCGTGGAGCGACAGGCCGATCAGCGCCCCCGGCCCCAGCAGCGCGCGCGCCGCCGCCGGATCCCCGCCGGAGGAAAGATGCACGCCGTCGACTCCGGCCACCGCCGCCAGCGCCGGATCGCCATGCAAGGTGACGCGGGCTCCCCACGCCCTTCCACGCTCCTTCAGGGTCCGTGCCAGATCCACCCGCTCGGCATCCGGCAAGTCCTTGTCCCGCACCGACAACCAGCGCACGCCGCAGGCGAACAGGCGCTCCGCCACCTGCGGCAACGGCAGGTCGGCCAAAGTCCGGTCGGTGATGACCAGCAGCGGCGGCACAGGCAAGGGCAACGGGATCGATCCTCTGGTTCGGCCGGTCATCATCGCAAGGCACGACGCGTTCGGCCAGCCGCAACCTCCCGGTTTTTCCAATGGGTGGAAATCCGCCGGATACAGATCGACAATTCGTATGCATGTTGCTGGTCACGCAGATGGTTCGTATTGACATCATCCGTCAAACTGATGATCGTGGAGGCGGGCATGGGGCATTTGGCATGCCAGCAACCCCAAGTTGGTGGCAGGACACTCCATCCCGAGCCTTTTCCGGACCGTCCGCCAGAGACGACCAGCACAGTCATAGAAAACACAAGGTCCGACGGTCCGAACAGAACATGTCGCCGAACAGAACATGTCGGGTGCAATCGGGAGGAAGGACATGGTGCGTGAAACGCACGGCTATACGGCCCAGGTCGCACCCTGGGGCGGGCGCTGGATGCAGCTGGTTCTCGGCATCGTCTGCATGTCGATGATCGCCAACCTGCAATATGGCTGGACCCTGTTCGTCGAGCCGATCGACGACAAGCATGGCTGGGGCCGCACGGCGATCCAGGTGGCCTTCACCATCTTCATCGTCACCGAAACCTGGCTGGTGCCGGTGGAGGGCTGGTTCGTCGACAAATTCGGGCCGCGCATCGTCGTGCTGGTGAGCGGCGCGCTGTGCGCCCTGTCCTGGGCCTTGAACGCGGTGGCGGATTCGCTGCCTCTGCTTTATCTCGCCGCCGTGATCGGCGGCATCGGGGCCGGCGGCGTCTACGGCACCTGCGTCGGCAACGCGCTGAAATGGTTCCCCGACCGCCGCGGCCTGGCCGCCGGCCTGACCGCTGCCGGGTTCGGCGCCGGCTCCGCCCTCACCATCGTGCCGATCGCCACCATGATCGAGACATCGGGCTTCGAGACCACCTTCATGACCTTCGGGCTGGGCCAGGGACTGGTGATCCTGGTGCTGGCCTGCTTCATGGCAGACCCGCCGAAGCTGGGTTATGGACAGGCGCGCGGAACCGCCGCTCCGCAACGCCGGCATTACACCCCGCAGGAGATGCTGCGCACGCCGGTCTTCTGGATCATGTATGGCATGTTCACCATGGTCGCCGCCGGTGGCCTGATGGTGACCGCCCAACTCGGCCCCATCGCCACCGACATGAAGCTGATCGACGCGCCGGTCAGCATCCTCGGCCTGACCCTGCCGGCCCTGACCTTCGCCCTGTCCATCGACCGGGTGATGAATGGGATCACCCGGCCCTTCTTCGGCTGGGTCTCCGACCATATCGGCCGCGAGAACACCATGTTCATCGCCTTCACCATCGAGGCGGTCGGCGTGATGGCGCTCAGCGCCTATGGCGCCGATCCGGTGGCCTTCGTCATCCTGACCGGTCTGGTGTTCTTCGCCTGGGGCGAGATCTTCAGCCTGTTCCCCGCCTGCTGCGGCGACACCTTCGGCTCGCGCTTCGCCGCCACCAACGCCGGCATGCTCTACACCGCCAAGGGCGTGGCCGCCCTGCTGGTTCCGGTCGGCAATCTGATGGTCGAGGCGACCGGCAGCTGGCAGACCGTCTTCTACAGCGTCGCCATCGTCAACGCGCTGGCCGCCTTCCTCGCCCTGTTCGTCCTGAAGCCGCTGCGCGCCCGCTACGTCGCGGCGGCCAGCGGCACCGCTGCGCGCCTGACCACCCGGCTGGCCGACTGACGGTCCACAGACCGACTGCGCCTTCACGCCGGCCCCCGGATGAACTCCGATGGGGCCGGCAGCTTTTTGGGGTGTTACCGGACCACCAGTCGGTCCAGCAGGATTTCCTTGACCCGCACACCGTGCAGTTCACGGTCCAGCACGCCGGCGATGGTGCTCTTCATCAGCATCGCCCCGTCGGCGCCGATCAGCTGCTGTGGATCGATCTGCCGCATCCGGTCGGACAGGCGGTCGGAGATGCGGGGCACATAGGGATCGGCCACCTTGCCGTCCACCGATGGGTCGATTTCCAGCAGCACCTTCACATCCACCATGCGGGCGTCGTTGCCGCCCAGGGTGAAGGTCATCATCGGCAAGGCGGCGTATTTCTTGTCTGGCCCCTGATGCGCCTGGGAGGGCGGTGCCCGGTTGCGGCTGGCGACCACAGCGCCGGTCGCCCCAAGCGCCGCCAACACCAGGAGGAAGCCGGTCAGAACCAGCGGCATCAGGGACACCGTTTCCCCATGCCGGTTGCGACGCACGAGGCGCAAGATCGCCTTTCCGCCCCCATCGCGGAGGCCACGAGACCCATGGGAGCGATGCCCCGGACCATCATGCTAAGCGCGCAACAAATACCGGTCAAATGCCGATAATGGAGCCGACCGGTATCAGGCGACCGGGATCAACCGGTCGGAATCAGCCGGCCGGGACCACCGGTACATTGTCGATCAGCCGCGCCTTTCCCAGCCAGGCGGCGGCCAGCAGACGGGCGGGACGGGAGACGGCGGTCACCGGCTCCAGCGTATCGGCATCGCGCAATTCGACATAGTCGATGGTGCCGAACCCGGCCTCGGCGATGCGGCCGCGCATGCCGGTCAGGACGGCGTCGGCCTCCGCACCGCAGGCGAGGGCATCGGCCGCGGCAATCAGCGCCCGCTGCAGTTCTGGTGCGCGCGCACGCTCGTCGGCCGTGAGATAGGCGTTGCGCGACGACATGGCGAGTCCGTCGGCCTCACGCACCGTCGGCAACCCTTCGACACGGACGGGAATGTCGAGATCGCGGGTGAAGCGGCGGATCACCATCAGCTGCTGGTAATCCTTCTCGCCGAACACCGCCACGTCGGGCAGCGCCTGCAGGAACAGCTTGGTCACCACCAGCGCCACGCCGCCGAACATCTGCGGCCGGAAGGCGCCGCACAATCCCTCCGCCGGTCCGCCGACCGAGATGGCGGTGGCGAAACCCTGCGGATACATGGCACGCACGCCGGGCGCATAGAGCGCGTGGCAGCCGGCCGAGGCCAGCTTGGCGGCGTCGCCGCTCTCGTCGCGGGGATAGCGGTCGAAATCCTCGTGGGGGGCAAACTGGGTCGGATTGACGAAGACGCTGGCGACCACCCGATCCGCCAGTTCCCGCCCGCGCCGGACAAGTCCCAGATGCCCGTCATGCAGCGCACCCATCGTCGGCACCAGCGCGACGGTCAGCCCCTCCCGCCGCCAGGCTGCGACCTGGGCGCGCAGATCCTCCACCGTCCTCAGGATCGGCAGGGTACCGGCGTCTGTGCCGGCGCTCTCACGGGAAGTCATGCGGGAGGTCGGGGCAGTGGTCGGCGTCATGGCGTCGGTCCTTGCGCGGCGAAATCGGGCGCTGGATAACCCGACGGACCGTTCCTGTCCAGAAAAGCTTTCCGCAGGACAGACTGTTGCCAAATCATCCTGGTTCGGCAGCCGCGACGGAGATGGCTGGCGTCCTCCGCCGCGGTTTCGAATCAGCGCTTGATGGTGATGCCGACCAGATAAGCCAGATTCGCCCAGGCCAGCAGCGTCGCCAGCAGGGCGGTGAAGGACGGAACGAAGACCACCGAACCGATGATGACGGCGAGGACAGCGACCAGCAGAGCGAGGGAGAGCAAAGCGATACGGGTATCGTCCATGTGAGTTGGCTTTCCGAAGCGGGTGACAGGGATGGGATCCTGTCTAGCCGATCGCAGCGCAAAATGGGCTGATCTGCGTCAATCGACCGCGGGCCACTCATTACATAAGAGTCTTATAATGCATCTTTTTTATGTGGATTCGGCGTCCGGCACACGTCAAGACGGACAGCAGTGACGCTGAGCGTGGCGGCAAGGACGACCTGGCCGCGTGAGCCGAAAACAAAAAAGGCTTCGGGGTATTGCCCGAAGCCTTTTAAGATGGTGGGCGCGACAGGGATTGAACCTGTGACCCTTCGCGTGTGAAGCGAATGCTCTCCCGTTGAGCTACGCGCCCGAACCTTGAAACTCTTTTGCGCCGCTGCCGTCTTTGTCGGCCCCGCCGCTGCGGTGGGCGGGTTTCTACGGCCTTACCGGACAGGTGTCAAGCGTCAGTTTCGTCCCCATCTTAAAAAAGAATTCGCCGCCCGCAGGAGCCTCGGACCGTGCCCCAGCCCAGCCCCCGCCGCCTCTTCCGCGATGCCCGGCCTTGCCTTGTCCGGTCCCGCCCTGTCCGCACAGCCCTGATGGCGGCCGGCCTGTCCCTTTCCCTGCTTCCCCTGACCATGGCCGTGGCACTGGCGGAGCCGGTGAAGGCGGCCTACCGGGTCTTCGTCGGCGGCATCACCGCCCTGGATGTCGATGCGACGCTGGAGGTGACGGGCGACCGCTATCGCATCGCCGTATCGGCCACGACCGGCGGCACCATCGGCCGGCTGTTCAGCTGGCGCACGGACTCGCAGAGCGACGGCCTTGTCCACGGCGACGATCTGCGTCCGGCCAACCACCGCCAGACCAGCCAGCTGCGCGGAGAGCCGCGCAACGTCACCCTCACCTACGGGCCGCAGGGCGACGTCTCCGCCAGCGTCACACCGCCGCCGGAGAAGGATGACCGCGAGGCCGTTCCGCCGGCCCTGCAGCGCGATACGCTGGATCCGCTGACCGCCGTGCTAGACCTGCTGTTCACGGTGGGAGCGAGTCAGCAGTGCAACCGGTCGGTGCCGGTGTTCGACGGCCGCCGCCGCTATGACATGTTGTTCGGCGAGGTGGGATGGCGCATCGTCGACCCGTCGCGCTATTCGATTTTCTCCGGCGTCGCCCATCAATGCCGAGTGACCTACAAGCCGGTGGCCGGCTATGCCCGCTCATCGTCGGGCGGCCGCTTCTGGCAGCGGAGCAACCCGGCCGACCGGCCGCCGGTCAATGTGTGGCTGGCTCCGATCGCCGCCGGCTATCCGCCGCTGCCGGTGCGGCTGGAAACGGACAGCGATCTCGGCAGCGTCGTGGTCCACCTGATCGGTGTCACGCCGCCAGCGGCAGACCGTCGGACCGGACCCTCGCCGCAAGCGGTGCGCTGACCGTCGGCTGCGCCATCGACGGGGCGGGCGAGCGGGTATCCAGGATCAGATCGGACGGCATGTGACCGGCGCGGCGCACCGCCTCGCTCAGCGCCGAGGCCGACGGCCAGAGGATGCAGCCCTCCAGGTCCAGCAGCTCGCCGCCCAGCAGAGCCGCATAGCCGCCCAGTTTGCCCATATGAACGATCCGAGCCATGCGCGTTTCCAAGGTGGAGTTCCTTCCCATCGGCGCTCGCCGTGACGCTGGCCGGACGGCGGCACATTGCGCCGCCGTCGGATCCGCACCCGGCAGGGTCTTGGTTGATTGTCTTGCCTGCCGGCAGCGGAGTGCGTGAGCAGCAGGACCGCGGCGACGAAGACCAGCGAACCGGCCGTCAGGGCATCCTGCTGTATCATGACGCGTCCTCCCGCGGATCGGCATCCCATCGCCCGGAAGACCGGATCGACCCACCCAGTTTAGGGGCTTTGAGGCGCCGGTACGCGGACCCCGAGGGATACCCCTCCTGTCCAAAAGGATAGTATCGGTGTATGCAGCCGTCCGTCAGCCGACCGATCGTCACGGCGGATCATCCGAAACGGTTCAGCCGGAACCATTCATCCAGCTTCGGCCAAGCGCACCAGCCCGTCCGGCAGATCGGCGAACCGGTCCAGGATCAGATCGGCGCCCAGGTCCTCCACCGGCATGCGCGGATAGCCGTAGCTCATGGCGACCACCGGCACGCCGGCCGACCGCGCCGCCTTCACGTCGTTGCCGTTGTCGCCGATCATCGCCGCCCGCGCCGCCCCGCCGGTGGCGTCCAACCGCTCCAGAACCCAGGTCAGATGGCGGCCGTCCGGCTTCTTCACCGGCAGCGTGTCGCCGCCGGCAACGGCGCCGAACAGGTGCCCCAGCCCCAGGATGCCCAGCAGCTTGCGGGTGATGTTCTCCGGCTTGTTGGTGCACAGCCCCAGCCGCACCCCGCGTTCGGCCAGCGCCGCCAGCGTCTCCGCCACGCCGGCATAGAGCACCGGCGGCTCCGAATCGTCATAGTAGGTGTCGAGATAGTGGCGCAGCACCGGCTGCACCGCCTCGTCCTGCAGCGGCGCGCCGGTGGCGGCGAATGCCTGGCGCACCAGCACTGCGGAGCCGTCGCCGATCATCGTCCGCACCTGAGCCTCGGTCAGGGCGGGCCGATCGAACGCGGCCAGCGTGCGGTTCAGCACGCGGGTCATGTCGGGCGCGCTGTCGATCAGCGTTCCATCGAGATCGAAGACGAGCGCCTGGAAGGGAAACGGCATGGAAAGCCCCGCAATCTGCCATGAGTTCGACGATGTCCGGTGGATAGCATGGAGCCGCGCCGGTCAACCACCCGCATGGCCGCAACCCAGCGCCGACACGTCAGGCCCGGCAGGCTCCGACGATTGTCCAGGGCCAGCCCGAAGCGTCTACCCCTGATCGTTTCATCGCCGCTTCGGATCAGTGCCCCGGCACGGATCGTCCAGGGAGCGAATATGCGCATTATAGATGTTGCTTGTTGTCAGATTGATTCTGGAGTGCCCTATCCAATTCCCCACCTGGAAGTTGAAGCGATTGTCATACATCCAATAAAATTGGTTCCAACCCGACTTTTGGCATCGCCTCCGCCACCCAGCTTCGATTTCACCAAATTACCCAAGTCACATCCACACAGGACCAGGAGATATGCTGGTATATCCGGAAAAGATACCGCTCACCATGGATATCCTATGCCGTGAGGCCGCTCAATTCACCAAAACAAAAAGCGTCATTGCCGAGCCTTCCTTATTTGGAGTTACGGATGGAAAGGCAATAGGAACTTACTTGGAACACAAACTTACGAATTACCTGCTGGCGAACTATAAATTTAATCAAGGCAATTCCGCGTCGGAAATAGATTTCCCTGAGCTTGAAGTCGACATGAAAGTGACAAGCTTCAAGTAGCCACAGTCATCGTGTCCCTACAAATCAGCCAGACAGAAGATATTCGGGCTTGGTTACCATCTCATCATATTCGTTTACGATAAGATTGACGATCATACGGCACGGACCGGATTGCTTAATATCATGCACACGATTTTCATCAATCGCGAACGCACTACCGACTATCAAATGACCCGCGGCATATGCGAGATCCTTGACCGTGACGGCAACGAAGAGGATCTGATCGCCTTCATGGCCGACCGGAATCTTCCCGTTGACGACATAGAGGCGCAAAGGATCGCGGAGGAACTCATGGCGAAGCGCCCGAACGAGGGCTACCTTACCATATCCAATGCGCTACAATGGCGGCTCCAATATCGTCGGGCTATCGACCATGCTGGCTTGGTTCCCGGTATTTTGCGCATCGGATAGGTGGTTTCATGGCGCCGAGAAAGGCGAAGACTACATGCGAGTTCGGCGATTTTCAGACACCGGACGAATTGGCCAGCAAAGCCCTCACCGTACTGAAAGAAACAGGTCTCGATCCCGCTTCGGTCGTCGAACTGACCTGCGGAAGAGGGGCTTTCGTCATCGCAGCGGACGATGCCTTTCCCGGCGCAACAATCCTGGCTGGAGAAGTAAATGAACAGTATGTCGCTTACCTGAAAGAAAGAATACTGAAGAAAAAGGGATCGCTTGACAACATAACAATTTCAAATTGCAATTTCTTCGAGACGGATTGGTCGTCGGAAATAGAGAAGCTACAGGAACCATTGCTGATCACTGGGAATTATCCGTGGGTGACAAGCGCCGCGCTTGGAGCAATCCAGAGCTCGAATTTGCCAAAGAAGTCAAATTTCCACGGCTATGCCGGCCTCGATGCCATCATGGGCAAAAGCAACTTCGATATCTCGGAGTGGATGATCCTCCGGAACCTGGATTGGCTGAACGGCCGCCATGGCGCCATCGCCATGCTCTGCAAGACGTCTGTGGCGCGGAAAATCCTGAGCCATGCCTGGCGGAACAAACTTCCGGTAAATCGGGCCGCGATCTACGCGATTGACGCCATGGCTTCATTTGGCGCCGCCGTGGATGCTTGCTTCTTCGTACTTGAAATCGCCCCGGAAGGGCACGCGAATGATTGTGCAGTATTCGATAGTTTAGATAGCCGCATTCCAGAGAATAAAATCGGCTTCCATGACGGCATGATGGTCTCGGACGTCGACGGCTACCTGGAGAACCGTCATTTGTGTGGAAACGATCCGCATTATGTATGGCGGTCGGGCATCAAGCATGACTGCTCTCGGATTATGGAACTGACCTATACAGGCTCAGAATTTCTAAATGGCAATGACGAAGAAATCGATATAGAGGATTCCCTTCTTTACCCGATGCTCAAGAGTTCCGATCTGGGCGGCAAACGCAAGAAAGAACGGAAAAAATATATGATCGTCACACAGAGGAGCATTGGAGACTCCACCTCTTACATATCGGAATCCGCTCCAAAAACATGGTCATACTTGCAGGAAAACTCTTCTCAATTGAACGCAAGGGCAAGCTCCATTTACAAAGGAAAACCGGAGTTTTCAATATTTGGCGTCGGAGACTACACATTCATGCCATGGAAGGTTGCGATCTCCGGATTCTACAAGAACCTGGAATTCAAGGTTGTCGGTCCATCGGACAGTGGCAAGCCTGTCGTCTTCGACGATACGGTCTACTTCCTTGCGTGTTGGTCGGAAGAAGAGGCGCACCTATTGCATCGTCTTCTTATGTCCAAGGAGGCGCAAAATCTGCTGTCTTCCATGACATTCTGGAATGACAAGCGGCCAATCACCGTCGATCTCCTCAAGCGCTTGAATCTTGGCAAGGTCGCTAAGCAGGCTGGCCTGGAACAGGAATACATGCGACATGCGCTCGGCAGAAGCGAACGCAACAAACAAATGACCCTTTCTTTTTCTTCTGCAGCAGAATAATCGATGGTAGAAAGCTGATTGCTCGCACGGGCGGCAACGGGCGAACGGTCGTCCGCCGGCGTGGATGCCCGGTCCCAAATCGATCGGAACCCGGCGGTCGATTCCGCCTCACCCACGTCAAGGAGCCTCTGCGCCGGGCCGTGACGATGACCCTCCACACCGGCCGGAGGTCATCGGACCTCATCACGATGCGGTGGGATGACTATGACGGGTCCGCGATCCAGAGTACCCAGAAAAAAGATCGATACCCGGCTGTGGGTACCGTGACACGCGGACCTAAAGGCCGAGTTGACGGGGTGGAAGAGAAACGCTACCTCCGTACCAATACTGGTTAACCCCGGTTCCGAACAGCACTGGAACAGAATAGGATTTTCCAATGCCGTAGATTTGGCAATCGCAGCACATCCAGAACTGAAAGGTCACGATTCCCATGGCTTGCGGAGTCCTGCTGTTCGGCTCTGGAGAGCGCGGCCATCACCGGACACATGTCCCTGAAAAGTTACGAGATTTGCGCCTGTCGGGCGGGCCGGCGACACGGTGCGGACGCAGCCGTCGCGAAGCTTGAGATCCACCGACGGGAAGCCCAGGAAAAATGAGATGGTAACCTGTTGGAAACATTTGTTTATTGCAGATTGAAACAAAAGTTGACTTGGGCTTCCTTCGCGTGCTGTGGCACACCACTCTCGGAATTGCGGATGGTGCGATGCCCACTCCGGAAGAAGCGTCGCCGGTCCTGACAGTGATGTCTTAACCTATCACCGCTCTAGTACGGCGCTTGCCCAAACCGGTTTCTCCATCCACACGTCTCTTCATCCACGCAAGGTTCGACCAGGAACACCACCATGGCTCATCGTCCGCTCGCCTGTGTGATCCTCGCCGCCGGCAAGGGCACGCGCATGAAATCCGATCTGCCCAAGGTGCTGCACCGGGTGGCCGGCCGGCCGATGGTCGGGCATGTGCTGGCCGCGGTGAAGGCGCTCGACCCCGACCATGTCGTCGTGGTCGTCGGTCCCGGCATGGACAGCGTGGCTGCCGCCGTCGCCCCCTACCCCACCGCGGTCCAGCATGAACAGCGCGGAACCGCCGACGCCGTGCGCGCCGCCTTCGGCCTGCTGGAGGGCTTCACCGGCGACGTCATCGTGCTGTACGGCGACACGCCGCTGGTCACGCCGGACACGCTGCGCGCCCTGGTACAGGCACGCCGGCAGGCGAGCGACCCGGCGGTGGTGGTGCTGGGCATGCGGCCCGAGGATCCCGGCGCCTATGGCCGCCTGATCCTGAACGCCCGCGGCGGGCTGGAGAAGATCGTCGAGTATCTCGACGCCAGCGAGCAGGAGCGCGCGGTCGGGCTGTGCAACGCCGGCCTGATGGCGTTCGACGGCGCCCGCATGTTCGACCTGATCGGCAATGTCGGCAACGACAATGCCAAGTCCGAATATTACCTGACCGACGTGGTCCAGATCGCGCGCCGCGCCGGCATGGCCTGCGCCGTGGTCGAGGCCGCCCCGGCCGAAGTGGTCGGCGTCAATTCCCGCGCCGAACTGGCGGAGGTGGAAAAGCTGCTGCAGCGCCGCCTGCGCAAGGCGGCGATGGACAATGGCGCCACCCTGATCGACCCCGACAGCACCTTCTTCAGCGTCGACACCAGGCTCGGCCGCGACGTGGTCGTCGGTCCCGGCTGCTTCTTCGGCGCCGGGGTGACGGTCGGCGACCGGGTGGAGATCAAGCCCTACTGCCATCTGGAAGGCGTCCGCATCGACAGCGGCGCCGTCATCGGTCCGTTCGCCCGGCTGCGGCCGGGGGCGGAAATCGGCCCGGACGCCCATATCGGCAACTTCGTCGAGGTGAAGAACGCGGTGATCGAGGCCGGGGCCAAGGCCAACCATTTGACCTACATCGGCGACGCCCGCGTCGGCGCCAAGGCCAACATCGGCGCCGGCACCATCACCTGCAATTACGACGGCTTCGGGAAGTTCCGGACGGAGATCGGCGCCGGGGCCTTCATCGGCTCGAACAGCGCGCTGGTCGCCCCGGTGGTCATCGGCGACGGCGCCATCGTCGGCGCCGGCAGCGTGGTGACGATGGCGGTCGAGGCCGACGCGCTGGTGGTCGCCCGCGGCAGCCAGAAGGCGTACGCCGGCTGGGCAAAGCGTTTCCGCGAACGGAAGCAAAACGAGAAAGCGAAAAAGGCGTAAGGTCGGTTCGGGTCTTCTCTCCGGTCGGCATCTTTTCAGGAGCATCAGGTCCATGTGCGGCATCATCGGCATCAACGGCATTCACGACGCATCCCCCCGGCTGGTGGAGGGCCTGCGCCGGCTCGAATACCGCGGCTATGACAGCGCGGGTGTCGCCACCCTGGTGAACGGCCATATCGAGCGCCGCCGCGCCGAGGGCAAGCTGGTCAACCTGGACATGAGGCTGCGCGACCAGCCGCTGTCCGGCACGGTCGGCATCGGCCACACCCGCTGGGCCACCCATGGCGGCCCGACCGAGAACAACGCCCACCCGCACGCCACCAAGCGCGTCGCCGTCGTCCACAACGGCATCATCGAGAATTACCAGGAGTTGAAGGACGAGCTGACCGGCCACGGCTATGTCTTCGAAAGCGCCACCGACACCGAGGTGATCGTCCACCTCGTCACCTACTACCTGGAAAAGCACGGCATGACGCCGGTCCAGGCGTCGGCCGCCGCCTTCAAGCGCTTCACCGGCGCCTTCGCCCTGGTGCTGATCTTCGCCGGCGAGCATGAGCTGATGATCGGCGCCCGCCATGGCACGCCGCTGGCCGTCGGCTATGGCGAGGGCGAGATGTATCTGGCATCGGACGCCTTCGCGCTGGCGCCGCTGACCAACCGCATCTGCTATCTGGAGGACGGGGACTGGGTCGAGGTCAGCCGCACCGCCGCCATCGTCCACGACGCATCGGATGCGGTGGTGGAGCGTCCGGTGAAGACCACCGCCGTCTCCGGCGCGCTGATCGGCAAGGACGGCTACCGCCACTATATGCTCAAGGAAATCTACGAGCAGCCGCAGGTCATCGGCGACACGCTGAACGCCTACATCAACCCGGAAACCGGCACGTTCTCCCTGCCGGACTTCCCCTTCGATCTGGCCGGCGCATCCAAGCTGACCATCGTCGCCTGCGGCACCGCCTATTACGCCGGCTTCGTCGCCAAATACTGGTTCGAGACGCTGGCCCGCATTCCGGTCGAGGTCGACATCGCCTCGGAGTTCCGCTATCGCGAGGCACCGCTGCCGCCGGGCGGCATCGCGTTGTTCATCTCGCAGTCGGGCGAGACGCTGGATACGTTGGAGGCGCTGCGCTATTGCAAGCGCCAGGGCCAGAAGATCCTGTCGATCGTCAATGCGCCGGAAAGCACCATCGCGCGCGAATCCGACGCGGTGCTCTACACCATGGCGGGTCCGGAGATCGGCGTCGCCTCCACCAAGGCCTTCACCACCCAGCTGACGACGCTGGCCTGCCTTTGCGTCACCGTCGGCCGC
>NZ_BADK01001065.1 GCF_000333595.1 Azospirillum sp. B506
TGATGAGAGGGCCGACAGGTTTCCATGGTCTTACTTGCCCTTCTTCTTGAACATGGAGAGCATGCGCTGGGTCACCAGGAAGCCGCCGAAGATGTTGACGGATGCCAGGATGACGGCGAGGAATCCCAGGACCTTGGAGAAGCCGAACCCGGCCGGGCCGGCGGCGACGAGCGCGCCGACGATGATGACCGAGGACACGGCGTTGGTGACGGCCATCAGCGGCGAATGCAGGGCCGGGGTGACGCGCCAGACGACGTAGTAGCCGACGAAGCAGGCCAGAACGAGCACGGTCAGGCCGGTGACGAAGAAGCTGCCATGGCTGGCGGCTTCGGTCACCGGGACCGGCGACAGCTGCGCCACCTGCACGGCCAGGGCATCGACCTGATTGGTCAGCGCCGCCAGGGTCTGGCGGAACGCGGCGATGTTGCTTGCGGGATCCGGGTGTTCCATGGGATCCGCCTCCTCACGCGGGTTGCGCTTCGCGGGCGTCCGCGAAGGCAGGATGCACGATGGCGCCGTCGCGGGTCAGCGCGATGGCCTTGACGATCTCGTCGTCCCAGTTGACGGTCACGCCCGTCTCCTTGCCGTGCAGCGACGTCAGCAGCGCCAGCAGGTTCTTGGCGTACAAGAGCGACGCGCTCTCGGCGATGCGGCTGGCGTAGTTGGCATGGCCGACGATCTTCACGCCGTTGGCCGTGGTCACCACCTCGCCCAGCCTGGCGCCCTCGACGTTGCCGCCCTGCTCCACCGCCAGATCGACGATCACCGAACCCGGCTTCATCGACGCGACATGCTCCGCCGTCACCAGGATCGGCGCCTTGCGGCCGGGGATCAGCGCGGTGGTGATGACGATGTCCTGCTTCTTGATGTGCTCGGCGACCAGGGCGGCCTGCTGGCGCTTGTAGTCGTCGGACATCTCCTTGGCGTAGCCGCCGGCGGTCTCCGCCTGCTTGAACTCCTCGTTCTCGACGGCGACGAAGCTGCCGCCCAGCGACTGCACCTGCTCCTTCACCGCCGGGCGCACGTCGGTGGCCGAGACGATGGCGCCGAGGCGCTTGGCGGTGGCGATGGCCTGCAGGCCGGCGACGCCGACACCCATGATGAAGGCACGGGCCGGCGGTACGGTGCCGGCGGCGGTCATCATCATCGGGAAGGCGCGGCCATACTCGCTGGCGGCATCGACGACGGCCTTGTAGCCGGCGAGGTTGGCCTGGGAGGACAGCACGTCCATGACCTGGGCACGGGTGATGCGCGGCATGAACTCCATGGCGAAGGCGTTCACGCCGGCATCGGCATAGACCTTCACATGGTCGCGGCTGTTGTAGGGATTGAGGATGGCGAACAGCAGCGCGCCCTTACGGATCAGCGCCAGCTCGTCCTCACCACCCTCTGCCGCGATCAGCGGCCGCTGCACCTTCAGCACGATGTCGGCATCGGCCAGGGCGGACACGGCATCGGCGGCGATGGCGGCCCCCGCCGCCTCGAACGCGGCGTCGGTGATGCTGGAACCGAGACCGGCCCCGCTCTCCACCACCACATCCAGACCGAGGGTTTTGAATTTCTTGACGGTTTCGGGAGACGCGGCGACGCGGCGCTCGCCCGGGCGGCGCTCCCTGGGTATCGCGATCTTCATGTCGTTTGCTTTCGAAGGCCGGCCTTGGCGGCGGGCAAAATCTGCCCGCTTCCGGGCCAGGGCCGGATCAGGGCGGGCAAGCGCCGAAGCGGCAGGTCAGGTGGGGCGGCGAATGCGTGCCGGCCCCACCCGCAGCACTCACTGGTTGGCGACGACCGGGAAATCCCAGCCTTCCGATGCCGTGGCAGAGGACGTGGCGGCGGCCACCGGCAGCCCCTCGTCCGACAACTCCTCCAACTGGCGGCGGATCAGGTCGCGGACGCTGACGACGCCGACCAGGGTCGAGCCTTCCAGCACCGGGACGTGGCGGATGCCGTGTTCGTCCATCAGGCTCAGCACATGGCGCACGGAATCCGACGGGCTGCAGCAATAGGGATCGCGCGTCATCAGCGCCGACACCGCCTGCTCCAGGATGGCGGGACCGCGGTCGACCAGCGCGCGGACGACATCGCGTTCGGAAATGACGCCGACCACCGTGTTGCCTTCGGTGCGGCAGACGTCCTTGACCACCAGCGCACCGGTGTTCTCCGCCTTCATCAGGCGCAGCGCCGTGGTCACCGTTTCATTGATGCGCACCATGCCGATGCGCGTACCCTTCTTGCGGAGAATGTCCTCGACCTTCATGACGCTCCACCCCCCTTGAGGCGGCCGGCGCGGACCCTGTCCGGGTTTGCGCCGGCCGCGTCGCCTGACTTTGGTTGCCCTGACTTGGTTATTGGGCCGCCACCGCTTCCGGAGTGCGGGCGGAAGCCGCGGGCTGCGGCCGGCTGTAGCAGCCGGCGGTCTCGCCGCGCTGCTTCACCAGCGCCAGCACCACGTCGATGGTCGGCGTCGGCACGCCCACCATGCGGCCCATCTCCTGCACCACCGACAGCAGCGGGTCGATCTCCATCGGCCGGCCACGCTCCAGATCCTGGAGCATCGAGGTCTTGTGCGCGCCCACCGCGGCGGCGCCGTTGATGCGGCGCTCCACATCGACGCGGAAATGGACGCCCAGCTTGTCGCCGATGTCCTTGGCCTCCAGCATCATCGCCTTAGCGACGGCGCGGGTGTCGGCATCGCCGCAGATGACCTCCAGCGTGCCGTGGGTCAGCGCGCTGATCGGGTTGAAGCAGAGGTTGCCCCACAGCTTCAGCCAGATCTCGTCGCGGATGCGGTCGAGCACCGGCGCGCGCAGGCCGCCGGCCTCCATCGCCTTCGACAGGGCGACGACGCGGTCCGACTTCGAGCCGTCCGGCTCGCCGAGGGAGAATTTGTCGCCATAGACATGCTGGATGACGCCCGGCTCCACCACCTCGGTCGCCGGATAGACGACGCAGCCGATGGCGCGCTGCGGACCCAGGCCCTTCCACTGGACCGAACCGGGGTCGACGGTCTCCAGCGTACGGCCGTCGAACTCACCGCCGGTGCCGTAGAAATACCAATAGGGAATGCCGTTGACCGCGGTGACGACGGCGGTGTCGTCCCCCAGCAGCGGTTGCATCGCAGGCACGACACCGGGGACGGAGTGGGCCTTCAACGCGACGATCACATAATCCTGCGGGCCGAGTTCGGCCGGGTTGTCGGTGCAGCGGGGATGGACGACGGTCTTCTCCTCCCCCATCAGCAAGGTGACGCCGTTCTCGCGCATCGCCGCCAGATGCGCACCACGCGCCACCAGGCTGACTTCGGCGCCAGCCTGATGCAGGCGAACGCCGAGATAGCCGCCGATGGCCCCGGATCCGTAAATGCAGATCTTCATGCCGGATTCCCCTCTCCCCCGATTTCACTTTTTGAATGCTGTGGGGCTGTACGACGCCAGCCTGCCCACACCGGCCGCATCCATCGGCTGACCGGTTGCTTTGCAGCGGCATCCAACAGTCTGTCGCGCAAACTGTGTCTGGAGTTTGGTATACCACATACCGTATGTCAATGCGGAATGTGGGGGCACCGGAGAGATTGCGGAGCCGGATTCCGCCCGATCGGATCAGGCTCCCTTCGCAAAGAAGTACAGGGTCAGCATGGCACCGATGAGGACCACGACCGTCTTCAGCAGCTTCGGATCGACCCGCTTGACCCCGATGGCGCCGGCATAGCCATTGGCAATCGCCGCCGCGTTCATCGGCATCGGCGGCCGAAGAAGAAGTGCACCGATAAGTCCGCCGACGAGGCTGAGCGCGGCGAAGACCGGGACATTCCACCTGTTCCCCGGCAGCGATCTTCCGCCGGTAGGCCCAACTGCCGG
>NZ_BADK01001064.1 GCF_000333595.1 Azospirillum sp. B506
CTGAACACGGTCGAGACGCAGTTCTCCAAGTTCAAGGAAACCCGCGGCGACTGCTGCCCGCCGGAGCTGGCGGTGGCGGCGGCCGACATCGGCGAGCCGAAGCTGGCGCTCGGCCTGCTCAGCACCGTGCAGGACGAGAATCCCTGGACGATTCCGGCGGTGCTGGGACGGCTGGCCAAGCGCGGCGAGGCGGGCATGGCCGTCGCCTATGCCAACCAGGTGACGGACATCGACACCCGCGGCGAAGCCTATGCCGAGCTGATCGAGGCGGCGATGAAGCGGGGAGAGCCGACCGTCGCCAGCGACCTGATGAACCGCCTGAACAAGCTGGTGGACGATGCCGCCGGCCGCCGGCCCGGCCTGCTGGCGCAGCGGGCCAAGGCGGAGAAAGCCTTCTACAACGACGACCGCTGGCGCCGGACCTTCCAGCTGGCGATCAACGCGGCGGAGAAGGCCAGCAACTTCGTCCGCCGCGACATCGGCGCCCCGCTGCTGGCCGCATTGGTCCGCATCGAGACCGGGCTGCCGATGCTGGATTGAGGGTGCGGCGGCCTTTGGGGAAAATCCCCCTCTCCCCCCCGGGGAGAGGGTCGGGGTGAGGGGGATGCAGAGGGTGAATTCGGTGGGGAACGGGGACTGCGCGATGCTTGCAAATCCTCGCCGCGCGCCCCCCTCACCCTACCCCTCTCCCCAGGGGGGAGAGGGAATTACTGGGGCGGGAGAGGGAGGTTTTCACCCCACCGTCAGCACCAGCTTGCCGACATGCTGGTTGCTCTCCATCAGCCGGTGGGCGTCGGCGGCCTGCGCGAGCGGGAAGACCTCGTGGACGACGGGCTTGACCGTACCGGCCGCCACCAGCGGCCAGACGCGGGCCTTCAGCTGGTCGGCCACCGCCTGCTTGTAGACGACCGGCCGCGCCCGCAGGGTGGAACCGGTCAGCACCAGCCGCTTGGCCATCACCGGGAAGAAGTTCACGGTGGCCGTGGCGCCGCGGACGAAGCCGATGCAGACATAGCGGCCCTCGACCGCCAGCGCGTCGATGCTGCGGGCGACGTAATCGCCGCCGACGATGTCCAGCACCACATTGACGCCGGCCCCGCCGGTGGCCTCCTTGACCACCGCGACGAAATCCTCCTCGGCATAGTCGATGGCGCGCTCGGCCCCCAGCCGGACGCAGGCACCGCATTTCTCCGCCCCACGGGCGGTGGCGAAGACCCGCGCGCCGAAGGCGGCCCCCAGCTGGATCGCCGTGGTGCCGATGCCGGATGTGCCGCCATGGACCAGCAGCGCCTCGCCGGGCTGGAGCGCGCCGCGCTCGAACACGTTCGACCAGACGGTGAAGAAGGTCTCGGGCAGGGCCGCCGCCTCGGCCATCGACAGGCCGTCCGGAATCGGCAGGCATTGCGCCGCCGGCACCACGCAATACTCGGCATAGCCGCCGCCGGCCAGCAAGGCGCAAACCGGATCGCCGACCTGCCAACCCTCGACTCCCGCGCCCAGCGCATCGACGGTGCCGGCGACCTCCAGTCCGGGGATGTCGGTGATGCCCGGCGGCGGGTTGTATTTGCCGAGCCGCTGGAGCACGTCCGGCCGGTTGACGCCGGCTGCCTGGACGGCAATGCGGAGCTCGCCGGGCGCCGGATCGGGAACCGGACGCTTCGCCGGAACCAGCACCTCCGGCTTGCCGGGCTGGCTCACCTCGATCGCCGTCATCTGTCTGGACTCTGCCATTCGGATCGCTCCCCTGCGCTGTTCTGGTGAAAGGTCTGGGGGGCACTCTGTCGTCGCGGCGGACGGCCAGTCCACGCGGCGATGGATCCGATTTCGCCCTGCGGAAAAGGCAAAAAAATGGCCGTGCTGCACACAGCACGGCCAGTCTCCGAGAGAAGCGCGAACATGCAAAACAACACATCCGCCCGATGAGAAAGGAACGCCTTTCCCGAAGCAGACAATTGCACGGGCGCCGCCAGTTTTCCCGAGAAAAAATACGCTTTTCCATTCCGTGGAAACCATTCTTTTCTCAAGAAAAAAGGCCGCATCCCGTGAGGAATGCGGCCCTGAGTGCGCCAGGGAGGAATGCCAACGTGCACCACCTGCCGTCAGCTTTTGGCGTTCTTTTGCTCTAGGCGTTCTTTGTCCGTGTCAGGGCTGGGTCAGTTGTGAACCGGCACGCGGCCGCCCAGTTCCTGCGTCACCGCGGCGGCGGCGCGCTTGACCATTTCGCCCAGGGCGCGCAGCCGCGCGTCCTCGATGCGCCGGCTGGAGCCGGACAGCGACAGGGCGCCCATCACACGGGAATTCTCGTCGAAGATCGGGGCGGCGACACAGCGCAGGCCGGACACCCGCTCCTCCTGGTCCAGGGCATAGCCGCGGGTACGCACCAACGTCAGGTCGCGGTACAGCGCCGGCAACGACGACAGGGTGCTGCGGGTGAACTGGCGCATGCCGCGCTGGGTGACGATGGTCTGCACCTTGGTCTCGGGCATGCCGGCCAGCAGCGCCTTGCCGACGGCGGAACAGTGCAGCAGCGTGCGGTCGGCCTGCGGCACCGCCACTTGGGCGGCGCGCGGACCGCCGACGCGGGCGAGATAGAGCGCCTCGCCATTCTCCTCGACCGCCAGATTGACGATCTCGCTGCTCTCCTCCATCAGACGGCGCATGCGGGGACGGGCGACGTCGACCAGATTGCGGGTCTTCAGGAAGTTGGCGCCGGTCATGTAGGCCTGGACGCCGACCACCCAGCCGCGCGCGCTCTGGTCGAAGCGGACATAGCGCTCGTACTGCAGGGTCGTCAGCAGGCGATGGGTGGTGGAGGGCGACAGGTTCGCGGCTTCCGACAGTTCGGTCAGCGTCATCGGACCATCGTTGGAGCCGAGGATCGTCAGGATGTTCAGCGCGCGGCACAGCGACTGCACCACTTGGCCGCGCTCGGCCTTGGCGTCCTTGCCGTTGTCGTTCTTGACCCGCGGCGTCTCGATGATCGCGGTCTTGATGATGGCCGCGGCGCCCTCGCTGGGGTCGTCGTGGATGATGCGGCGAGCCAGGATGCTGTTTTGGGCTTGCGCTTTCATGTCCCATCTCCCTCGGGGTCCGGCGCGTTGGTTGCGCCTGTCTGTTGCGGCTGATGGCGTGAGTGACAGAAGGCTTGGCTAAGGCCGCGGGACCGTCGCGGACGGCGGTCCCGCGGGGGACTGGTTACCCTTTGAAGATCGCCTGCATGGTGGAGCCCAGGCTGGCGGGGCTGTCGGCGACGGCGATGCCGACCGACTTCATGAAGTCGATCTTGAAGTCGGCGGTGTCGTTGCCGCCGGAGATCACCGCGCCGGCATGGCCCATGCGGCGGCCCGGAGGAGCCGTGCGGCCGGCGATGAAGCCGACGACCGGCTTCTTGGTGCCCGACGCCTTGATGAACTCGGCGCCGCGGACTTCGGCGTCGCCGCCGATCTCGCCGATCATGATGATGCCCTCGGTCTCCGGGTCCTTCACGAACAGCTCCAGGCTGTCGACGAAGTTGGTGCCGTTGACCGGGTCGCCGCCGATGCCGATGCAGGTGGTCTGGCCCAGGCCGGCCGCCGTGGTCTGCGCCACCGCCTCATAGGTCAGCGTGCCGGAGCGCGAGACGATGCCGATCTTGCCGCGCTTGTGGATGTGGCCCGGCATGATGCCGATCTTGCACTCGTCCGGCGTGATGATGCCGGGGCAGTTCGGCCCGATCAGGCGGGTCCCAACTCCATTTTTCTGGGAGCCGTCGAGCGCGCGCTTGACGCGGACCATGTCCAGCACCGGGATGCCTTCGGTGATGCAGACCACCAGCGGGATTTCGGCGTCGATGGCCTCCAGGATCGCGTCCGCGGCGAAGGGCGGCGGCACGTAGATCACGGAGGCGTTGGCGCCGGTCTTCTCGACCGCCTCGGCGACGGTGTCGAAGATCGGCAGGTCGAGGTGCTTGGCCCCGCCCTTACCGGGCGTGACGCCGCCGACCATCCTGGTGCCGTAGGCGATGGCCTGCTCGGAGTGGAAGGTGCCCTGGGCGCCGGTAAAGCCCTGGCAGATCACCTTCGTGTTCTTGTCGACGAGAACAGCCATTTCACGCGGCCTCCTTCTTCACGGCGGCGACGATCTTCTTGGCTGCGTCGTCCAGATTGTCGGCGGACAGGATCGGCAGGCCGGAGTCGGCCAGGATCTGCTTGCCGAGCGCCACGTTGGTGCCTTCCAGCCGGACCACCAGCGGCACATGCAGCTTCACGTCGCGGGCCGCGGCGACCACGCCCTCGGCGATCACGTCGCAGCGCATGATGCCGCCGAAGATGTTGACCAGGATGCCTTCGACCGCGCTGTCGGACAGGATCAGCTTGAAGGCCGCGGTGACGCGCTCCTTCGTGGCGCCGCCGCCGACGTCGAGGAAGTTGGCCGGCTCGGCACCGTACAGCTTGATGATGTCCATGGTGGCCATCGCCAGGCCGGCACCGTTGACCATGCAGCCGATGTTGCCGTCGAGCTTGACGTAGTTCAGCTCATGCTTGGCGGCTTCGATCTCCGCCGGATCCTCTTCCGCCTCGTCGCGCAGGGCGGCCACGTCCTTGTGGCGGAACAGCGCGTTGTCATCGAAGCTCATCTTGGCGTCGAGCGCCAGGATGTCGCCGGCGCCGGTGACGATCAGCGGGTTGATCTCGACGATGGCGCAGTCCAGCTCGGTGAACGCCTTGTAGGCGGCCTGGATGAACTTGGCGGCGGATCCCACCTGCTTGCCCTCAAGACCCAGCGCGAAGGCGACCTTGCGGGTGTGGTGGCCCTGGATGCCGGTGGCCGGGTCGACCGCGACCTTGACGATCTTCTCCGGCCTGTTGTGGGCGACCTCTTCGATCTCCATGCCGCCTTCGGTCGAGGCGATGATGGTGACGCGGCCGGTGGCGCGGTCGATCAGCAGGCCGAGATACAGCTCGCGCTTGATGTCGGCACCTTCCTCGACATAGAGGCGCTTGACCTCTTTGCCGGCCGGGCCGGTCTGCTTGGTCACCAGCACATGGTTCAGCATCTCGGCGGCGTTGGCGGCGACCTCCTCGACCGACTTGACGACGCGGACGCCACCCTTGCCGCCCGGATTGTCCTGGAACCGGCCGGCGCCGCGGCCGCCGGCATGGATCTGCGACTTCACCACCCAGACCGGACCGCCGAGTTCGCGGGCGACCGATGCAGCCTCTTCCGGGGTGAAGGCCACGCCGCCGCGCGGAACGGCGACGCCGTACCCTCGCAACAGTTCCTTGGCCTGATACTCGTGAATGTTCATGGTTTTCGTCTCTGTCCCAGTCGGGAATTGTTTTTTGGAGGCCGCGGGGAGCCGGAAATTCTTCGGCTGACGGGCGGCGGATTTTTAAAAGTCCGGGCTTCGGCTCCCGCTTCGGCTCTTGAGCGACCGGGAAGGGGACGGTCGGGAAGAGGGGAAACGGGGTTTTTAAAAATCGGCAGGCTTTTCAAATATCGGGTGCCGGCCCTCCCCCACCCTCTCCCGCCGAAGCGGGGAGGGCTGGGAAGGACGCGGAGACTGTTACTCCGCCGCCAGCCGCTCGACGACGCCGATGGCGCCGCTGTCATGGATGTCGACGATCTCACGCTCGCTGAAACCGAGCACGTCGCGCAGGATTTCGTCGGTGTGCTCACCCAACAGGGGGGAGCGGGTGACCTCCGTCGGGCTGTCGGACAGCTTGATCGGGTTGCCGACCGTCAAGTAGCTGCCGCGGGTCGGATGCTCCACTTCGACCAGCGTGCCGGTCTCGTAGAGCGACTTGTCCTCGGCGATTTCCTTCATCGACAGGATCGGGCCGCAGGGAATGTCGTACTTGTTGAGAAGGTCCATGACCTCGAACTTGGTCAGGGTCTTGGTCCACTCCTCGACGGTGGCGAAGATGCTCATCAGGCGCGGCAGGCGGGCCACCGGGGTGGCGTAGTCGGGATCGGTGATCCACTCCTCCTTGCCGATGACCTTGCAGATCGACTTCCAGACGGGAGCCTGGGCGATGAAGTAGATGTAGGCGTTGGGATCGGTCTCCCAGCCCTTGCACTTCAGGATCCAGCCCGGCTGGCCGCCGCCCGACGCATTGCCGGCGCGCGGCACCGTGTCGCCGAACTCGCCGTTCGGGTATTGCGGGTATTCCTTCATCGGGCCGTTGGCCAGGCGCTGCTGGTCGCGCAGCTTGACGCGGCACAGGTTCAGCACGGCGTCCTGCATGGCGGCCAGCACCTTCTGGCCGCGGCCGGTCTCCTTGCGCTGGTAGAGGGCGGTGACAATGCCGAGCGCCAGATGCAGGCCGGTGCCGCTGTCGCCGATCTGGGCGCCGGTGACCATCGGCGGGCCGTCGTCGAAACCGGTGGTCGAGGCCGCACCGCCCGCGCACTGGGCGACATTCTCGTACACCTTGCAGTTCTCGAACGGCCCCGGCCCGAAGCCCTTGACCGACGCGACGATCATCGCGGGGTTCAGTTCCTGGATGCGTTCCCAGGTGAACCCCATGCGATCGAGCACGCCGGGGGCGAAGTTTTCGACCATCACGTCGCAGGTCTTGATCAGCGCCTCCAGCACCTCCTTGCCCTTGGGCGTCTTGGTGTCGAGGGTGATGGACCGCTTGTTATGGTTCAGCATGGTGAAATACAGGCTGTCGGCGTCCGGCAGGTCGCGCAGCTGGCTGCGGGTGATGTCACCCTCGCCCGGCCGTTCGACCTTGATGACGTCGGCGCCGAACCAGGCGAGCAACTGGGTGCAGGTCGGTCCCGACTGAACATGTGTGAAGTCGAGAATCCGCACGCCCTGAAGTGCCTTGCCCATGTATCTCTCCCCCTGCTTTTTCAAAGTCGTGATGGTCGGCTGTTTTTTAGGACGGCATCTTGCGGACCGAGCTGGTCGGATTGAGGCTGCCGATGTTGCCGCTTTCGGTGCCGGCGGCCGGGTCGATGACGGCGTTGATCAGGGTCGGACGGCCGCTGTCCATCGCCTCGCTGACCGCGCGGTACAGCTCGTCCGGGTTGGTGACATGGACGCCGACGCCACCGAAGGCTTCCATCATCTTGTCGTAACGCGAGCCGGGGACGAAGACCATCGGCGAGGGGTCGTTCCCGCCGGTCGGGTTGACGTCGGTCCCGCGATAGATGCCGTTGTTGTTGAAGATGACGATGCAGACCGGCAGGTTGTAGCGGCAGATCGTCTCCACCTCCATGCCGGAGAAGCCGAAGGCGCTGTCGCCCTCGACCGCCAGAACCGGCTTGCCGCTCTCCACCGCCGCGGCGACGGCGTAGCCCATGCCGACGCCCATCACGCCCCAGGTGCCGACGTCGAGGCGCTTGCGCGGCTCGTACATGTCGATGATGCCGCGGGCGAGGTCGAGGGTGTTGGCACCCTCGTTGACCAGCATGGCGTCGGGGCGCTCCTTGATAACGCGGCGCAGAGCGCCCAGCGCACCGTGGAAGTTCATCGGCGAGGCGTTGCTCATCAGCTTCGGCGCCATCTTGGCGACGTTCTGCTCACGCTTGGCCGCGACGGTGGCCATCCAGTCGGCCGGCGGGGTCAGGCCGCCGTCGATGCCCTTCAGCAGCACTTCCATGACCGAGGCGATGTCGCCGACCAGCGGGGCATGGATTTCGACGTTGCTGTCCATCTCCCTGGGCTCGATGTCGACCTGGATGAACTTCTTGGAGCCGGGCTTGCCCCAGGTCTTGCCCTTGCCGTGCGACAGCAGCCAGTTCAGCCGCGCGCCGACCAGCATGACCACGTCGGCCTCCTGCAGCACCAGCGAGCGGGCGGCGCCGGCCGACTGCGGATGGGTGTCGGGCAGCAGGCCCTTGGCCATGCTCATCTGCAGGAAGGGGATGCCGCTCTTTTCGACGAAGGAGCGAATCGTCTCGTCGGCCTGGGCATAGGCGGCGCCCTTGCCGAAGATCACCAGCGGACGCTTGGCGCCCTTCAGCAGGTCGAGCGCGCGGTTGACCGCGTCGGCCGACGGATACTGCGCCGGGGTCGGATCGACGACCTTGACCAGCGACTTGGCACCCTCGGCCGCGTCCATCACCTGCGAGAACAGCTTGGCCGGCAGGTCGAGATAGACGCCGCCCGGACGGCCCGACACGGCGGCGCGGATGGCGCGCGCCACGCCGATGCCGATGTCCTGGGCGTGCAGGATGCGGAAGGCGGCCTTGCAGAGCGGCTTGGCGATGGCGAGCTGGTCCATCTCCTCATAGTCGCCCTGCTGGAGATCGACGATCTCGCGCTCCGACGAGCCGCTGATCAGGATCATCGGGAAGCAGTTGGTGGTGGCGTTCGCCAGCGCCGTCAGGCCGTTCAGGAAACCCGGGGCCGACACCGTCATGCAGACGCCCGGCTTCTTGGTCATGAAACCGGCGATGGCGGCGGCGTTGCCGGCATTCTGTTCGTGACGGAACGAGACGACCCGCATGCCCTCGGCCTGCGCCATGCGCAGCAGGTCGGAGATCGGGATACCGGGGACGACATACAGGTTGTTGATGTCGTTGAGCTTGAGCGCGTCGATGACGAGCTGGAAGCCGTCGGTCAGTGCCGGCGCGTCTTCGACAACAGATGCTTCCGTGGCCTGGTTCTTAGTGATCGTTGCAGCCGCAGTAGACATATGGGTGACTCCTCCCCGAGGCTCCAAAAAGGTTCAAGATCGGTTAGTCGAGGAAGGCGCAATGCCGTTCCACGTACTGTGCGAGACCGAGCGTGTGTTCCCGGACGCGGCGTTCCGCGAGATCGGCATCGCGGGCGGCCAGCGCCTCGATGATGTCCCGATGCTCGTGGATGGACTGGTCGGCACGGTCGCCGATGCCCATCGTCGCGCGCCGGATCGCACGCATATGGATGAAGAAGCGGTCGGTCAGGTCCGAGATCAGGGCGGAGCCCGAAGCCTGGACGATGCTCTGGTGGAAGACGATGTTGGCGTCCGAATATTCGGCGACATGCTCCGCCAACTCGGCTTTCGTGTATTTGTCGAACGCGGCGTGCAGGAGTTCCAGCTTGTCCGTGGTGGCGTTCTCGACGAACAGGCGTGCCGCCATGCCTTCCAGGGCGGCACACACCGTGATCATCTCCACCAGTTCGGCCTTCGTCTTGCGCACCACGAAGATCCCGCGCCGCGGTTGGGAGCGGATGAACCCCTCCTGTTCCAGCAGCGCCATTGCCTCCCGCACCGGGGTGCGGCTGACGCCCAACGCCTCGCACAGCCGGCGTTCATCCAACCTGATCTCGCTGCTCTGGCCGTAGATGTTCATCTGCGTGATCGCCTGTCGCAGCGCCTGATAGGCCTTCGCCTTGAAACTCATGCCCTGTTCGAGCGGTTCGACACTGAATCTTTCTCGGTTCATCACGTTTCCGACCCTTTGCGCGCCGACGCCATCGGCGCCGCTTGTTGTCGTGAGCGTTGCTCGTGCGAGCGTTCGGATGATCGCCCATGCCAGTCTTTGGGAGTGGCGCGTCGTTTTGAATTATCGATACGGTATACCAGATGCCAGACACCCGCAAGGCTAATTGCGGGCACATCGAACTATTTCCGCTGCCGACGGAGTCAGCGCCAATTCTGTTCGTTTTTCCTGGCTATTGCGCGGTAATCGCCCTAATTTGACCCCTCAGGATCGTTCTTAGGGGAAGGGACCCGTATATGGCCGACATCGAGACTGGGGCCGGGGCCACAGACAAGGCATCGCCCGCCATGGCGGAGGAGGCGTCCGACCCGAACTTCATGACCTCGCTGGCCCGCGGCCTGTCGGTGATTCGCGCCTTCACCGAGCGGGAGCCGAACCTGACCATCGCCGACATCGCCAAGATCACCGGCCTGCCACGGGCGGCGGCGCGGCGCTGCCTGCTGACGCTGATGCAGCTGGGCTATGCCGGATCGGACGGCCGGACCTTCCATCTGAAGCCGAAGATCCTGGCGCTGGGCTATTCCTTCCTGTCGTCGGCGCCGCTGGCGACGATCCTCGATCCGCTGATCGAACAGGTCAGCGGGGCGGTGCAGGAATCCTGCTCCGCCGCCGTGCTGGACGAGGACGACGTCGTCTATATCGCGCGGGCGGCGACAAAGCGGATCATGTCGGTCGGGCTGAATGTCGGCAGCCGCCTGCCGGCCTACTGCACCTCGATGGGCCGGATCCTGCTGGCGGCCCTGCCGGAGACGGAGCTGGACGCCTATCTGGCGCGGGTGCCGCTGAAGCCCTACACGGAACGCACCATCACCGCCCCCGACCCGCTGAAGCGCGAGCTGGAGCGGGTGCGGGAACGCGGCTTCTCGCTGGTGGACCAGGAGCTGGAGCTGGGGCTGCGCTCCATCGCCGTGCCGATCCGCACGGCGTCAGGCGGCGTGGTCGCCGCGATGAACATCAGCGCCCAGGCCGCCCGCGTCACCTGTCCGGAAATGGAGGTGCAGTTCCTGCCCCACCTGCAGCGCGCCTCGGACGAGGCGCGGGTGCTGCTGGTGCGGTCGCGCGGGGTGTGAGGATCGGTCTGTGAGGATCAGCGCGCCCGGATCAGCATCTCTTCCAGATTGTGGTTGATCGCTTCGACGCCGCTCTGGGCCTGACGCATGTTTGACACCACGCCGGCGGTCAGGGACATCTGTTCCTTTGCCCCGGCTGTGACGCCATGAACGGTGGATTTCACGCTTCCGACCGATGTGGCGATGCTGCCCAGCGCCTCCACCACATGGCGGACGACCTCCTGCATGGCGACGATCTCGACGCCGATCCGCTCGGTCGCTCCGGAGGTCTGTTCGGCCAGCGACTTCACCTCGGTCGCCACCACCGCGAATCCGCGCCCGGCCTCGCCGGCCCGCGCCGCCTCGATGGTGGCGTTCAGCGACAGAAGCTTGATCTGCGAGGCAATGGCGTCGATGAACTTGGCGACGCCATCCATCGCGGCGGCCGCCTCGTTCAACCGGCCGGTGGCGCTGTCGGCAGCGGCGGTGCGGCGGTCGATCTCGTCCACCACCTCGCTCGATTTCAGGATATCGGTGGAAATCCGGGTCGCGGAACTGCACATCTGCTCGACCGCGTCGGCGACCGTGCTGACCTGCTGTGCCGTCTCCTTGGCGAAATCGATGGATTTCATCCGTGTGTGGATCATGGTCGTCACGTTCGAGGCGAAATTGACGACCTTCACCACCTCGCCGGTGTCGGAGAGGATGGGATTGTAGCTGGCATTGATCCAGAGCTCCGATCCATCCTTCATCCGCCGCCGGTAGAGGGAGGTATGGAATTCCCGCTGCGCAGGATGTCCAAAATTCGCGATAGTCAGCGGTGTCGCGCTGTTCGGGAAAGACGAACATGCTGTGTTTCTGCCCGACCACCTCGTCCAGGCGATAGCCCACCGCCTTCAGGAAATTTTCGTTGGCATCGAGGATGGTTCCATCGGTGCGGAACTGGATCACCGCCTGGGACCGGTTGATCGCCTCGATCTGGGCACGGAAATCGGCGTTGCGGCGGCGCTGTTCCGTCACGTCGGTGGCGAATTTCACCACCTTCCACACCTTTCCGGAAGGATCCAGGATCGGGGTGTAGGTGGCCTGGATCCAGACCTCGCCGCCGTCCCTGGCCAACCGGCGGAACTCGCCGCTCTGATGCTCTCCTCGCCGCAGCTTGTCCCAGAAGTCGGCATAGGATCGGTCGGCGGAATCGGCCTTGGTCAGAAACATGCTGTGATGCCGTCCCTGGACCTCATCCAGACGATACTTCATCAAATCGAGGAAACAGCGGTTCGCCGTCTGGATGGTGCCGTCCAGGCCGAATTCGATCACGGCTTGTGAGCGGTCCAGTGCGTCAAGCTTGGCCCGCTCGTGGCTCGCGCTTTTTGTGAACAGAAACATGCCCCCTCCCTTTCCCTGCGTCGGGCCGGACGGGTGCGTGAGAGCCATGAAATCATCGATGCACAGAGCCATTCCCGAGCGCGACAGAAACGGCATCGGGAGATGAATTCAAGTGACATGACGGCACGACACCGACATACGGCAGCGGTCCAGTGAACAGACCAAGGCCCGCGGACGGACAGTTGGGGGATCCCCTGATGATATGCCCACCGATCATATGATCGTCTGGGGAGAAATCGCCGTCAGAGCCGCCTTTATCTTGGGAACCATATGATCGGCAAAGGCCCGAACCTTGGCCGGCACCAGCGCGCGATGGGGGTAGAGCACGGCGAGCGTCACCGGTTCAGGCGGATAATCCGGCAGCACCGGCACCAGCGCGCCGCTGGCGAGATGCTCGGCCACCTCCCACAGCGGCTTCATGGCGATGCCCCGCCCGTCGAGCGCCCAGCCGGTCAGCACGTCGCCGTCGTCGGCGTCGAAGCGGCCAGACACCGGCAGCTTCACCGGCTCGCCGCCCTCCAGCACGCTCCATTGATATTGCTGGGTGCCGGGGAAGCGCAGAAGCAGGCAGTTGTGGCCGGACAGGTCCGCCGGCCTTTCCGGCCGACCGCGCTCCGACAGGTAGGAGGGGGCGGCGACCAGCACGCGGCGCACATCGGCGATCTTGCGCACGACGAAGCTGGAATCCTTCAGCGCCGCCATGCGCACCGCCACATCCACCGCTTCGCGCAGCAGGTCGAGCAGATGGTCGGACAGGCGAAGCCGCACCTCCACCAGAGGGTGGTCGGCGCAGAAGTCCGGGACCAGAGGCGACAGGATGCGGCGGCCGAACCCCAGCGGCGCCGTCACCCGTACGCTGCCCGACGGCACGCCGGAGCCGGCGGCGATGCTGCTGTGCGCGCGCTCCACCGCTTCCAGCACCTCCAGGCAGCTCTGGTAGAAGTCCATGCCGGTCTCGGTCGCCTGCAACTGCCGGGTCGTGCGGTTCAGCAGCCGGACGCCGAGATGGGTTTCCAGCTGCTGGATGCGGTGGCTGACCATGGCCGGCGACATGCGCAGGTTTCGCCCGGCGGCCGACAGGCTGCCCAGTTCGACGACGCGGACGAAGATGCGCATGTTCTCAAGCAACGCCATGCTCGCGCGGACTCCCTGCCGGACCGGTGGGTTGACGGTTCGGGACGGACGCTAGCACGCCTCACCCGCTGCAGGGAATTTGCCACTCCCGTTCGTGGCGTTGCAGCGCAAAAACTCATCCGACCGGCGATCCAGACGGAGATATGTACGGATGCCCGTCCGACCGGCCGGCCCGCAGCGTTCTATCTTCAACGGAAGGTCGCGCGTATCGCGACTTTTGACAACGCAGGCGATCGGTTGGGAGGGCAGCATGTTCGAAGGCGATCGGTCCGGCAAACACGGTGGCGGGCGTGGCGATGGCCATGGACACGACCACGGACACCATGGCGGTCATGGCAACGGCTGGGGACATGGCCATCATGGGGGTGGGGGTGGAGGCGGGAATGGTGACGGCGGCGACGCCTATGAGGGCCTGTATGTCGTCGATGTCCAGGGCACCATCGACCGGCCCTTCCCGTTCCTGGATGAAGACGTGCAGACCGGCGATCCGTTCCGGATCACCATCGCAATGACGTTCGACGACCCGGTGATCGGCACGGATGGCACCACCTACCGCCGCTATTTCGACGACCAGCCCAACCAGTTCCTGCTGTCCGCCCAGGTCGGCGACACGGAGATCGAGCATGTCGTCCAGGCCACCACGCTGCCCAGCGACGGGACGACGCTGGTGGTGGGTGACGGCACCCTCTATCGCGAGTTCGTGAACGACCCGGAACCGCCGCGCACGCCGGAGGATTTCCTCGCCGTCATCGCCCCCGGCACCTCGACCGACCCGGCGAACGGACAGGAGGTGTGGCTGCGGGCGCAGATCTATCTGGATGACCCAGCCGGCACGCTGGTCGACAGCTTGAACCTGGAGGACGAAGCGACCTTCACCCCGGTGGAGGACGGACAGGCGGTGGCCATTTTCAGCCGCTTCCGTGAAGGGCCGGTGAATTTCGACGCCGATATCAATGCCATCCCTACCTCGGTAACGTTGAACGGCATCGACCCGGCGGCGGTCTTTTCGGCGGAAAGCCTGGCGGCGATCGGCTACCCGCTCGACACCGGTGTCGGCAGCGGGTCCGGCTGCTTCGCCATCGCTTGAACGGCGGGGCTTGAGCGGCGGAGCATGAAAAATGCGAAAGGCGCGCCGCCGGGCGCGCCTTTCGTCTTGAGAAGACCGGTCGATCAGACCAGGACGGTCTCGCTCTCCTCCACCGGCAAGTCCAGCGTCTCCTCGAACTCGGTGACGTTGTCGATGTCGGCGCCCATCGAGATGTTGGTCACCCGCTCCAGCACCAGCTCGACGACGACCGGCACCTGATACTGGTCCATCCAGGCCTGGGCTTGGGTGAACGCCTCCTGGATGCGGTCGGGCTCGGTGACGCGGATCGCCTTGCAGCCCAGTCCTTCCGCCACCGCAACGTGATCGACGCCATAGACGCCGATCTCCGGCGCGTTGATGTTCTCGAAGGACAGCTGGACCTGGAAGTCCATCTGGAAGGCGCGCTGCGCCTGACGGATCAGGCCGAGATAGGCGTTGTTCACCAGCACATGGATGTAGGGCAGCTTGTGCTGGGCGCCGACCGCCAGCTCCTCGATCATGAACTGGAAGTCGTAGTCGCCGGACAGGGCGACGATGCGCCGCTTCGGATCGGCCACCCGGACGCCGAGCGCCGCCGGCAGGGTCCAGCCCAGCGGGCCGGCCTGGCCGCAATTGATCCAATGGCGCGGCTTGTAGACGTGCAGGAACTGCGCACCGGCGATCTGCGACAGGCCGATGGTGGTGACGTAGGTGGTGTCCTGGCCGAAGGCGCTGTTCATCTCCTGATAGACGCGCTGCGGCTTCATCGGCACCTGATCGAAGTCGCTGCGGCGGTGCATCGACCGCTTGCGGCCCTGGCAATCCTTGACCCAGCCGCCGAGATCCTTGAAGCGGCCTTCCGCCTTCCACTCCTTGGCCACCTCGATGAACAGGTCGAGTGCTGCGCCGGCATCCGACACGATGCCGAGATCCGGCATGAAGACGCGGCCGATCTGGGTCGGTTCGATGTCGACATGCACGAACTTGCGGCCCTTGGTGTAGACCTCGACCGAGCCGGTGTGGCGGTTGGCCCAGCGGTTGCCGATGCCCAGCACGAAGTCGGACTTCAGCATGGTGGCATTGCCGTAGCGGTGGGCGGTCTGCAGGCCGACCATGCCGGCCATCAGCGGATGGTCGTCGGCGATGGCGCCCCAGCCCATCAGCGTCGGGATCACCGGCACGCCGAGCAGTTCGGCGAACTCCACCAGCTTGTCGGACGCATCGGCGTTGATGATGCCGCCGCCGGCCACGACCAGCGGACGTTCCGCCGCCGCGAACATCGCCAGCGCCTTCTCGACCTGGGCGCGGGTGGCAGACGGCTTGTAGACCGCCAGCGGCTCATAGGTCTCGTCGTCGAACTCGATCTCCGCCATCTGGACGTCGATCGGCAGGTCGATCAGCACCGGGCCGGGACGGCCGCTGCGCATCAGGTGGAAGGCCTGCTGGAAGACATAGGGCACCTGGGCCGGCTCCAGCACGGTCACCGCCCATTTGGCGACCGGCTTGGCAATGTCGGCGATGTTGATCGCCTGGAAATCCTCCTTGTGCAGGCGGGCGCGCGGCGCCTGGCCGGTGATGCACAGGATCGGGATCGAGTCCGCGATGGCCGAATAGAGGCCGGTGATCATATCGGTGCCGGCCGGGCCGGAGGTGCCGATGCACACGCCGATGTTGCCGGCCTGGGCGCGGGTGTAACCCTCGGCCATGTGCGAGGCGCCCTCGACATGGCGGGCCAGGACATGGCGCATCGTGCCGCGCCGCTGCATCGCCGCATAGAAGGGGTTGATCGCGGCGCCGGGGACGCCGAAGCAGACGTCGATGCCCTCCCGCTCCAGCACCCGCACCGCCGCTTCCGCCGCCGTCATTTTCGCCATCGCTCGACTCCTCACCAAACGCGATTGTTGCTGAAGACAGCTAAGCGCGCGGATGGTGGGGACGGCAAATCAACGGCTTGCCTTTTCCACAGGCTGGAAAGCAGCGCGAAGGGGGAAGAGGGCGTCAGCTGCCGCGATAGGTGGAATAGGCCCAGGGGGAAACCAGCAGCGGCACATGATAGTGCTGGGACGCATCCTTGATGCCGAAGCGCAGCGGCACCTCGTCGATGAAGTCCGGGCCGTCACCATCGATGGCGCCCGAAATCGCGCCGATGCGGCGGAAATACTCGCCGGCCATGAACAGCAGTTCGTAGCGGCCGGTCTTGAAATCGTCGCCCTGGAGCGCCGGGGCGTCGAGCCGGCCGTCGGCATTCGTTGTGAACTCGCCGAGAATGGCGCCGCTGTCGAGCGAGGTCAGGCGGATGCGCATGCCCGGCGCCGGACGGCCGGCGGCGATGTCGAGGACGTGGGTGGTCAGGCGGCCCATGGCGGTGCGGTCTCCACGGCAGTGCGGTTCGGGATGCCGCAGCTTAAGCCCAACCGCGCTCCCCTGCCCACCCGCGAAAATCCGGAAACTGTCTTCACCCCCACCCCCATTCAACCGATTGAACCCCCAGCCGCCAATGGCTTAGCGTAGTCTCCGCTTCGACCGCAGCGTTAAGAGCGAGACGACGATGACCGAGACCGCCCAACCGCAGGGCTATCCCCGCGACATGATCGGCTATGGCGCCACCCCGCCGCAGGCCAATTGGCCGGGCGGCGCCCGCGTGGCGGTGCAGTTCGTCATCAATTACGAGGAGGGCGGCGAGAATTGCGTCCTCCATGGCGACGCCGCGTCGGAGGCCTTCCTGTCGGAGATCGTCGGCGCCCAGCCGATCCCGGGCGCCCGCCACATGAACATGGAGTCGATCTACGAATACGGCTCGCGCGCCGGCTTCTGGCGGCTGCACCGGATGTTCACCGAGCGCAACCTGCCGGTCACCGTCTATGGCGTCGCCATGGCGCTGGAGCGCAATCCCGAGGTGGTCGCCGCCATGAAGGACGCCGGCTGGGAGATCGCCACCCATGGCTGGCGCTGGATCGATTACCAGCATCTGCCGGCCGAGGTGGAGCGCGAGCACATGCTGCGCGCCATCGAGCTCCACACCCGCGTCACCGGCGAGCGGCCGCTCGGCTGGTATCTCGGGCGGTGCAGCCCCAACACCTGGCGGCTGGTCGCCGAGGAGGGCGGCTTCCTCTACAACGCCGATTCCTACGCCGACGACCTGCCCTATTGGGACGACAGCCATGGCCGGCCGCAGCTGATCGTGCCCTACACGCTCGACGCCAACGACATGCGCTTCGCCACCAACCAGGGCTTCAACAGCGGCGACCAGTTCTTCGCCTATCTGAAGGACAGCTTCGACACGCTCTATGCCGAGGGGGAGACGGCGCCGAAGATGCTGTCCATCGGGCTGCATTGCCGTCTGGTCGGGCGTCCCGGCCGTGCCGCCTCGCTGGCCCGCTTCCTCGACTATGTGCGCAGCCATGACAAGGCGTGGGTGGCGACCCGGCTCGACATCGCCCGCCACTGGATCGCCGAACACCCCTACACCGCGACGTGAGACCGCAGATGCCCTACAGCCTGGACGATCTGAACCGGATGGACCGCGCCGCCTTCGTCGCGGCGCTGGGCGCGGTGTTCGAGGAGAGCCCCTGGGTCGCCGACGCCGCCTGGGACCAGCGCCCCTTCGCCGATGCCACGGCCTTGCGCGCGGCGATGACCGGCATCGTCCGCGCGGCGGGGACGGAGCGGCAGCGCGCCCTGATCCTGTCCCACCCCGACCTCGCCGACCGCGCCAGCCGCCCGGCCACCCTGACCGCCTTCTCGCAGACCGAACAGGCGAGGGCCGGGCTGGACGGGTTGACCGACGCGGAGGCCCAGGAGCAGCGCGACCTGAACCGCGCCTATCGCGAGCGCTTCGGCTTCCCCTTCATCATGGCGGTGCGCTTCAGCAGCAAGCAGGAAATCCTGGCGGCGATGCGCGAGCGCGTGGCGAACGAGCCGGAGATGGAGTTCGGCCGGGCGCTGGAGGAAATCTACAAGATCGCCGGCTTCCGGCTGGACGATCTGGTGACGGGATAACGCCCGCTCCAAAAACGAAAAAGGCGCGCCGCCCCAACCGGAGCGGCGCGCTTTCTTTTAACAGCGGTCGTTAGGCTTCCATCGCCTTCACGACCTCTTCGGTGACCTTCTTGGCGTCGCCGAACAACATCATGGTGTTGGGGCGGAAGAACAGCTCGTTCTCGACGCCGGCATAGCCGGCGGCCATGCCGCGCTTGATGAAGAACACCGTCTTGGCCTTCTCCACGTCCAGGATCGGCATGCCGTAGATGGCGCTCGTCGGGTCGGTCTTGGCGGCGGGGTTGGTCACGTCGTTGGCGCCGATGACGAAGGCCACGTCGGCCGTGCCGAAGTCGCGGTTGATGTCCTCCAGCTCGAACACCTCGTCATAGGGCACGTTGGCTTCGGCCAGCAGCACATTCATGTGACCGGGCATGCGGCCCGCCACCGGGTGGATGGCATACTTCACGTCCACACCCTCATGCTTCAGGCTGTCGGCCATCTCGCGCAGGGCATGCTGGGCCTGGGCCACCGCCATGCCATAGCCCGGGACCACGATCACCGACTGGGCGTTCTTCATGATGTAGGCGGCATCTTCGGCCGAGCCGGCCTTGACCGAACCCTGCGGACCCTTGGCGCCGGCCGCGGCACCCGCAGCCTCGCCACCGAAGCCGCCGAGGATGACGTTGAAGATCGAGCGGTTCATGCCCTTGCACATGATGTAGGACAGGATCGCGCCCGAGGATCCCACCAGCGCGCCGGTGATGATCAGCAGGTTGTTCTGCAGGGTGAAGCCGATGCCGCAGGCCGCCCAGCCCGAGTAGCTGTTCAGCATCGAGATGACCACCGGCATGTCGGCACCGCCGATCGGCAGGATCAGCAGGAAGCCCAGCGCCAGCGCCACGACGACGATCAGCCACATCGCGGCATCGGCGTTCGACTGCACCAGCCAGCCGATCAGGATGACGGTCAGCACGCCGAGCGCCGCGTTCAGCGGATGCTGCATCGGGAAGACCAGCGGCTTGCCGGTGACCAGACCCTGCAGCTTGGCGAAGGCGACGATGGAACCGGTGAAGGTGATCGCGCCGACCGCGGTGCCCAGCGCCATCTCGATCAGCGAGCCCTTGGCGATGGCGCCGCGGACGCCGATGCCGTAGGCCTCCGGCGAGTAGAAGGCGGCGAGCGCCACGAAGACGGCGGCCAGACCGACCAGCGAGTGGAAGGCGGCGACCAGCTGCGGCAGCGCCGTCATCTCGATTTTCTTGGCGACGACATAGCCGATGGCACCACCGATGGCGATGCCGAGCACGATCATCCAATAGGACTGGACGATGGGCGAGGCCAGCGTGGTCAGGATGGCGATGGTCATGCCGACCATGCCGTAGATGTTGCCCTGGCGCGAGGTCTCCGGGCTGGACAGCCCGCGCAGCGCCATGATGAAGCAGATGGAGGCGACGAGATAGAGAAGGGCCGACAAGGTTTCCATGGTCTTACTTGCCCTTCTTCTTGAACA
>NZ_BADK01001063.1 GCF_000333595.1 Azospirillum sp. B506
GGCCCTTCGCCCGCGCCTCCAGCCATTTGCCGAACAGCACGAAGGTGATCAGCACCGAGGAGGCCTCGAAATAGAGATGCGGTTCATGCCCAAGGTGGGCCGTCAGCAGCAGGTACAGGCTGAGCCCCCAGGCCGCCGAGGTGCCGAGCGCCACCAGCAGATCCATGTTGCCGGCCCCCGCCCGCAGCGCGTTCCAGCCGGCGCGGTAGAAGCGGGCACCGAGCCAGACCTGCACGATGCTGGCAAGGATCAACTGCATCCAGCCCGGCAGCATCCAGTCGGCGCCAAACAGGTCGCCGACCATGCCGGCCAGCAGCGGCAGCGACAGCGCCGCGGCGATCAGCACATGGTGAAGCTCGCGCCGGCTGCGGTCGGCCCGCGCCTCCTCCTCCCGCTGCTCGCCACCCTGGTCGACCGGGGCGGCGCCATAGCCGGCCTTCTCCACCGCCGCGACCAGATCGGCAGTGTCCAGGCTGCCGGCGAAGGCGACGACATGGGCGCGCTCGGTCGCCAGATTGACCGCCGCCGACTCCACGCCGGGCAGGCGGTTCAGCGCCTTCTCCACCCGGCCGGAGCAGGAGGCGCAGGTCATGCCGCTGACCGACAGGTCGAACTCCCGCCGCTCCGCGTGGAAGCCGGCGGCCTCGACGGCTTCGGCGGCGGCCTTGGCGTCGGGCGGACCGGCGAAGCTCAGCCGCGCCCGCTCCGTCGCCAGATTGACCGACACGGCGGTGACGCCCGGCACCCGGCCCAGCGCCTTCTCCACCCGGCGGACACAGGAGGCGCAGGTCATGCCCGACACGCCGAGGTCGAGATCGGCGGTCGTCGGGGGGCTGCTGCGGTGCTGGGTCATGGTCATGCCGGTTCTCCTTCGAATCTGCTCGGCATGGAATGATATGTGGCTTCCAGCCATTGGAAGGTCAAGGGGCGGATCGCCGCAGAGTCGTCGCTCCCTGAACAAATGGGCGGAGCGGGCGTTCGTGTCCTGACTGTTCCACAACCTGCCCGAAGGGACCGCCCCTTGACCCGCCTGACCATCGCCGAGGCGCAGAGCCGCGTTTCCCACATGCTGACCCAGGACGTGGTCGAGGATCTGCGCGCCGTGGAGTATGAGACGCCGCCGCTGGCCGACGCCCCGTCCGCCACCCCGCTGGCCGGGCTGCGGCGGGCCGAAGTGACCTTCAGTCATGCCCCCGGCTCCCCCGACTGCCTGTACCGCATCGGCGCCTTCGGCGATTCGCTGCTGATGCGGCTTCAACTGAATGTCAGGCGCTTCGTCGCCATCTATCAGGTGCCGGTGAAGGACCCCATCGACAGCAACACCATCGCCCCGCATTTCGAGCGCTGGGCCATCGGCGCCGGCCATGCCGGCTGGACCATCGGCTGGCGCGACGGCGTCGATCCCTGGAAGCAGGACATCCGGGTGGTGGAGACCTATTGCTACGCCATGCTGCCGGAGGATTTCCTGGACGAGCCGCTGACCCAGCTCTACTGGCGGACCGACCTGTTGCAGATGACCCGCGCCTTCATGCTGGAGGCGCGGCGGATGGGCATCCGGCTGTCGGCACCCGACACGGTGTAGCGGAGGTTTCTCCCCGGAGGTTTCGCCCCGGAGGTTTCGCTTGGCGGCACGGGGCCGGCTATGCTCAATCATTGAGCAGACGATCCATCGCCGAGTTCGCCAGATGCCACCGCTTCCCATTCCGATGCCGACCGACCTGTCCACCCTGCTGACGATGATGGATTTCATCGGCGTGTTCGTCTTCGGCCTCAGCGGCGGCACGCTGGCGGTGCGCAAGCGGCTGGACCTGTTCGGCGTGATGGTGCTGTCGCTGGCCGCGGCACTGGCGGGCGGCGTGATGCGCGACCTGCTGATCGGCGCGCTGCCGCCGGCCAGCCTGCGCGACGACCGCTATCTGATGGTGGCGCTCGCAGCAGGTCTGGCCGCCTTCCTCTTCCACAAGCCGATCAACCGGCTGGGCAAGCCGGTGATGGTGCTGGACGCCGCGGGCCTCGCGCTGTTCACCGTCGCCGGCTGCGGCAAGGCGCTGGCCTATGGGTTGAGCCCGCTGCCGGCCGCGTTGCTGGGGGTGATGACCGCCTGCGGCGGCGGGGCGATGCGCGACCTGCTGGTGGCCGAGGTGCCGCGGGTGCTGCGCGAGGAGATCTACGCCATGGCCTCGCTGCTGGGGGCGGTGGTGATGATCGTCGGCCAGCGGATGGACCTGCCGGCGGTGCCGGTCGCGGTGGTCGGCGCGCTCGCCGTGTTCGCACTGCGCGTGGTCAGCGTGCTGCGCAACTGGAGCGCGCCGCGGGCGCCGGGGAGCTGAGGGAGACTCTCTCCCCCTGAACAAGCCCTCTCCCCGGGGGGAGAGGGGATGGTCAATAAGGTCAGCTTACGCCCGCTTGCCCCAGCCCGGCATCGGGAAGACCGGGTCGGCTTCCGCCGACGCCTTCGGCAGCACCACGGTCGGGCGCAGCTTGTGGTTCTGGATGCAGGCGGAGATCAGGTTGGTGTTCTGACCCTTGTCATCGAAGGCGATCGCCGGGCCGACCATCAGCTTGTCCGACAGGTTGGTCTGGCGCAGCGCCGCCAGCATCGCCGACGCTTCCGCCGTGCCGGCCCGCTTGAAGGCGTCGGCGGCGATCAGGATCGCCTCGAAGGTGAAGGCGACGTTGAAGGCATAGCCCTCGAAACGGTCGTTGGGGAACTGCTTCTTGAAGGCCGCCTCGACCCGCTTGGTCATCGCCGCCTTGGGGTCGTACCAGGGCAGGTTGGTGATGGCGAAGTCGGCGTACTTGCCCAGCACCTTGTAGAACTGTTCGTCATACAGGCCGGGCGAACCGGGCGAGACGATGCCCTTCGGCTCCCAGCGCTGCTTCACCATCTCGCGCACCATCATGATGGCGTCATTGGCGCGGGTGGTGACGATGGCAAGCTCGGCGCCGGTGCCCTTGGCCTTCGCCACCTCGACCGCCAGATCCTGCGCCTTGGGATCGTAGGAGATCGACTCGACGATCTGGAACGGCATGTCCAGCTTGGGGAACAGCGCGTCGATGGCGGCCTTGTTCGCCATGCCGAAGGTGTCGTTGGCATGCAGGAACACCGCCGTCTTCGGCGTCGTGCCGGTGGCGGCGAACAGGTCCTTCATCAGCGACATCCCGTTCGTCACCAGCATGGTGGAGGTCGGGAAGTTGCGGAAGACGGTCTTGTAGCCCTGCTCGGTCAGCTTGTCGGCGGCGGCGATGTTCATCACCAGCGGCACGCCGCGCTGTTCGCAGACCTGGGCGGCGGCGGCGGTCTGGCCGCTGTCGAAGGCGCCGACGATGACATGGGCACCATCGTTGATCAGCTTTTCGGTGCGCGAACGGGCGACGTCGGCGTTCGATTCGGTGTCGGCCGACAGCACCTCCACCTTGTAGCCGAGGTCGGACAGCACCGCAGGCGCGATGTCGGCGCCGCGCTGGCAGGCCTGGCCCGCCTGGGCCAGCAGGCCGGAGCGCGGCAGCAGCACGCCGACCTTCAGGGTGGTGTCTTGCGCGAATGCCGGCGCGCGGCCGAAGCCGGCCAGCACGCCGCCGGCGATGGCGGCCTGACCCAGCGTGCGGCGGGAAAGGGCGAGTCCTCCGGTGGAGCGGTTCTTATGGTCGTTGGTCATGATGCTGCGGGGGCCTTTTTGGCTGGTCGCACTGCGGATCGGCTCCGATCCGATCGGCCGAAGAGTCCACCGCGTACCCCCGTCCTGTCAAAGCGGAATCGCCGAACGTCTTCAAAGCACAACGGATTGACCGTCCTTTCCGACCGTGGCCCCGTCGGATCGCCCCCCGGATCGCTCCCCTCGGAACGATAGCGGCGCAATTGCGGTGCAACATGTGGCCCCCTTGAAGCGACGCCGGCCCGGACACAGGTGTCAGTAGGAAATGTGACGACGGCGAGAACCATCTCGTGTTGAGCTTGGCACGGAAACTGTGGACGGAGGCCACCTCTGGCGCTCCTTCGGCTGGACGGTCGGGACCGGCATCGGTGCCGCGCGGCATGCGCGTCTATGCGGTCGGCGACATCCACGGCCGGCTGGACCTGCTCGACCAGATGCTGGGGCAGATCCTCCGCGATGCCGATCAGGCGCCGAATTTGCTGAAATACCTCGTGTTCCTTGGCGATTACGTCGACCGCGGCCCGGATTCGCGTCTGGTGATCGAACGGCTCGCCTGCGGGTTGCCGCCGTCGCTCGGCGCGGTATTCCTGCGTGGCAACCACGAGGACACCATGCTGGGCTTCCTGTCCGACCTGCGCGTCGCCCCCGGCTGGCTGACCTATGGCGGCGATGCGACGCTGGCGAGCTACGGCATCCCCGCCCCCGACCCGGAAGGACCGGTGGAGCATCTGCAACAGGCACAGCGGATGCTGAACGGCCTGCTGCCGGCGCATCATCGTGCCTTCCTGGCGGCCCTGCGCAACCACCTGACCATCGGCGACTATCATTTCGTCCATGCCGGCGTCCGCCCCGGCATCCCGCTCGACCAGCAGCAGGACCATGACCGGCTGTGGATCCGCGAGGCCTTCCTGACGTCTCGCGTTGACCATGGCAAACTGGTGGTCCATGGCCACACCATCGCGCCGGAACCAGTCCTGCTGCCCAACCGCATCGGCATCGACACCGGCGCCTACGCCACCAACCGCCTCACCGCCCTGGTGCTGGAGGGAACGGACCGGCGGTTCCTGTGCACGGTGTGAGGCTGACGGAACCCTGAAACGACGAAGGGCTTCCGGATTTCTCCGGAAGCCCTTGTCTTGTTGGTCGGAGAGAGAGGATTCGAACCTCCGGCCCCTGCCTCCCGAAAGCAGTGCTCTACCAGGCTGAGCTACTCTCCGGTCCTGTCCCCGGCGGCCGTCACTTTGCAGTGCGCCGTCCGTCGGTGGAGCGGGTGTATAAACGGTTCCGGCCGGCTGCGCAATGCAAAGTCACAGCCTGACCGCTGCATTTTTGCCATGCCGGCTGGACATGGAATTGCCGGCGAAACGATGCCGAAACGACGAAAGGCTCCCGGATTTCTCCGGAAGCCCTTGTCATCTTGGTCGGAGAGAGAGGATTCGAACCTCCGGCCCCTGCCTCCCGAAAGCAGTGCTCTACCAGGCTGAGCTACTCTCCGGTCCTGTCCCCGGCGGCCTGTCGCTTTGGAAAGCGGCGTCCGTCGGTGGAGGGGGTGTATAAACGCTCCGGCCCAGGCGCGCAACGCAAAAAATGCGTCATCTGCAAAAAGATCCGGCCGGAGATGCCGCGCCTTCGCCCACCCCCTCCTGTCCGGTCAGAAATCGCGATCGATCACGAAATCAATGACTTCCAGCAGGGCCTGCTTGATCGGTCCATCGGCGAACAGGCCAAGGCTGTCGCGGGCGATGGAGCCGTAATGGCGGGCGCGCTCCACCGTGTCCTTCAGGGCGGCGTGTCGCGCCATCAGCGCCTGGGCCTGTTCCAGGTCGCCGTCCTTCTGGTCCAGGTCTTCCATCACCCGGCGCCAGAAGGCGCGTTCCTCGTCGTTGCCGCGGCGGAAGGCCAGCACGACCGGCAGGGTGATCTTGCCCTCGCGGAAATCGTCGCCGACCGTCTTGCCCAGCTTGGCCTGCAGGGCGGAGTAGTCCAGCACGTCATCGACCAGCTGGAAGGCGATGCCGAGATTCATGCCGTAATCGTAGAGCGCCATCTCCTCCGCCTGCGGGCGGTTGGCGACGACGGCGCCGACGCGGCAGGCGGCGGCGAACAGCTCGGCCGTCTTGCCCTTGATGACCTCAAGGTAGGCCTGCTCGCTGGTCTCGGTGTCGTTGGTGGTGCGCAGTTGCAGCACCTCGCCCTCGGCGATGATGGCCGAAGCGCCGGACAGGATGCGCAGCACGTCGAGCGACTGCACCTCCACCATCATCTCGAAGGCGCGGGAGAACAGGAAATCGCCGACCAGCACGCTGGCCTTGTTGCCGAACACCGCGTTGGCCGAGGCCATGCCGCGGCGCAGGTCGCTTTCGTCGACCACGTCGTCATGCAGCAGGGTGGCGCTGTGGATGAACTCCACCACCGCGGCCAGCAGCCGGTGATGCTCCCCCTGGTAACCGCACAGGTTGGCGGCGGCCAGCGTCAGCACCGGACGCAGGCGCTTGCCGCCGGCGGCGATCAGATAGCCGGCCAGCTGGGGAATCATCTCGACCTGCGACTGCATGCGGTCGAGGATGATCTGGTTGACGGCGCTGAGATCCTCGGCCACCAAAGCGGTCAGGTCGTCGAGCGGGGAAGACTTGCGCCGTTTCGGCTCGAAGTTGGTCACGACCGCCAAGGTCGACTCCACGGATGATTGACGCCAGAATTTGCGCTAGGGAGCATAACGGCCTAGCCTCTTCGGTCAAGTCCGCAGGGCACCGTTCTTTCGAGACGCCCGTTCTTTCGAGACATCATGACCGAACTGCTGCGCACCACCGATCCCGTCCGCCTCTCCTGGCTGGTCGCCCTGCTGGCCGACGCCGGAATCGAGGCCGTCGTGCTGGACAGCCACACCAGCATTCTGGAGGGATCCATCGGCGCCATTCCCCGGCGGCTGATGGTCGATGCGGAGGATGCCGCGCAGGCCGTCCGCATCCTGCGCGAGGCCGGCGAAGCGTGAGCGATCCCATCGTTCCGTTTCCGGAACAAAACCTGGAAGCATCCGTCGATTTCCTGCTGAACGGCCGGGTGAGGCTGGTTCAGCCGGAGGGGGGCTACCGCGCCGCCATCGATCCGGTCTTCCTCGCCGCGATCACCGCCGCCGGCGATGGAGAGCGGGTGCTGGATGTCGGCACCGGCACCGGGGCTGCGGCACTGTGCCTCGCCGTCCGGGTGCCGGGAGTGGCGGTGGTCGGGCTGGAACAGCGGGCCGATGCCTGCGCCTTCGCCCGTCGCAATGCCGCCCTCACCGGCGTGGCGGACCGGGTGACGGTGCTGGAAGGCGACCTGCTGGACCCGCCGGAGACGCTCGGCGCCGTCGGATTCGACCGTGTGATGATGAATCCGCCCTATCTGAAGGCCGGTGCCGCCAGCATGCCGCCCGACGACTGGAAGGCGGCGGCGAATGTGGAGGGGACGGCGCAGCTGTCCGACTGGGTGCGTTTCGCCGACCGCATGCTGAAGCCGCGCGGAACGCTGACCATGGTCCACCGCGCCGACCGCATCGACGACATCCTGCATGCGCTGCGCGGCCGGTTCGGCAGCCTGATCCTGGTGCCGCTGTGGCCCAAGCCGGGGGTGGAGGCGAAGCGGCTGCTGCTGGTCGCCCGCAAGGGCGGCAGGGCGCCGGCCCGCCTGACCGCCGGCCTGACCGTGCACCGGGCCGAAGGCGGCTACAGCCCGGAGGCGGAGCGGGTTCTGCGCGACGCGGAATCGCTGCTGTTCTAGTCCTTATTTAGCGGGGGCGGAGCCTTTCAATCGGGAGACGACACTCCCATCTCTGCCGGCATGAGCCTGCATTCCCTTCTCGCCAAACTTCCCTTCGGCCCCTGGCGCAAGGCCGGGCCGCTGGTGTCCGTCGTCCGCCTGACCGGTGTCATCGGCCAGGGCGGCCCCCTGCGTTCCGGTCTGACGCTGGCCGGCGTCGCCCCGCTGCTGGAACGCGCCTTCGCGCCCAAGGACCAGAAGGCGGTGGCGCTGATCGTCAACTCGCCGGGCGGATCACCGGTGCAGTCGGCGCTGATTGCCAAGCGCATCCGCGATCTGGCCGAGGAGAGGAAGCTGCCGGTCTTCGCCTTCTGCGAGGATGCGGCGGCGTCGGGCGGTTATTGGCTGGCCTGCGCGGCGGACGAGATCTGGGCCGACGAAAGCTCCATCGTCGGTTCCATCGGTGTGGTGTCGTCCGGCTTCGGACTGCATGGGCTGATCGAGCGCCACGGCATCGAACGGCGCCTCTACACCGCCGGCGACAAGAAGGTGCTGCTCGACCCCTTCTCGCCGGAGCGGGAGGACGGGGTCGCCCATCTGAAAGCCCTGCAGGCCGACGTGCATGAGGCGTTCAAGGCGATGGTGCGCGCCCGCCGCGGCACCCGCCTGACCGGACCGGAGGAAGAACTGTTCTCCGGCGCCTTCTGGGCCGGGCGGCGGGCGCTGGCCCTCGGGCTGATCGACGGGCTGGGCGACATCCGCTCCGTCCTGCGCGGGCGCTTCGGCGAGAAGGTTCGGCTGCGGGTGGTGCCGCAGGACCGCGGCATGCTGCGGCGGCTGGGGATGCGGGCCGGATACGGCGACGCCCCGGCCTTGGAGACCGGGACGCATGAGGCCTTCGCCGATGCCTTGGTCAGGGCCGCCCGCGCGTCTCTCGACGATTGGGCGGCCCGGGCCAGGCTGGGGCTTTGAGGGGAACCCGCCGTCAACGCTCGGCTGTGACCGGGGCCGCCTGAAGCCCGTAATCGTCGGCCTGGATGAAGGCCGCGCGCAGCGGCTTCAGGACGAACAGGGCCAGCACGGCGGCCACCAGATTGAAGCTGGCGGCGATGTAGAACACGGCGTGCCAGCCGAAATGGCTGGCGATGATGCTGCTGAGCGGAACCAGCAGCGCCGCCGTGCCCTTGGCGGTGTAGAGCATGCCGGCGTTGGTCGCCGCGAACTTCGAGCCGAAGGTGTCGCCGGCGGTGGCCGGGAACAGGCTGTAGATCTCACCGAACACGCAGAAGAACATCGCGGTGAAGATGACGAACATCACCGGGTTGCGGCCGAGCTGCGTCACCAGAACGATGGCGATGGCGGCGATGCTGAAGGCGATGAACATGGTGTTCTCGCGGCCGATGCGGTCGGACACCCAGCCGAAGAAGGGACGCCCGGCGCCGTCCAGAACGCGGTCGATGGAGATCGCCAGGGTCAGGGCCGGCAGAATCAGGCCGAACATGTTGATCGGCGAATCGGCGACATGGAAGTCGTGGGCGATCGGCGCGATCTGGGCCGCCGCCATCAGGCCGCCGGAGGCCACCATCACGAACATGACGTAGAGCAGCCAGAAGACCGGCGTGCGGATGACGCGGGACGGCGGATGGTCGATCTTGGTCTGGGCCAGGCCGCTCTTGCGCACCGGGCCGTTCGACTTCGGCGCCTTGCGCAGGAAGAAGGACAGCACGAAGATCACCACGCCCTGCCCGATGCCGAAGACCAGGAAGGCCTGCTCGTAGCCCTGGGAGGCGATCATGTTGGCGATTGGAATGACCGTGGCGCCGGCACCCGCACCGAAGCCGGCGGCGGTGACGCCCGCGGCCAGACCGCGCTGCTGCGGGAACCATTTCAGCGCGTTGCCGACGCAGGTGCCATAGACGCAGCCGGCGCCGATGCCGGAGATCACCGCCGCGGTGTAGAGCATCGGCAGCGAGGAGGCCTGGCTGTCGATCACCCAGGAACCGCCGACCAGCAGGCTGCCGACCAGCACCACCACCTGCGGGCCGTAGCGGTCGACGAACCAGCCTTCGACCGGGACCAGCCAGGTTTCGGTGAAGACGAAGATGGAAAAGGCGATCTGGATGGCTGCACGTCCCCAGCCATGCTTGGCGTCGATGGGATCGACGAACAGGGTCCAGCCATATTGCAGGTTGGCGATCATCGCCATGCACAGCAGGCCGACGCTGAGCTGGAACCATTTGTTGTTCAGAAGACCGCGGTCTTCGGTCGTCTCTGTGGTCATGCCCCAAAGTCCCGTTGAGCGTGGGAGCGCAGGATCGAGCCGGGTTCGCACCGCCTCTTGCGCCGTTCAGGGATGACTGTGCTCCTCAACAATCCGTATTCCAAATACCAGATACGGAATGCGTTATTCTTTTCCACATCGTGGAATGCATTGAAAAGGCTTGTCTTTTCCCGGCAGCAGGCATGCACCGTTTGCTGTGCTTACGAACAAAACTGTCAAGGCGCAGCTATGCAGCGCACACATATTTGAAATACGGTATCTGGTATACAGAATATCTTGTTGCGGTGCGAGGAGGGGCGCATGATCGGGTCATGTCCAACGGCGCTGAAGAGCAACGCCGCAACCAGGGGAAATCACATGATGTCCAGCATCCTGACCCGCCTGTTCGCCGGTCCTGCCCTTAAGGTTTCCGCCGCTCTGGCTCCGGCCGGGTTCGCCCCGGCGGGGATCGCTCTTTCCGACGGGGTCCCGCACATCACGCTGCCGGATCTGTTCGCCGGTTTCCGCACGCGCCATGGCGGCGGCAAGCGCAAGCCGGAATCGCCGGACGTCGCCCTGTCCTGGGCCGAGTTCGGCCGCGGATTCTGAGAGTTTCCTTGAAAGCGGCCCCGATCAGGCCGCGGAGTTCTGTGTCAGCAGGGTGGTCAACCAGCGGAAGTTGGAGCCGTCGCCGGTTTGGATGGCGCTGTCCACCACCTGCATCGCCGTCGCCGGATCCTGCGGGTCGGGCACCGGGGATGCGGGGTTCATGCCGGCCTCGCCCTGCCCGTCCTCCTGCGCGAACAGGGTGACGGCACCGACACCGAGGCGCACCGAAGGCTGGGCATTCGGCACCACACCCGTGGCATCGACACCCGAGGTGCCACCCTCCCCCACCCCGTTCAGGGTTTCCAGCATTGCCGCGAACTGGCCGGCCAGCGCCCCCGCCTGCCGGGACGCGGACGTCCCCTTGCGCTCCAGGACGTCTTCCGCCCGGATGCGCATCGCTTGCGTGGCCTCGCTGTTGGCCATCATCGACATGGGACGATCCCCTGCGGTTTGTGGCGAACCGCAGGGGACTACGCAAAAATCACGCCATCAGCGCAACCGGCGCCTCACAAGGGGAAACAGCTCCTGCGACGATTTGACCGGCAAAATTTTCCCAGCCGCCCGGCAGAAGATTCCCAGCGGCCGGCAAGCCTTGCCCACCGACCGCGGCCAATCGGTCGCAGCCGATCAGTCGCGGAAGTTCTGGTATTGCAGCGGCTGCTCGATGCCCATCCGCTTGACCAGGGCGATGGCGTCCTGCAGGTCGTCGCGCTTCTTGCCCGTCACCCGCAGCTCGTCACCCTGGATGGAGACCTGGACCTTCATCTTGCTGTCCTTGATCCCTTTGACGATGGTCTTCGCCAGATCCTGCGCGATTCCCTGCTTGATGGTGACGGGGTGGCGCAGCGCGTCACCGGCGGCCCGCTCCGGCTTGGCGGAGAAGTCCAGCGCGGCAGCATCCAGCTTGCGGCGGGTCACATAGACGCGCAGCAGTTCCTGCATCTGCTCCAGCTTGGTGGCGTCGTCGGCCAGCAGAACGATCTCGTTCTCGGTCCGCTCGATCGTGCATTTGGAGCCCTTGAAGTCGAACCGGGTCTCGATCTCGCGACGGACGCCGGCGATGGCGTTGTCGACCTCGTGGACGTCCGTCTCGGACACGATGTCAAAGGACGGCATGGCGGCTCTCTCCCTGGTAAGGACTTTCGACGAAGGATCGGCCGCACCGTAAAGAAGACGGCCGCCGCACTCAACAGCCGCATTGCCGGCAGCGCTTCAACGGGCAGGCGGCCTCAGCGGGCAGGCGGATGGAACGGCACGGCGATTTCCCGCAACTCCTTGCCCGGCAGCAGCAAGGTCGCCACCGCCCGCCCCGCCTCGAACCGCCAGCTGCGCGGGTCCTTCAGCTCGGGGCCGCCGCACTCCGACGCCATCTCCGGCCCCAGCGCCGCCCGGCAGGCGGCGGTGGCGGTCGCCAGCCAGGTCCCCGTGCCGAACATCTGCGCCAGGGTGGGCACCCGTTCCCGGCCGAGATCGACCGTCAGTGCCGCCGCATAGCGGAAACCGTTGCCCTGCACACCGTCGCCCAGGAACTGCACAGACAGCAGGCCGGGGGCGGTGACATGAACATCCGCGCTCAGCACCAGTTCCGCCTCCATCCCCTCGGGCAGATCGGTGGCGCTTTTGCGGAACCGGCTGAGTTCGCCCTCGACGAACCGGCGCACCGTCTCATTGAAGAAGGCGGCGCCGGGCATGGCCGCATCGGCGATTTCCGGTCGCTCGGCACGGATGTAAAGGCGGGCGCGGGGCTTCCCTTCGATCAGCGCGACCGTGCGCAACCGGGCACCCAACCCCGGATCGGCCCTCAGGGCGGCGAGCTGCTTCGTCCGCCGCTCCGTCTCCACCAGCAGGCAATCGGCCGGATTGTCGAATCCGCTGTCGGCCTCGGCACCGGCGGGAAGGCCGGCTCCGCAGGCGCGGTTGCGCCGCCCGGCCCAGGCCCGCTGTTCGGCACGGGCAAAACCAAGTCCCGCCTCGTCGGCCGCCAGATCGCCGAGCAGCGCCCTGTAGGCAGCTCCCATCGCCGCATCGGCGGCACCGAGCGCCGGCGTCGAACAGATCAGCTTTTCCTCGGCACTCCGGGCCTGGGCGCAATCGAAACTGGCCGCGCTGGCCGGTGCGGCAAGGCCGGGCAGAAGCGGCAGGCAGAAAGCGGCAACAATGGTGGCGGCGCGGAGGGTCATGCTGCGGAATCCATCAGCGGGAATCCGCAACAGTGGATCAAAGATAGCCCGGCCGCCGCAAGAGCGGCCGGGATCAGCCGGAAGCATCGGGGGCTTGGCCTGACCGGCGGTCAGTCCATCTGTTCGGCGTAGTGGCAGGCCACCAGCCGTTCGTCCACGGCGCGCAGCGGCGGAACCTCCGCGGCACAGCGTTCGGTGGCAAAGGGGCAGCGCTTGTGGAAGGCACAGCCCGGCGGCGGATTCAGCGGTGAGGGCAGCTCGCCCTTCGGCAGCACCCGGTCCACCCGCAGGCCCGGGTTCACCCGCGGCGTCGCCGCCAGCAGGATACGGGTGTAGGGGTGGCGCGGCCGGGTGAAGACCACATCCTTGGCGCCATGCTCCACCGGCTTGCCCAGATACATCACCATCAGCGAATCGGCGATGTGGCGCACCACGCTGAGATCGTGGGAGATGAACAGGTAGGCGAGGTTCAGCTCCTCCTGCAGGTCCATCATCAGGTTCAGCACCTGCGCCTGGATCGACACGTCGAGCGCCGACACCGGCTCGTCCGCCACGACCACGCGCGGGTTCAACATCAGCGCGCGGGCAATCGCGATGCGCTGGCGCTGGCCGCCGGAGAACATGTGGGGATAGCGGTCGACCTGATCGGGGCGCAGGCCAACCTTGCCCATCATGGCCACCGCGCGCTCGCGCCGCTCGTGCTTGTCCATGGCGGTGTTGATGACCAGCGGCTCGGTCAGGATCGACCCGACCGTCTTGCGCGGGTTCAGCGAGCCGTAGGGGTTCTGGAAGACCATCTGCACCGTGCGGCGCAGCTCCTTCATCTCCGCCGCACTGCGCCCGACCACCTCGCGGCAGTCGTAGAGCAGCTCGCCCGAGGTCGGCGGCTCGATCATCGTCACGGCCCGCGCCAGCGTCGACTTGCCGCAGCCCGACTCACCGACCACGGCCAGCGTTTTGCCTGCCTGGAGGCTGAAGGACACGCCGTCCAGCGCCTTCACCGTCGCCAGCGGCTTGAAGGCACCGCGCTTGACGGCATAGTGCTTGCGCAGGTTGCGCGCCTCCAGCACGACCGACGTCCCGGCCGCGGCCTCGAAGATATGGGGTTCGCTCTGGGTGGTCATCACAGCGCCTCCCCGGCGGCGAGATGGCCGTCCGGCAGCGGGTAGAAACAGCGGGCGCGGCCGTCGTCCACATCGAACAGCGCCGGGCGCTCGGCGCGGCAGCGGGCGTCGGCGAAACGGCAGCGCGGGCTGAACAGGCAGCCGGCCGGCCGGTCGGCGATGCCCGGCACCATGCCGGGGATCGTCGGCAGCCGGCGCTTGCCCAAGGCCCGTTCCGGCAGCGCGTCCAGCAGGGCGCCGGTGTAGGGATGGCGCGGCCGCTCGAACAGCGAACCGACGGGCCGCGTCTCCGCCACCTGACCGGCATACATGACGACGACCCGCTGGGCGGTTTCCGCCACCACGCCCATGTCGTGGGTGATCAGGATCAGCGCCATGCCGCGCTCGCGCTGCAGTTGGACCAGCAGATCGAGGATCTGCTTCTGGATGGTGACGTCCAGGGCGGTCGTCGGCTCGTCCGCCACCAGCAGGCGCGGGTTGCAGGCGATGGCGATGGCGATCATCACGCGCTGATTCATGCCGCCCGACAGCTGGTGCGGAAAGGCGGACAGGCGGGTTTCCGGCGCGGGAATGCCGACCTGCTCCAGCAACGCGATGGCGCGGTTGCGCAGGGCCTTGCCGGACAGCCCCTCATGCACCCGCAGGGTCTCCATGATCTGGAAACCGACGGTGAAGCAGGGGTTGAGGCTGGTCATCGGTTCCTGGAAGACCATGGCGACGTCCTTGCCGGTGATCTTCCGGCGCTGGGCGGCGGGCATGGTCAGCAGGTCGCGGCCGGCGAACATCATCCGGTCGGCGACCACGCGGCCGTTGGAGCCGAGAAGCCCCATCACGGCGAGCGAGGTCACGGACTTGCCGGAGCCGGATTCGCCGACGATGCCGACGACCTCGCCTTCGTCCACGGTCAGGTCGATTCCGTCCACCGCGCGGAAGGTGCCGGCGCGGGTGGTGAACTCGACCGACAGGTTCTTGATGTCGAGAAGAGGCATGAGGTCAACGCTTCAGCTTGGGGTCGAGCGCGTCGCGGAGACCGTCGCCCAACAGATTGAAGGCCAGCACGGTCACCAGGATGGCGACGCCGGGCCAGGTCACGACCCAGGGGGCACGCTGAAGGAACTGCAGCGAGGAGGCCAGCATGGTGCCCCATTCCGGTGTCGGCGGCTGCGCGCCGAGGCCGAGGAAGCCCAGCGCCGCCGCGTCCAGGATGGCGGTGGAGAAGCCGAGAGTCGCCTGCACGATCAGCGGGGCGAGGCAGTTCGGCAGGACCACGATCAGCATCAGGCGCATCGGCCCGGCCCCGGCGACGCGCGACGCGATCACATAGTCCTTGTTCACCTCCGCCAGCACGGCGGCGCGGGTCAGGCGGGCATAGTGCGGGATCACCACCACCGACACCGCCAGCATGGCGTTCACCAGCCCCGGCCCGAGGATGGCGGCCACCACCACCGCCAGCAGCAGCGACGGCAAGGCCAGCAGGATGTCCATGGCGCGCATGATCAGCACGTCGGCCATGCCCCCGAAGAAGCCGGCGATCATGCCCATGCCCAGGCCGACCGCCAGCGACAGGGTGACGACGATCAGGCCGATCATCATCGACAGCCGGGCGCCGTACATCAGGCGGGACAACATGTCGCGGCCGATGTCGTCGGTGCCCAGGATGAAGCTCCAGCTCCCGCCCTCCTGCCAGACCGGCGGGGTGAGGATCGCCTCGCGGTACTGGATGTCGGGGTTGTGCGGGGCGACGACGCCGGCGAAGACGGCGATCAGCGCGATCAGCGCGATCACCACCAGACCGCCCAGCGCGCCCTTGTTCTGCTTGAAGTGATACCAGAACTCGGCCAGCGGGTGCGGCGGGCGCGACACGGCGACAGGCTCTGGATTGGTCGAGAGTTCAGCGGACATGGATTGGCCTCACCGCGCGTGACGGATGCGGGGGTTGAGGACGCCGTAAAGCACGTCCACCAGCAGGTTGACCAGGATCACCGAGGTGGCGATCAGCAGCACGCCGCCCTGCAGGGCCGGATAGTCGCGGCGGTTGATCGATTCGATCAGCCATTTGCCGACGCCCGGCCAGGAGAAGATGGTCTCGGTCAGGATGGCGCCTCCCAGAAGCGTGCCGACCTGCAGGCCGATGACGGTCACCACCGGGATCAGCGCGTTGCGCAGCGCATGCATGCCGATGACGCGGCCGCTGGCCAGTCCCTTGGCGCGGGCGGTGCGGATGTAATCCTCGCCCAGCACCTCCAGCATGGCCGAGCGCGTCATGCGCGCCACCACAGCCAGCGGCACGGTGCCGAGCACGATGGTCGGCAGCACCAGATGCCCGAGCGCCGACCGGAACGCCTCGTAATCGCCGGCCATCAGCGTGTCGATCAGCATGAAGCCGGTCGCCGGCTCCACGTAATAGACCAGATCCAGGCGGCCCGACACCGGGGTCCAGCCCAGCCCGACCGAGAAGAACAGGATCAGCAGCAGGCCCCACCAGAAGATCGGCATGGAATAGCCGGTCAGGCTGGCGCCCATCACGCCATGGTCGAACAGCGACCCGCGCTTCACCGCCGCCAGGATGCCGGCCGGCAGACCCACCAGCGTCGCGAACAGCATGGCGCACAGCGCCAGTTCGAGCGTTGCCGGGAACAGCGTCAGGAATTCGCTCAGCACCGAGTTGTGGGTGATCAGCGACAGACCGAAATCACCGTGCAGCACGTTGCCGACATAATCGAGGAACTGCTGCCACAGCGCCCGGTCCAGGCCCATCTCGTGGCGCAGCTCGGCCAGCCGTTCAGGCGCGATGCCTCTCTCGCCGGTGCGCACCTCGATGGGGTCGCCGGGAACCAGCCGGATCAGGATGAAGGTCAGAAAGGTGATGCCGAGAAAAGTCGGAATCACCAAGCTTACCCGCGTCAGGATGAAGCGAAGCATCGACGGGTACTCATATTTTAAAACTGCGGCGAAAAATGGAAGGGAGCGCTGGCCCGGCAGGAAAACCGCGCGGGCAGACGCCCCGTTCCATCAGGGGCACCCGCCCCAATTCAGGCCCGCCCCCGCTTACGCGGAGGCGGCAATGTCAGTCTTTATACTGGAATGGACGGCCCGGCATGCAGGCCTCCATCCCAGGCAGTCCACCGCGCATCCCCCTTGTTGCGGAGGGGCGCGTTCCCCGTCACTTCAGATCGACGCCCTCGAAGCGATGGACACCGAACGGGTCCATCTTGAAGCCGGCGACATTCTTGGCGAGGCCGACATACACCACCGAGTGGGCGATGGTGTACCACGGGGCCTCTTCCTTGAAGATGACCTGGGCCTGTTCGTACAGCTTGGTGCGCGCGGCGATGTCGGTGGTGCGCTTGGCCTGGACGACGAGATCGTCGAACTCCTTGTTGCACCACTTCGACAGGTTGTTGCCGCCCGGACGCGCCGCCTCGCAGCCCAGCAGGGTGTAGAGGAAGTTGTCCGGATCGCCGTTGTCGCCGGTCCAGCCGAGCATGCCCATCTGGTGCTCGCCCTGTTGCATGCGCTTGCGGTACTCACCCCACTCGTACTGCACGATCTTCGCCTTGATGCCGACCTTGGCGAGGTCGGCCTGCATCATCTCGGCGATGCGCTTGGCGTTGGGGTTGTACGGGCGCTGCACCGGCATCGCCCACAGGTCGGTCTCGAAACCGTTCGGGTAGCCGGCGTCGGCCAGCAGCTTCTTGGCCCGCTCGACGTCGTAGGGATAATCCTCGATCGCATCGTTGTACGACCACATGGTCGGCGGGATCGGGTTCTTGGCCGGGACGCCGGCGGCCTGATAGACCGCGGAGACCATCGACTTCTTGTCCATCGCCATGCTGACGGCGCGGCGGACGCGGACGTCGTCGAACGGCTTCTTGGTCACGTTGAAGGAGACGTAACCGACGTTCAGCCCTTCCTGCTCCTGGACGACGATCGAGCCGTCCTTCTTCATCGCCTCGATGTCGGCCGGATTCGGATAGGGCATGATCTGGCATTCGTTGGCCTTCAGCTTGGCCAGACGAACCGCCGCATCGGGCGTGATCGCGAAGACGAGGTTGTCGAGCGGCTGCTTGCCGCCCCAATACTGCTCGAACGCCTTGTACCGGATGACGGCGTCCTTCTGGTAGGCGACGAACTGGAACGGACCGGTGCCGACCGGAACCTGATCCAGCTTTTCCGGCGTGCCCTTCTTCAGCAGCATGGCGGCATATTCGGCCGACATGATCGGAGCGAAGGGCATGGCGAGGTTGGCCAGGAACGGCGCCTCGACCTGGTTGAGCGTGAACCTGACCGTCAGATCGTCAACCTTCTCGATCGACTTCAACAGCTTGGGCATCGCCATGTCGTTGAAGTAGTCGTAGGCGCCGCCCGAGATCTTGTGGAAGGGATGATCCGGCTTCCACTGGCGCTCGAACGAGAAGATCACGTCGTCGGCGTTGGCGTCGCGCGTCGGCTTGAAATCGCCGACGCTGTGCCACTTGGCGCCCGCACGCAGCTTGAAGGTGTAGACCAACCCGTCGTCGGAGATCGTCCAGGATTCGGCCAGGCCGGGAACGACCTTGGTGCCACCATACTCGAACTGGACGAGGTTGTTGTAGACCGGGAGCGCAACGTCGAAGCTGGTGCCGGTCGTATTCAACATGGGGTTGAAGTTTTCGGGGCTACCCTCAGAGCAATAAACAAGGGTCTTCGCCGCCTGGGCCGGCGCCGACAGCGCCAGCGCCGCGGCCATACAAAGCCCGGCACCCAGCAGGATGCGCTTCATTCGTCTTGCCTCCCGATTCCGGTTGGAGCGTACGTAAATTCGCCAAAACGGCTTTGAAATTGCGCCGTCATTTGGCGCGTGCCGAAGGCGCCTGTCAACGCCAACATGCATACGTGGCTATACCGTGGCGCAGGGCACAATTTGTGGTCCCAGCGCGACCGTAAGATTAAGATTTCGCCCCCGAAAACGAAACAGTTGCAAAGCCAACCATCCGGTTGACCGAATCGGCAGCTTCCTTCCCTTGCGACTCAGGTTATCCGGGTGGGCAGCTTCGCGAGCGCACGCCGCCGGAAGGTGCCGGGCGGCTGCCATGCACACCGGCCGTAAAAGCGTGCGCGAACGCCATGTTAGGCTGGGTTGTCCCCGTCATGGAACCCTTTTTTGGATAACGATCCGGCAATGTCCCTTCCACTCCTGCCGGCCGTTCTGCGAACCGGCCCGCTGGCCGCCTACGGCCTCTACATCGTCGGCTCGGCGCTGCTGGCCGCCAACCCGGTGGTCGGGCGGGCGGTGGCGCATGTGGTGCCGCCGATCGGGCTGGCCTTCTGGCGCTGGTTGATTGCCTTTCTGATCGTGCTGCCCTTCGCGCTGCCGGGCCTGCTGGCCCACCGCAGCCAGCTGAAGGCGCAGTGGCGGCGCTACCTGCTGCTTGGCGTGCTGGGCCAGGGGATTTCCGGCGCCATCGTCTATTACGGGTTGGAGCGGACCAGCGCCACCAACGCCAGCCTGATCTACGCCACCAGCCCGGCCATGATCCTGGCGCTGGCCGCCGTCTGGCTGGGCGACGCGATCCGGCCGCGGCAGGTTCTGGGGATCCTGCTGGCGATGGCCGGCGTTCTGGCGATCCTGACCCGCGGCGACCTGGAGGCGCTTCGGCACCTCTCCTTCAATAGCGGCGACCTGCTGGTGCTGGCCGGGGCGGTGTCCTGGTCGGTCTACACCATCCTGCTGCGGCAATCGGGCACACCCCTGCCGGTGCTCACCGCCTTCGCCGCCAATGCCTTTGCCGGCGTGCTGGTGCTGGCCCCCTTCTATGCGTGGGAGACGGTGGCGGTGCGGCCGGTCCCCTTCTCGGCCTCGACCATCCTGTCGATCGCCGCAGTGGCCCTGTTCGCCTCGGTCCTGGCTCTGCTGGCCTATCAGAAGACCATCGTGATGATGGGAGCGGCCCGCGCCTCCACCGCCCTGTACGTGTCGCCACTGTGGGCGGCGCTCGCCTCCTGGGTGCTGTTGGCCGAACCGCTCCAGGGCTTCCATCTGACCGGGGTGGCTCTCGTGCTGCCGGGCGTGATGCTGGCCACCCTGCAGACCCGTAAGCCGGCGGCTGCCGCGGCGGCGACCGAAGCCGCTTGATCGGCAGCGCCCGCCCGACCATCCTGGCCGGACGCCCGCCTCCTGCCTTCTTCCGGTCATGCCCGATACCGCCCCCACCCCGCTTCTTCCCACCCCGCTTCTTCTCTGTGCCGACGATTACGGGTTGGCGCCCGGCGTCAATGCCGCCATCCGCGACCTGATCGCCGCGGGAAGGCTGACCGCGACCTCGGTGATGAGCCTCTGCCCCCATTGGCGCAGCGGGGCCGCCGCCTTGCGCGAGCTGAAGGACAAGGCCGATGTCGGACTGCATTTCACCCTGACCGACCAGCCGCCGCTGGGGCCGATGCCGATCCTGGCACCGGATGGGCGGCTGCCGCCGCTGGGCCGGCTGATGGGCCTGGCCTATCGCGGGAAACTGGCGGGGCCGGCGGCCCGTGCCGAAATCCGTGACGAACTGTCGCGCCAGATCGCCGCCTTCACCGACGCCTGGGGCGGTCCGCCCGATTACATCGATGGCCACCAGCACATCCACCAGTTGCCGGGCGTCCGCGATGCCGTGGTGGAGGCGCTGGCCGACCTGCCCGGCGCCTATGTCCGCCTGTGCGGGGAGCTGGTGGCGGCGGTTCTGCGCCGCGGTGTCGCAGTGCCAAAGACCCTGCTGATCGGCGCACTCGGGGGCGGGCTGCGCGGCGGGTTGAGGCAGATGGTGCGGATGCGCGGCATTCCGTCCAACGACCGCTTCGCCGGTGTCTACGACTTCGCCTCCGGGCAGCCCTTTGCCGAGCTGATGCCACGCTTCCTGGACGGGATCGGCGGCCGGACGCTGGTGATGGTCCACCCCGGCCTGCCCGACGAAGAGCTGCGCCGCGTCGATACGCTGGTCGAGCCCCGGCGTGCCGAGTACGACTATCTGCGCGGACCGGACTTCGCCGCCCTTCTGGAGGCGCGCAACATCCGCCTGACCCGCTTCTCGGGCTTCGCGCGGTAGCCGCTCTATTCCGCCTCGTCCGGTTGCCATGCGCGGCGGCGCAGCTTGAAGCGCTGGACCTTGCCGGTCTCCGTCCGCGGCAGCGCATCGAGGAACTCCACCGCGCGCGGGTACTTGTACGGCGCGATGTGCTCCTTGACGAAGCTCTGCAGTTCCTCGGCCAGACGCTCGTCAGGACGGACGTCGTCGCGCAGCACGATGAAGGCCTTGGGGATGGTGCCGCGCACCGGGTCGGGGGCGGCGATCACCGCGCATTCCTGCACCGCCGCGTGGCTCAGCAGGATGTTCTCGACCTCCAGGCCGGAAATTTTGTAGCCGGCCGAGACGATCAGGTCGTCGGTGCGGGCGTGATACCAGAAGAAGCCGTCCTCATCGACGTGAAAGGCGTCGCCGGTCAGGTTCCAGCCCTGCTGGACATAGCTTTCCTGGCGCGGATCGTCGAGATAGAGGCAGCCGGTCGCCCCGCGCACCGCCAGCCGGCCGACCTGGCCGGGAGGGAGCCGGCGGAACTGGTCGTCGACCACCATCGCCTCATAGCCCGGGACCGGCTTGCCGGTGGAACCCGGCCGGACATTGCCGGGCACGGCATGCAGGACGGCGTTCAGCAGCTCGGTCGTGCCCAGACTGTCGAGGATCTCCAGACCGGTGGCGTCGCGCCAACCCTCGAAGGTCTGCTGCGGCAGCGGCTCCCCGGCCGAGATGCAGAGCCGCAGGGAGGACACCCCGCGCGCCAGCGCCGGATCCGCCGTCATCCGGCCGATCATGCCGCGATAGACGGTGGGCACGGTGAACATCACCGTCGCCTTGTGACGGTTCACCGCATCCAGCAGCCGGTCGGCGGTCCCGCGCTCCAGCAGGATCACCGACGCGCCGATGCGCAGCGGGAACAGCAGCAGCCCGCCCAGCCCATAGGCGAAGGCCAGGGTCGGCGAACCGCAGAACACGTCGTCGGCCGTCGTGCCGAGAACCGAGCGCGGCGACAGGTCGGAAATCGCCAGCAGATGGCGGTGCAGATGCGCCGCCGCCTTCGGCGTGCCGGTGGTGCCGGAGGTGAAGGCGATCAGCGCCACATCGTCCTGCGCCGTGTCGGCCGCCTTGAAGCCGGCCGGCTTGGTGGCGATGCGGTGTTCCAGCTCGCCATCGCGGAAGCCGACGATGCGCAGCGACGGCAGGGCCGCCTCTTCCAGATCGTCCAGGTAATGGGTGTCGCACAGCGCCATGTCGATGGCGGCGCGCTTCAGCACGTCGGCCAGTTCCGGCGCGCGCAGCAGCGGCATGGTCGGCACCAGGACGCCGCCGGCCTTGATCACCGCCAGCCAGCAGGCGGCCAGCATCGGCGTGTTGGGGCCGCGCAGCAGGACGCGGTTGCCGGTGACCAACCCGTAATCCTCGGTCAGGACGCGGGCGATGCGGTCGACGGTGTCGCGCATCCGGCCATAGCTCCACACCTCGCCATCGCCGCCGATCAGGCAGGGACGTCCGTCCCAGCCGCGCTCGCGCCAGCCGTCGATCAGCAGGGAAACGGCGTTCAGCCGCTCAGGATAGCGGAGTTCGGGACGGTCGAGAATCAGATCGGGACGCTGCGACGGTGCCGGCAGCCGGTCGCGGGTGAAGCTGTCCAGATGGCCGGATGGCATCATGCGCTGCGCCGCCTCCCCCCGTTGCAGAGCGGGAAGAGCGGGGCCGGCGTGATCGGCGGGCGGACCCGGCCGCCACACACGCGGTTCAGACACGGCCATGCCGTCGGCCGGCGCGAATGCGCATCCCTTCATGGGCAATGCTCCATCTCCCCCCGCAGAGGACGCATGAACACGCCTCCGTCTTATCTTTTATGCTCCGACTATAGTGCCAGGGGGCGCAAGTGAGCCATGCAACGAACGAATGGTGGATGCACCATCAATCGCCATTCGCGCCGGGACAAGTGACTGAAATAGACTGTTTTTCGTTGGTAAGACGCACGATCTGGAACGAAAGTACGGATCGGCGTACCGATCTTCAGCCGTTCTGAAGATAAAGGTCGATCTCGCCCTGCTCCATCACATGGGCGGTGCCGTGGATGATCCCGTTGGCGACCTGGATGATGCGGTGGATCATCGCGACGGAGGTCTGGCAGTCCATCCGCAGCTTGTCAGGGTCGCCGCTGTCGATGTCGGTGCCGATCCGCTCCAGCGTATGGGCGATCACCTGATGGGCCTGGGCGATGGTGTCCTCGAAGGGGCGGAGGAATTTCGACGGCACATGTCCGTAGGCCTCGATCGCAAGCTCCTTGTCGGAGAAGCCGCTGTCGCGGAAATGTTCGGCATAGCTCTTGGGCTGCCAGATGCGGCATTCCTCCAGCATGTCCGGCATGTCCGGGATCATCTCGATCAGCATCACGATTTCGTTGAAGTGATTGAGATAGTCGGTCGCCAGCAGCGTCTTCTCGGAAATGTTCGTTCCGCGCACGCGCTCCCGCCACCGGGCGAAGTCGGCCAGTTCATCCGGCGGAATGCCGTCCATCAGGGACCGATCCAACTCTTGGTCTTCCATGCACAAACCCGGACCCGATGCGGCGTTCCCGTGATATCCCGGCCGGCACAGCTCCGCCGGCCTTCCGCACGGATGGTGCGTCTTCCAACGCTTGCCCCCAACCGTGTGGCCGATGTCCTTAACGTCGGATTAAGCCCGTTGCAAGTCCCGGCTTGTGAATATCCCCGATTGACGAAATCCAGGCGATGGCCCGGCCCTTATCGTGACAGATAAAAATGCGCCGTCGACAACCATTCGCATGATGGCGCGGCGTCCGCCAACGAAGGGATCGGCGGCTCAGGGAGGACTGACACCATGCCCGCTCCACCACGGGCCTGACCGTTTGGTTCCCATGTTGCCCGGTCGGCTTTCCGATCCGTGCGGCGAGGGAAAAGAAAAACGCGCCGGCCTGGGGGATGGCCGGCGCGTACGAGGATCGGGAACACTCGCCTCGCCCTCTCACAGCAAATGCCGGAGGGCAAAGCCAGAGTAGTATTGTAAGTCTTTCCGAACGGTTAAAGCCACCCCTCCGGCATCCCCTATGCGGTATTGGTCATAGGCCGCACGCCCGAGCCACCCGCTCCAGTCCAGCCCGTGTTTCATACTATGCATACTGAGTAATCCATTGAAGGTATCTCGAATAAATCTTTCGGGTTCACTCCCGTTAGGCCGCGGACTGCGCCATATGAATTTGACCGTTGCAGGTCGGGATGCGTCAGTCTGCTGATCGAAGCGGCATCGACGACGTCGCGGCCTTCGGCGGCAGCGCCGGCCCGGTTTCGCCGCCCGCGATGCTCCGGACATGCGGACCCGGGAGAGGCGGACCGGGAGAGATCGATTTGCACCGGCCGTATCCGGTTTCCGGGACGGCACATTGGGTGAATGCCAGGAACACGCGCCGCAGAAAGGCACGGGGAGAGAGATGGAGCAGTACACCGGTCACTTCATGCAGCACTTGCCCTACCTGCGCCGCTATGCCCGCGCGCTGACCGGGACGAACGGGCGGGGGGACGCCTTGGTGACCCGCACCCTCGAATGGTATCTGGAGGCGGAGGAGGCGGAAACCGGCCGGAGCGGCGACCTGTCGCGCGGCCTCTTCTATCGTCATTTGAACAAGCTGCAGGACGAGGACGGCTTGCCGCCCGCCGCGGCACCCTATCATCCGGTCGAATCCGCATTGATGACGCTGGAGGAGACCGACCGCCGCCTGTATCTGCTGGTGAATCTGGAGGATCTGCCGGTCGGCGATGCCGCCGCCGTCCTGGGGATCGCCCCGGAAGATGCGGTGGAACGGCTGACCCATGCCCGCGAGCGCGTCCGCGCCCGCCTGACCGCCACCATCCTGATCGTCGAGGATGACGCCATCATCGCCTACGATCTGGCGGAGACGGTGCGCGGCATGGGCCACATCGTCTGCGGCAACGCGGCGACGATGGACGAGGCGCTGGCGCTGGCCGCCGAACACCGGCCGACGCTGGCCCTGATGGACATCCGGCTGGCCGACGGCGACAACGGGCTGGAGGTGGCGCGCGAACTGCGCGCCCGCCGGTTCCTGCCCGTGATCTTCGTCACCGCCTTCCCCGACGATCTGGCCAAGCACGGGCTGGAGCATCTGGGTCCGGTGATCCCGAAGCCCTTCACCCGCGACCAGATCGAACAGGCGATCACCCGCGCGGTGTTCATGCCCCAGCCGGAAGACGCCCGCGAGACGGCGCAGCCCCACTGAGGGGGCCGCGCCGCTTCATCCCGCCTTCACCCGGCAGGGGTTAGCGGAAGACCACCGTCTTGTTGCCGTTCAGCAGCACGCGATGCTCCACATGGTAACGGACGGCACGCGCCAGAACGATGTTCTCGATGTCACGCCCGATGGCCACCAGGTCGTCGGGCGTCATCGTATGATCGACGCGCTCGGCCTCCTGCTCGATGATCGGGCCTTCGTCGAGGTTGGAGGTGACATAGTGCGCGGTGGCGCCGATCAGCTTCACGCCGCGGGCATGGGCCTGGTGATAGGGCTTGGCGCCCTTGAAGCTGGGCAGGAAGCTGTGGTGGATGTTGATGACCCGGCCGGCCATCCGCTCGCACAGCGCGCCCGACAACACCTGCATGTAGCGGGCGAGCACCACCAGGTCGACTTTCTCCTCCTCCACGATCTCCAGCAGGCGGGCTTCCTGATGCGCCTTGTTGTCGGACCCGACCGGCAGATGGTGGAACGGGATGTTGTGCCACGCCGCCAGCTGATAGAAATCGCGGTGGTTGGAGACGATGGCCGGGATTTCGATCGGCAGGTAGCCGGTGCGGTAGCGGTACAGCAGGTCGTTCAGGCAGTGGCCGAACTTCGACACCATGATCAGCACCCGCGGACGGCGGCGGGCGTCATGGATCTTCCAGGTCATGCCGAAACGGTCCGCCACCTGGGCGGAGAATTCGGCCTCCAGCTGCGCCTTCGCCGGCCCGGCCGGATTGCCGTTGAAGCTGACGCGCATGAAGAACAGGCCGGAGATGCGGTCTCCGAACTGAGCGCTGTCGATGATGTTGCAGCTCCGCTCCGCCAGGAAGCCTGACACCGCGAAGACGATGCCGACGGTGTCGGGGCAGGAAACGGTGAGGATATAGTCGGAGCCGGTCTCAGACATCGCGCGTCCACCATGACGTACAGCAAGAAAAGGGGGAGGCTTCCGTAGCACGAACGCCGCGATGTTGCACCCGCTTCATGAGTGTTTCCGCACATGCCTGCATCGATTGGCCTGCACCGATCCGGTGGCGGCGGACCGATCGCGGTCAAGCGGGATCGCCCCCGACCCCGGCCGGCCCACGCCACTCTGGCGTCGATAGTCAGGCGGTGCGACAATTGCCCGTCCCGGCCGCAACGGCCGGCGAAGGGAGGCGCGATCACCCATGGCAACCGGCGGCAAGATCATCGGCGAATACACCAAGGGCAAGGTCGACAAGCTGATGACGGCGGATGCCGCCGACAGCAGCCGCAGCCAGCGCATCCGCCATTTCCTGGAAAACATGGATGCCGCGATCCTGGAGGCCAACTGCGAGGTCATCGGCCGCGAGCTGCCGACTCTGAACCGCGACACCTTCCTGCGCATGGCGGTGCGGGTGGCGGAACTGCGCGCCGATTATATCCATGCCGGGCTGAAGATGTCCGAATCCCGGCACCCCGATCCCGCCGCCGTCAGCGAGCTCGCCCGCCTGCGCGCGGCCTACGAAGAGATGCTGGCCGTCTATGAGGCCGCCGAACGGGTGATCGAGCGCGGTTACGCCAAGCTGGGGTGAGGCCCGCGGATGTTTTCAGCGGCGCCTGAATGGCCCAGACCCGGGTCCGCAAACAAAAATCCCCTTCCCCGCGATCCTGCGGAGAAGGGGGCGCGACCGGTCGGTCACAAAATTCAGCGGCACCTAGCCAGTGCGATACCCGGCAGCCAAGGCGGGGCCGGGTTCATACGTCGTTGAAATGTTCCAATTCACGACGCAGGCTGGTCGCCTCCTGCCGCAGGCCGACGATCCGGCGGACGTCAGGACTCGGCTGCTGCTCTTCGCGTTCGAGCTTGTCCTCGATATCGCGCTGCTCTTGCCGGATGATGTTGAACAGGGCCTTCCTCAACATCGACACCTCCCGAGCTGATCGCTAAAATTTTAGCGCTTTTCCAGTCTGCCTTCAAGCAACCAATGAGGTCTGTCGAATCCTCGGAGGGTCAAGTCTGCCCGCTTCGCCGAACGTCCACAAATATTCAGAAACGGTAATCTCCCCGGCCTTGACAATACTTTTGCGCCGCCGCATTGGTTAATGAATCAGGCTAGATGAACGGAGGGCGCGGTCTGGCGCCACCGGCCTCCCTCCTTTGCAGTACGGTAATTTTCGCCATGGATCGACGACAGCTGCTTGGGCTTGGGCTGAGCAAACTTTGGTTAACCGCCTTCGGCGCGGCGGGTCTGGCGCTGGTCCGGCCGGCCGTTTCGGAAGGGGCGCAGGCGGCTGAACGACGGCCGGACCGCAAGCCGGCCGGCGGCGGCACAACGTCGCGGCCCCGGCTGGTGATGCTCGATCCCGGCCATGGCGGCAACGATCCAGGCGCCATCGGCACCCGCGGCACCTTCGAGAAGGAGGTGACGCTGGACATCGCCCGCGACGTCGCGCGCATCCTGGCCGATCGCCATGGCGTGGCCGTGAAGCTGACCCGCCACGACGACCGGTTCCTGGCGCTGGACGAGCGGGTGGCGCTGACGCGCGAGGCAGGGGCCGACCTGTTCGTATCGATCCATGCCGACAGCGCCCCCAATGCCGACGCCCGCGGCCTGTCCGCCTACATCCTGTCGGAAAAGGCGTCGGATTCCTTCGCCTCGCGCCTCGCCCAACAGGAAAATCAGGCCGACCGCTTCGGCAAGCCGGGGTCGGTCGGCGGCGGCCGGATCGTCAAGGACATCCTGATGGACCTGACGGCACGCCACACCCGCCATGCCTCGCTGGCCGCCCGCCAGATCCTGGTGGAAGGGGCGGGGAAGGAGCTGCGCCTGCTCGACAACCCGATGCGGGCGGCCAATTTCGCGGTGCTGAAGGCGCCGGACGTGCCGTCGGTGCTGGTGGAAACCGGATTCCTCTCCAATCCCAGGGACGAGGAAATCCTGCGCGACGCGACCGCCCGCCGCGTGGTGTCGCGCGTTCTGGCCCGCGAGATCGCCGGCGTGCTGTCCAGCCCAGCTTTCGCCTGATTTTGCCCCAAGACTGGCGAAGGCATCGCGGCGACATTGGCGTCGCGGATATCCCTTCGCACTCGCAGCGACTGCAACATCCGTGCATCACCTCGGGACAAAGTGACGATGACTGGTGAAAGCCTCGAATTTCCCCATTGCAAAGACCGTTCCGCCGTGACTTTTTCCGGCCGCGCGCCGCATCCGCCCGGCGTTCGGCATGCAGGCGAAGGGAGCCACTCTGTGACGGGTTCGGGCCGCCTTTGGAGACTGTTCGCACTCGCCTGCACCGCCGGTGTCTCGCTGGCCGGCTGCGGACCGCTGGTGCTGGGCGCCGCGGGCGGGACCGCGGTGGTCGCGTCGCAGGAGCGCGGCTTCGGCGGCTTCGTCAGCGACACCGAAATCCGCGCCCGCATCAATTCGCTGTGGCTGCAGCATTCGGTCGACTTGACCAACCGCATCGGCCTGACCGTCGACCAGGGCCGCGTGCTGCTGACCGGCCGCGCCGCCGACGCGCAGATGCGGCTCGACGCCGTCCGCCTCGCCTGGCAGGCGCAGGGAGTCAAGGAAGTCATCAACGAAATCCAGATCGACAACGGGTCCAGCATCGTGGACACCGCGCGCGACACCTGGATTTCGACCCAGATCCGCAGCCACATCACCTTCGATGCGGATATTCATAGTCAGAACTACAGCATCGATACCGTCGATGGGGTTGTCTATCTGATGGGTGTCGCCAGTTCACAGGAGGAGCTGGACCGCGCGATCCAGCATGCCCGTTCGGTTCCCAACGTCCAGCGCGTCGTCAGCTACGTCCGTCTGCTCTCAAACCTCCAGGGTTGATCCCCGACCGCCATGGCCTCCGCCCTATCCCGTGTCCTCGCCGTTCTCCGCACCGCCGCAATCGCCGCCGCCCTGAGTCTGCCGGCGGCGTTTGTGGCCGGTCCCGTTCCGGCGCAGGAGGCGGCAGCTGATTCGGGCATGCAGGCGGTGGCACAGGATCAGGACGGCGGCGGCGCAGACAACCCGGCCGCCGGCACACCGGGTCCGGCCAACAAGCTGTTCGTCCAGGCGCTGCAACTGATCCGGCAGGCCGACAACACCTATGACGTCGCCGAGGAGGGCCGCCTGCTGAAGGAGGCGGACAAGCTGTTCAACGACATCGTGACGAAATATCCCGACAGCCCGCTGGCGGTGCAGCTCGTCACCAACCAGTTCGTCGGCGATTTCGATTTCTACGAATTCCGCTCGCGCATCCGGGCGCTGGTCTGCAACGACGCGCTGAACAGCCTGTGCTTCCTCCACCGCATCGGCGAGATGCTGCCACCGGTGGAGACGCCGATCAACGCCGCGCGCTGGGACTGGCTGTCGCTGGCCGTCGCCTACCAGCAGCTGGGCGACGTCGGCCGTGCCAAGGAGATCATGGCCCCCTTCGTCAGCGCGGTGCGCCGCGGCGGCGTCGCCGACAGCTCCGGCCAGGATCTGTTCGTGGCGCGCGCCCTGTCGCTGATGGGGCAGACGCCGCTGGCGCTCGACATCACCCGGCAGATCAACGACTGCTCGACCCGCATCTACAACCTCGCCGACATCGCCAAGGCGGCGGCCTGGCGCGGCGACAGCGGCCTGACCAACGCGCTGGCCGA
>NZ_BADK01001062.1 GCF_000333595.1 Azospirillum sp. B506
CGGGAACAGCGAGACGGTGACCGCCAGCTGATAGGCATTCACCACCCAGATGGCGCTGGCGGCATCGACGGCGAACTCGCGCTGGATGGTCGGCAGGGCGATGTTGGCGACCACGCCGTCCAGCACCGCCATGATCAGCGCGACGGTCATCGCCGCCATCGCCCAGTAGCGCTGCGGGATCGGCAGGCCGTCTGCCGCCACGATGGGCGGTCTGCGGCTTGCGGTTTGGGCGGAGGCGAGGGACGGCGCGGAAGGGTTCGACATGCCTGCCAGCATAAAGGCCGTCCTGCGTCGCAGGGTCGCAGCAATTTCGCATGAAAGCATTGCGGAAGCCGGGCGGTCGGGTTCCGGCGAACCGCCGCCCGGCGATCTCTTCCCCTTACGCTTGGAAAATCCCCGTCACCCTCCGGGGAAAGGGAATATTGGGGACGATGGGACCGTTCACGACGCCAGATCCTTTAAGATCGGACAGTCAGGCCGCTCGTCGCCGTGGCAGGCGTCGGCAAGCTCGTGCAGCGTGTCGCGCATCGCCTGCAGCTCGGCGATCTTCGCCTCCAGCTCGTCGATGTGCTGGAGCGCGATGCGCTTGACCTCCGAACTGCAGCGCGAGCGGTCCTGCCACAGCCCGACCAGCTTCTGGATGCGCTCGATCCCGAAGCCCAGCGTGCGCGCCCGCTTGACGAAGCGCAGCACATTGACCTCGCGGTCGCTGTAGACGCGATAGCCCGACGCCGTCCGCCCGGCCTCCGGAATCAGACCGATGGATTCGTAATAGCGGATCAGCTTGGCGTTGACGCCCGACGCCTTGGCAGCGTCGCCGATGGTCATGCCGTTGCTCATTGCAAATCCCCATTCTTTGGCGGCGTCCAGCCGCGCAGGGTCAGGGCGTTCACCACCACGCTGACCGAACTGAGCGCCATCGCCGCTCCCGCCAGCACCGGGCTGAGGTTGCCCGACGCCGCCAGCGGGATGCCGATGACGTTGTAGGTGAAGGCCCAGAACAGCCCCTGGCGGATCTTCGCATAGGTCCGCCGCGACACGTCGATGGCGCCGGCGACCAGCCGGGGATCGCCGCGCATCAGGGTGATGCCGGCGCTGTGCATCGCCACGTCGGTGCCGGTCGCCATGGCGATGCCGACATCGGCGGCGGCCAGCGCCGGCGCGTCGTTGATGCCGTCGCCAACCATGCCGACGATTTTGCCCTCCCCCTTCAAGGCCGCGACGACGGCGGCCTTGTCGCCCGGCAGCACCTCGGCGAACACCCGCCCGATGCCGAGCGCTGCGGCGACGGAGCGGGCGGCGCCCCAGCCGTCGCCGGTCACCATCACCGGCTCCACCCCCTGCGCCTTCAGCGAGGCGACGGCGGTGACCGCACTCTCCTTCACCGTGTCGCCGAAGGCGACGAGGCCGAGCAGGCGCGGAGTCTCGCCGATTTCGATCAGCCAGGACAGGGTGTGCCCAGAGGCGGCCAGCGCCTCGGCCGGTTCGGCCAGCGGGCCGGGCTGCAAGCCGGCCTCCGCCACCGCGCGGGCATTGCCGAGTTGCAGGCGCCGTCCGGCCACCGTGCCGGCGACGCCGCGCCCGGCCAGCGCGCGGAAGTCGTCCACCGGTTCCGGCGCGATTCCGGCGGCGGCGGCGCGGTCGCGCAGCGTATGGGCGAGCGGATGCTCGCTGCCGGTCTGGAGGGCGGCGGCAAGGCGCAGCAGGGTCTCGCCATCGGTGCCATGGGCGGGGATCAGGTCGGTGACGCGCGGCTTGCCCTCGGT
>NZ_BADK01001061.1 GCF_000333595.1 Azospirillum sp. B506
GCGCGGANGCTGCGGCCGGGGTATTGACGGCGGTCATCGGCACGAAGCCGCCGAAATGGTCGCGTGCCACATCCCAGAAGCCGCGGCGGTCCTCCGGCGCATAGACGGCTACGGCGAAGGGACCCTGCATGCGGGTGAAGGCGGTGATCATTTCCCGCCAGATGCGCACGACGACCTGGGCGGGGAAAGTCCCGGCATGGCGGGCCATCAGGCGCCGCAGGATCGTCGCCTCCCGCGCCGGACGGAGGAAGACGGGCTGGGCGCCGGCTTCCGCCGCGCCATTGCCCTTGGCCGCCCCGATGCGCTCCACCACGGCGGCGCGCCGCATCAACAGGTCATGGATCGCGTCGTCGATCTGGTCGATTTCGCGGCGCAAATCGTCGAGCGGGGTCCGTGCGGAGGCCATGGGTCAAAAAACCATCGAATGCAGAGCCGGTTAGTAGTAGTCCGCATGCGCCCTGAAATCAAAGAAAACATTGACACTCCGAAGGCCGGCTTCGTAGCTATACGCTCCCGTTCCGCCACAGCTCGCCGACGGTTCCCACCACGGCGCCGTAAGGCTTCCGACAAGGCACGAAACGAGATGTCCGCGGCCCTCGACAACTCCGCCCCCGACAGCCCCGCCTCCACTGAGCACGTCATGCCGGGCAAGCGCGTGCGTCTGGCGGTCGACCGGCCGATGCGGTTGGACAGCGGGGTGGAGATCGGCGGCTTCCAGATCGCCTACCAGACCTACGGCACGCTGAACGCCGACAAGTCCAACGCGATCTTCATCTGCCACGCCCTGACCGGCGACCATTTCGTGGTGGAGAAGCACCCGGTCACCGGAAAGCCCGGCTGGTGGGAGATGCTGGTCGGCCCCGGCAAGCCGGTGGACACCGACCGCTATTTCGTCATCTGCTCCAACGTGCTGGGCGGCTGCCTGGGCAGCACCGGGCCGAAGGACATCGATCCGGCCACCGGCCAGCCCTATGGCCTGTCCTTCCCCGTCGTCACCATCGGCGACATGGTGCGGGCGCAGAAGTTGCTGGTCGAGCATCTCGGCATCGAGAAGCTGTTCTGCGTCATCGGCGGCTCCATGGGCGGCATGCAGGTGCTGCAATGGGCGGTGGCCTATCCGGAGTCGGTGTTCGCCGCGGTGCCCATCGCCACGGCCGCCCGCCATTCGGCGCAGAACATCGCCTTCCACGAGGTCGGGCGCCAGGCGATCATGGCCGACCCGGAATGGCGCGGCGGCAATTATCTGCTGGAAGGCACCAGGCCGGAGGCCGGTCTGGCCGTCGCCCGCATGGCCGCCCACATCACCTACCTGTCGGAAGCGGCCCTGCACCGCAAGTTCGGCCGCAACCTGCAGGACCGCAAGGCGGTCACCTACGGCTTCGACGCCGATTTCCAGGTGGAAAGCTACCTGCGCTACCAGGGGGCGGCCTTCGTCGAGCGGTTCGATGCCAACTCCTACCTCTACATCACCCGCGCGATGGATTACTTCGACCTCGCCGCCGATGCGGGTGGATCGCTGGCCAACGCCTTCCGTCCGGGGGGCAAGACCACGCCGGTGCGTTTCTGCCTTGCCAGCTTCTCCAGCGACTGGCTGTTCCCGACCTCGGAATCGCGGGCAATCGTGCATGCGCTGAATGCCGTCGCCGGAAATGTCAGCTTCGTGGAAATCGAGACCGACAAGGGCCACGACGCCTTCCTGCTGGACGAGCCGGAGTTCCATCAGGTCATCCACGGCTTCCTGGAGGGCTGCGCCGAGCATCGCGGCCTGTCCGTCCGCCGCCGCGAGCGCTGAGTGGGGCAAAAAGACCGACCATGGTGGACATTCGCGACGATTTGAAGCTGATCGCCGAGATGGTGGAGCCGAACAGCCGCGTGCTGGACGTCGGTTGCGGCGACGGCGCCCTGCTGGATCATCTGGCCCACACCAAGAATGTCGATGGGCGCGGCATCGAACTCAGCATGGACGGCGTGCGCCAGTGCGTGGCGCACGGCCTGTCGGTGATCCAGGGCGATGCCGAGACCGACCTGAAGGACTATCCGGCGGAAGCCTTCGACTACGTCATCCTGGGCCAGACCCTGCAGGCGATGAAGCAGCCGCGCGACGTGCTGGAGATGCTGTGCCGCATCGGCCGCCGCGCCATCGTCTCGGTGCCGAATTTCGGCTATTGGCGCGTCCGCATGCAGCTGATGCTGACCGGCCGCATGCCGGTGACGGAAAAGCTGGGCTACCAGTGGTGGGAAACGCCCAACATCCATTTCTGCACGCTGCGCGACTTCGTCGTGCTGACGGAGGAGATGGGCATCACCATCGAGCAGACCCGGATCATCGACCGCGCCGGCCGGGTCACCAGCCGCGCCCATTCCGGCTTCGCCAACCTGCTGGGCGAACAGGGTGTCTTCCTGCTGCGGCGCAGCGGCAGCTGAGGTTTTGATGTGGGAGCGTGAATTAAGTCCGGCGGCAACCTGCGGGCGGGTTCCGCTGTTAACCAGGGCGATACCTGAATCCGAACGGAAGGGTCGCCCTCATGCTCCGCCCCCTCATGCTTGTTCCGGCCGCGGCGCTGCTGCTGACCGGCACCGCCTTCGCCCAGACCGCGCCGGGCGTCGCCGCCTCGCCGCCGCTGATGACCGCACCGCGGCCGGACGACCAGCCGGCAACCGGGCAGATCGCCTCCCCGCCGGGGGTCAGCGGCGAAGCACCGTCGCTTGAGGTGCAGAACCCCGCCGCACCGGTGACGGGGGCGGTAACCGGTGCGCAGGGTTCGTCGCCGCCGGTGGCGGCATTGCCGTCCGCCGCGCTCAATCCCGATCAGGCGCGGGCGATGGTGGGAACGGAACTGCGCACCCGCGACGGCCGGCCGGCCGGCCGGATCCTCGATTTCACCATGGATGGGACCAGCGACCGGGTGGACCGCATCGTGGTGGCGCCGAACGAGGTGCTGGGGCTGGGCGAGAAGCTGGTGGCGGTGCCGGCCGGCACGCTGGCGAATGGCCCCGACGGGCTGATGCTGGACATCGGACAGGACGAGCTGGACAAGGCGCCGACCTTCGCCTATGGCGACGAGCCGACGCTGACCCGACCGGAAAGCCAGCAGCCCAAGCAGTGAAGACCGCTCAGGCGGTCGGACGGCGGCGGAAGATGCCGGTCAGGCAGGCGATCAGGCACAGGCCGGCGCCCAGCCACAGCACGACGACGCTGCCGTCCGCCTTGCCGATGGCGGTGAAGACCAATCCCACCGTGGCGGCGCCCAGCGTCTGGCCCAGCAGCCGGCCGGTCGCCTGGATGCCGCTGGCGCCGCCGCTGCGCTCCTTCGGCGCACTGCTGACCAGCACCTTGTTGTTCGGGGTCTGGAACAGGCCGAAGCCGAAACCGGCCAGCGCCATCCGCCAGACCACGTCCAGCGTCGACGGGTCGGGCGGCAGCAGCGCCATCAGGGCGAGACCGGTGGCGAAGGCGAGCAGTCCGGCCGCCGCCAGCCGCGTCGGCTCGTAGCGGTCGGCCAGCCGGCCGGAGACCGGGGCGACCAGCGCCACCACCAGCGGCCAGGGCGTCATCAGCAGCCCCGACTCGGTCAGCGAGCGGTTCAGCACATCCTCGAAGAAGAAGGGCATCGCGACGAAGACGATGTTCTGCGACGCGAAGGAGCAGACCGAGGTGACGACCGTCAGGGCGAAGACCGGCCGGCGCAGCAGATCGACCGGCAGCAGCGGTGCCGCCTGCGCCAGCTCGCGCCGCACCAGCGTCACGCCAAGCGCCAGCGCCCCGACCAGTTCCGCCGCGACCAGCCAGTAAGGCTGGCTGCCGTCCACCCCCTTGAAGCCGATGATCAGCAGGCCGAGCGTGGCGGCGTTGAGCGCGGCGCTCAGCCAGTCGAAGCGATGACCGGCCGGGTTGGACACCGGCATCGCCCGCGCCGCCACCACCAGCGCCGCCAGCCCCAGCGGCACATTGACCGCGAACAGCCAGGGCCAGGAGGCCACCGACAGGATCAGCGCC
>NZ_BADK01001060.1 GCF_000333595.1 Azospirillum sp. B506
GCCTTCATGCCGAATGTCGAGGCCATCGCCGCGCTGGAACCGGATCTCGTCCTGCAACGGGGCGAGTTGGGGCCGCAGGTGGTGTCGCCTCTGGCCGAGGCCGGGCTGAAGACCGCGCTGGTCGTCTATGGCGACGAGGAGACCACCCGCCGCAACATCCGCCTGATGGCCGATCTGACCGGGCATCCCGAGCGGGCCGGCGCCCTGATCGGCTGGCGGGACGAGGTGCTGGCGCGCATCCGCCGCCCCGACGGAGCGGCGGGCAAGGCACCGACGGTGCTGTTCCTGTCCAGGCTCGCCGGCCATCTGGTGGTGACCGGGCGGAACACGCCAACCGATTTTGCCATCGCCGCGGCCGGCGGCCGCAACCTCGCCGCCGACCGCAGCGGCTCGATCACCGTCACCGCCGAGCAGATCATGATCTGGGACCCGGAGGTGATCCTGCTGAACAGCGCCGACCGCGACCTCCAGCCGGCCGACATCCGCAGCGACCCGCTGCTGTCGGGCACCGCCGCGACGAAGGCGGGGCGGGTCTACAAGGTGCCGGTCGGCGCCTTCCGCTGGGAGCCGCCGAACGCCGAGAACCCGCTGTTCTGGCTGTGGCTGGCCAAACTGTTCCACCCCGAGGCCAACGGCTACGACCTGCGGGCCGAGGTGCGGCGCGGCATCGGGCTGGTCTATGGTTCCGAGCCGACCGACGCCGAGATCGACCGGCTGCTGCTGGCCGACGTCAACAGGGGGGCGTTGAACTATGACCGCATCGTCGGCCCCTGAAGCCGCCTCCGGCGCAGCTTCCGCCTCTGCCGCATCCATGCCCGGCCGGCCCTGGCTGCTGGCGGGGATGGCGGTCGGGCTGCTGGCGATGATGCTGGTGGCGCTGTGCGCCGGCCGCCTCTCCATCCCGCCGGTCACGGCGCTGCGCATCGTCGCGGCGCAACTGCTGCCGGGCGGGCTGGAGTCGGACTGGAGTTCGCTCCAGGAACGCATCGTCCTGCTGGTCCGCCTGCCGCGCGTGCTGATGGCGGCGGCCTGCGGCGCCGGGCTGGCGCTGTGCGGCGCCGCCCTGCAGGGCGTCTTCCGCAATCCGCTGGTCTCGCCGCACATCCTCGGCGTGTCGTCGGGCGCCTCGCTCGGCGGGGCGGTGGCGATCCTGCTCGGGCTGTCGGGGGCGGCACTGGTCGGTCTGTCCTTCCTTGCCGGCTGCGCCGCCCTGCTGCTGGTCGGGCTGCTCGCCCGCATCGACGGGCGCAGCGGCGTCGTCACCGTGGTGCTGACCGGCGTCGTGGTGTCGGCGCTGTTCAGCGCGCTGGTGTCGATGGCGCAGTTCGTCGCCGACCCCGACAGCTCGTTGCCGGCCATCGTGTTCTGGCTGATGGGCAGCTTCGCCGCCTCCGGCTGGCGCCAGACCCTGCTGGCGGTTCCGGTGATCCTGGCCGGGCTGCTGGCGATCTGGGCGATGCGCTTCCGCATCAACCTGCTGTCGCTCGGCGAGGACGACGCCCGCATGCTGGGCGTCCGGGTGGAGCGCGACCGCTGGCTGATCTTCGCCGCGGTGGCGCTGGTCGAGGCGACGGTGGTGGCCTTCTCCGGCGTGATCGGCTGGGTCGGTCTGGTGGTCCCGCATTTCGCCCGGCTGCTGGTCGGGTCCGATCACCGCATTCTGATCCCGGCCTCGGCGCTGATGGGTGGGGCCTATCTGCTGCTGATCGACACCATCGCCCGCACGGCGACCACGGCGGAAATCCCGCTCGGCGTGCTGACCGCCATTGTCGGCGCCCCGATCTTCGCGCTGCTGCTGCGGCGCCGGCAGAAGCAGGAGATGGGCGAATGATCGCGCTGGAGGATGCCGGGGTGCGGCGCGGCGAGCGGTGGATCTTCCGCCATCTCGACCTCGCTTTGTCGGCCGGCCGCTGCCTCGCCGTGCTCGGCCCCAACGGCCGCGGCAAGACCACGCTGATCCGCGCGCTCGCCGGGCTGCTGCCGCTGGCCGAGGGCCGCCGTCATGCCCCGGCCGCCATCGGCTATGTCTCGCAGTCGATCGGCGATACGGTGCCCTACCGCTGCCTCGACGTGGTGGTGATGGGGCGGGCGCGGCGGATCGGCCTGTTCGGTGCGCCGAACCGCGCCGACTACCGTGCCGCGGAGGAGGCGCTGGCCCCGGTCGACGGGCTGCGCTTCGCCGAGCGTCCGTTCAGCCGCCTGTCGGGTGGCGAACGCCAGATCGTGATGCTGGCGCGCGCCCTGGTGACGGGTGCCGACCTGCTGATCCTCGACGAGCCGGCCTCGGCCCTCGACCTCGCCAACCAGTCGCTGCTGCTGAAGGTCATCGAGCGGCTGCGCCGGGACGGTCGGCACGCCATCCTGTTCAGCACCCATCTGCCCCAGCATGCGCTGTGCGTCGCCGACGAGGCGCTGCTGATGATGGGGGTGGAGGCGCATCTGCACGGAGCGGCGGATGCCGTCATGACCGAGGCCAACCTCGCCCGCCTCTACGGCATCCCCATCCACCGCGCCCGCGTCGCCGGACAGGTCGACGCGGTCG
>NZ_BADK01001059.1 GCF_000333595.1 Azospirillum sp. B506
CGATGGCGCCGGTCTCCAGCAGGACGATGGGCTGGTAATGGAGACAGAGCTGCCCCTGCTCCAGCGCGGCGCGCAGGTCGGCCTCCATGCGCATGGCGGCCATCGCCTGCCGGCGCAGGTTGGTGTCGAACACGTCGATGCGCGCCCGTCCGCCGCTCTTGGCGCGGTACATGGCCAGGCTGGCGTCGCGCAGCATATCTTCCGCCCGGTCGTAGCCGGTCTGGCTCAGGGCCACGCCGATGGAGGCGGTCAGCACCACATCGTGCCCCTCACCCAGCGTGACCGGCCGCGAGATGGCGCGGGCCATCCGTTCCGCCGCCTCCAGCGCGTCGCCGGCATCGTCCAGCTCGTCCACCAGCACGGCGAACTCGTCGGCCGACAGGCGGGCCAGCGTGTCGCCGACGCGGCGGCTGACGTCCAGGCGCTTGGCGACGATGCGCAGCACGCGGTCGCCGACGCTGGCGCCAAGCGCGTCGTTGATCGCCTTGAAGCGGTCGAGGTCGATGAGGATGGTGGCGAAGGGCCGGGCGCCGGCCCGGCGGTTGCGGTCCAGCGCCTGCCCGATGCGGTCCAGCAGAAGCGTGCGGTTGGGCAGGCCGGTCATGCTGTCATGGACGGCGTCGAACAGGATCTGCTGTTCGGCCTTCTTGCGCGCGGTGATGTCGGTCATCGAGCCGGCCATGCGGACGGCGCAGCCCTTGTCGTCGCGGACGGCCAGACCGCGGACCAGCATCCACAGCTCCTGCCCGGCCTTGTCGAGGATGCGGAACTCGTGCTGGAGGTGCGAGCGGTCGCCGACCAGATGCAGGTCGATGGCGGTGCGCAGACCGTCCAGGTCGCCGGGCAGGACCCGCTGGAACCATTCGTCGGTGGAGCCGGCGATCTCCGCCTCCTCGAAGCCGAGCATCGCCTTCCAGCGCGGCGAGTAGTAGATCTCGCCACTGTCGATGAACCAGTCCCACAGCCCGTCGGCCGCCCCGGCGGCGGCAAGCGCATAGCGCTCCTCGCTGCGCCGCAATTCCTGTTCGGCATGCTTGCGGTCGGTGATGTCGGCGACGGAGCCGACCAGCCGGATCGGTTCGCCCGAATCGTCCATCACCGCCATGCCGCGGCAGACCAGCCAGCGCCACTGTTGATTTTCGATGGTGTCGGCGGCGCGGCGGACGCGGTGCTCGATCTGGAAGGGGACGGACAGCCCGACCATCTGCCCCTCGAACGATGCATGCAGCCAGTCGACGTCCTCCGGATGGACGAGGGACAGCCAGTCGGTCGGCCGGTTGGCGTCCCGTCCGGACTCACCCGGCGGCAGCCCAAGGAACTCCTTGAAGCGGGGGGAAAGGTACAGCGTATCGCTGCGCAGGTCCCAATCCCAGACGCCTTCGGTTCCGGCCTTTTCCGCCAGCAGGTATCGGTCGATGTTGGTGTTCAAGACCCCTCGTCGGACCTATGGGAGGTCAGCGATCGGTGGAGCCTTCCCACCGTTCATGTTGCGATTGTAGGTAGTTTTTAGTGAAGAAACCATAAATGTCATCGAAGCCCGGACTGTGCCCCAGCCCGCCGGTCCCGACAAAGCGGAGGGTTCCTTCCGCGAAATTTTTTCCTATATTAGGATAGCTCGCCATATCATCCGAAACCGGCACCGATGGATTGGACCGATCAGGGACTCGTTCTATCTGCCCGTCCCCAGGGGGAAGGGTCCGCCGTCGCGACTCTGCTGACGCGCGGGCACGGCCGCCATGCCGGCATGGTGATGGGCGGCCGCTCCGCCCGCCAGCGCGGCACGCTGGAGCCGGGAACCCTGGTCCATGCCCGCTGGCGCGGCCGGCTGCCCGAGCATCTCGGCCATTTCACGCTGGAGCCGGTGAAGGGCTATGCCGCCAACTTCTTCGAAGACGCCCAGGCGCTGGCCGCACTCATCAGCGCCTGCGCCCTGGTGGAGGCGGCCCTGCCGGAGCGGGAGGCGCACCCAGCCCTGTTCGACGGGCTGCTCGCCCTGTTCGACCTGCTGGACGGGCCGGCCTGGGCCGAGACCTATGTGCGCTGGGAGGTCGGGCTGCTGGCCGAGCTTGGATTCGGCCTCGACCTCGACCGCTGCGCGGTGTCGGGGGCCAACGATTATCTCGCCTATGTCAGCCCGCGCACCGGCCGGGCGGTGACCGCCTCGGTGGGAGAACCCTATCGCGACCGGCTGCTGCCCCTGCCCGACTTCCTGGCCGGGCGCGGCGGCGGCGGGCCGGCGGCGGTGGCCGACGGGCTGCGGCTGACCGCGCATTTCCTGGAGCGCCATGTGCTGAACGGGCCGCTGCCGCCCGCGCGTGAGCGCTTGAGAGAACGTTACGCGAACGCGGTAGCGCGCTCCGCCTGAAACTGCTAGACCCCATCATCATGAAGCCGCAAAACCCTGCCTCCGACATATTGGAAAAGCCGCTGGCCGACGCGCTCGGCGAGCGGTATCTCAGCTACGCGCTGTCCACCATCATGTCCCGCTCGCTGCCCGACGTGCGCGACGGGCTGAAGCCGGTGCACAGGCGCCTGCTGTTCGCCATGAGCCAGCTCCGGCTGGAACCGACGACGCCGCCCAAGAAGTCGGCCCGTGTCGTCGGCGACGTGATCGGCAAGTTCCATCCGCACGGCGACAGCTCCGTCTATGACGCGCTGGTCCGTCTGGCGCAGGATTTCTCCGTCCGCTATCCGCTGGTCGACGGCCAGGGCAATTTCGGCAACATCGACGGCGATAACGCCGCGGCGATGCGCTACACCGAAGCCCGCCTGACCGAGGTCGCCAAGGCCCTGCTGGAGGGCATCGACGAGGATGCGGTCGACTTCCGCCCGACCTATGACGGCGACGGCGAGGAGCCGGCGGTCCTGCCCGCCAACTTCCCCAACCTGCTGGCCAACGGGTCGAGCGGCATCGCCGTCGGCATGGCCACCAACATCCCGCCGCACAATGTCGGCGAGATCTGCGACGCGCTGCGCCACCTGATCAAGCACCGCGACGCCAGCATCGAAACCCTGGTCGGCTTCATGCCCGGCCCCGATTTCCCCACCGGCGGCCTGTTGGTCGAGTCGCGGCAGAATGTGATCGAGGCCTACCGCACCGGCCGCGGCGCCTTCCGCCTGCGCGCCCGCTGGGAGGTGGAGAAGCTGGGCCAGGGCACCTGGCAGATCGTCGTCACCGAGATGCCCTATCAGGTGCAGAAGGCCCGGCTGGTCGAGAAGATCGCCGAGCTGCTGCTGGCCAAGAAGCTGATCCTGCTGGACGACGTCCGCGACGAATCGGCGGAGGACGTGCGCCTCGTCCTGGTGCCGAAGAACCGCAACGTGGATCCCGAGGTGCTGATGGCCTCGCTGTTCCAGGCGACCGACCTGGAAATCCGCTTCTCGATGAACATGAATGTGCTGGGCGCCGACAATGTGCCGCGGGTGATGAACCTGCGCGAGGTGCTCCAGGCCTTCCTCGACCACCGGCATGAGGTGCTGGTCCGCCGTTCCAACCACCGTATGGCGCAGATCGACCACCGGCTTGAGGTTCTCGGCGGCTATCTCGCCGCCTACCTGAACCTGGACGAGGTCATCCGCATCATCCGCGAGGAGGACGAGCCGAAGCAGGAGCTGATCCGCGCCTTCACCCTGACCGACGTGCAGGCCGACGCCATCCTCAACATGCGGCTGCGCAACTTGCGCAAGCTGGAGGAGATGGAGATCCGGCGCGAGCACGAGACGCTGACCGGCGAGAAGAACGGCCTGCTGGAACTGCTGGGCGACGAGACCCTGCGCTGGAAGCGCATCGCCGAGGGCGTGGCCGAGATCAAGAAGAAGTTCGGCACCGGCGCGCTCGGCAAGCGGCGCACCGACGTGGCCGATGCGCCCACCGTGATCGAGGTGCCGCTCGACGCGCTGGTGGAGCGCGAGCCGGTCACCGTCATCTGCTCGGCCAAGGGCTGGATCCGCACGGTGCGCGGCCATCTGACCGACGCGGAGGCGGAGGATGTGAAGTACAAGGACGGCGACGCGCGCGGCTTTATCGAGCGGTGCGAGACGACCGACAAGCTGCTGGTCTTCGCCAGCAACGGCAAGTTCTTCACCATCGGCGTCGACAAGCTGCCGCGCGGCCGCGGCTTCGGCGAGCCGGTGCGGCTGATGATCGACCTCGGCAACGACGTCGACATCGTCGACCTGTTCCGCCACCAGGCCGGTCGCACCCTGCTGGTGGTGTCGGAGGACGGCCGCGGCTTCCGCGTCGAGGAGGCGGAGGTGCTGGCCCAGACCCGTGCCGGCAAGCAGGTGCTGAACCTGGAGGACGGCAAGTCCGCCCGCATCTGCCAGCCGGTGACCGGCGACACGCTCGCCATCATCGGCAACAACCGCAAGATGTTGGTCTTCCCGCTGGAGCAGGTGCCGGTGATGACCCGCGGCAAGGGCGTCCAGCTTCAGAAGTACAAGGACGCCAGCGTCGCCGACGTGAAGACCTTCGCGCTGGCCGACGGCCTGAGCTGGAAGAACGGCGAGCGCAACTTCACCGTCAGCGACCTGACCGGCTGGATGGGTGACCGTGCCGGCCAGGGCAAGATGCCGCCGAACGGCTTCCCCAAGAACAACCGGTTCATGTAAAGCGACACTTGAAAAGCAGGCAGAGTATCCCCTCTCCCCCCAGGGAGAGGGTTAGGGTGAGGGGGCGACGTGGCGGGACCTTCGGGGGAAATCATGCGATGCATCCCCCTCACCCCGACCCTCTCCCCGGGGGGGAGAGGGAGGAAGCCACTGCCCCTACTTCGGCGTCGTCACCGTCGCCGTCAGCGGCACGCGGCGTTCGACCAGGGCCGAGGTGACTTCCTTGGCCTTCACCGGATCCATGGCGGCCAGGATCGGCGCGGTCTTCTGTTCCTTCATCTTCTGGATGACACCCAGCAGCACCGGCATGTCGAGTTCCTCGAAGATGCGGGCGGCTTCCTTCGGCTTCATCGTCTCGTAGATCTTCACCAGGCTGTCCAGTTGGGCCGACTGCTTCTCGTCGCCCTGGGCCATCAGCTTCTGGATGTCGGACTTGGTCTTCTCCATCTCCGCCACCTTCTGGTCGATCCGCTTCTCGGCGGCGGCCAGCAGGGCTTCGCGCTGCTCCATCTCCTTGGTGCGGCGCTCGATCTCGGCGCGGCGGTCGGCGAAATGCTGGAGCAGTTCCTGGTTGTCGATGGGACCGAGCGGAGCCAGCGGCGCATTGGCGGCCGGAGCGTTCGCCGGGCCGCTCGATCCGCCGGGAGCCGGCGGGGCTTCCTTGCCGGCCGGCTTCGTCGTGGCGGACGGCATCTGGCCCGGCATCTGATTGGGCGGAGACGCCGGGGTGGAGCTTTGCGGTCCCTGGGCAAGGCTGACTGGGAAATCCGGCAGGCGGGCGTCGTGGGTGGCAAGGCGCCACAGGTCGCCGACCCGCACGCCCAGCATCAGCACGGCGACGAAGATGGTCAGCGGCAGCAGGCGGAAACGGGCACCGCGCATCCGCGCCCGCAGCCGCTCGGTCAGCGGCACGCGCGGTGTCGCCGGCTTGCGCGCTTTCGTCTTCGCCCTGCCCTTCTTCGCCGGAGCCTTGCCGGTGGCGGAGCGGACCGCCGGCAGTTGCGCCTGCTGGGCCTGCTGGGCGGCCAGCGTGGGAGAAGTGCGGACGCCGGTCGGGGCGGCGCCGGCCGGCCGGATCACGACCTTGGCTTCGCTCCCCGCTGCAGCAGGCTTGCCGTCACTGGTGCGCATGCTCATCCAATCCCCTTGCCGGCGTTCTCGATCGCCTGAAGCAGTTCGCGTTCGGCCCGGGACAGGCTTTCTCCATCACGGGTGATGGGGTCACGGGCGATGGGCGCTCGTGCCTCGGCCGACGGCTCGGCACGGGCGGCGGCGCGTCGCGGCGGCGCATCGAGCCGGGCCGGCGGCGGGGCGTGACGATGGTCGTCGTGATCGTCCTCGACCGGCAGGCTGCGCAGGGCCGGGCGCGGCGCCACCAGCGGAGCCTTGGCCGGAGCACGCGACGCCAGCGCCGGGGCGACGGCGACGGAGCGTCCACCCTCCCGGCCACCCTCCCGGCCACCATCCCGTCCGCCGACATTGCCCAGCCGGTTGGCCAGGGCGTCGGCCGCCTCGATCATGAATTCCAGCTCGTCGCGCAGGGTCTGCGCCTTGTTCACCGTGCGCTGCAGGTCCTCGCCGGTGTCGCTGGCCGTCTTCTTCAGCGTGCGCACGCCGGTCTCCGCCCGCCCCATCGCGTCGTTCAGGCCCTGGATCAGTTCGGCCATCTCGCCGCGGCTCTCGCGCAGGGCGATGATCTGCCGTTCAGGATGATC
>NZ_BADK01001058.1 GCF_000333595.1 Azospirillum sp. B506
TCACCGACAACCTGATGGATTTGACCCACGAGACCTATGTCCATGCCGGCAGCATCGGCGACGATGCCATCACCCGCACGCCGTTCGAGGTCACCCACACCGACCGCACTGCGACGGTGGAGCGCTGGATGGAGGACATCGAGCCGCCGCCCTTCTGGGCCCGCCAGCTGGCCTCGACCGGCCGCAGCGGCCGGGTGGACCGCTGGCAGATCATCCTGTTCCAGGCGCCGTCGACGATTGTCGGCGACGTCGGCGTGGCACTGACCGGGACCGGCGCCCGCTCCGGCGACCGCTCGCAGGGGGTCAATGGCTGCTTCCTCGCCGCGATCACGCCGGAAAGCGAGACGAGCTGTCATTATTTCTGGAACTTCGTCCGCACATACCGGACCGACGACGCGGAGCTGACCAAGCAGCTGAACCTCGCCCACGTCAATGACGGGCGCGGGGTCTACGACCAGGACCACGCCGTGCTGGAGGCGCAGCAGACGGCAATCGACCGCAACCGGCGCCAGCCCTTCTACAACCTCAACATCGACGCGGGCGCCCTGTGGGCGCGCCGGCTGATCGACGGCATGATCGCGGCGGAGAACGGCGCGGCGCCGCAGTCCCAATCCAAGCCCCGCATGGCGGCGGAATGACCGCCGCCGCGGACGACAAGCCGCGCAACGCCCAGACGGTCAAGGCGCTGCTGAAGCTGCGCGAGATGGTGCTGAACGGCGAACTACCGCCGGGCGAGCGCGTTGCGGAGCTGAACATCGTCGAGCGGCTGGGCGTCTCGCGCACCCCGATCCGGATGGCGCTGGTCCGTCTGGAGGAGGAGGGACTGGTGGATTGCCTCGCCACCGGCGGCTTCGTGGTGCGGGAGTTCAGCGACCGGGACATCGCCGATTCCATCGAGCTGCGCGGCACCATGGAGGGCATGGTCGCCCGCCGCGCCGCCGAACGCCGGCCGGACCGTGCCGAACTGGCGGAGATCCGCGACTGCGTCGGCAGCCTGGACACGCTGATCCGCCGGCGCGAACTGAGCATGGATGACTTTTCCGACTATATCCGGCTCAACGACCGCTTCCACAGCCTGCTGGTGGAGCTGGCGGCGAGCGCGGTGCTGAAGCGGTCGATGGAGCGCATCCTGCATCTGCCCTTCGCCTCGCCCAACGCCTTCGTCTTCCTCCAGTCGGAGCTGCCGGAATCGCGGGAGATCCTGTCGATCGCGCAGGAGCATCACTCGTTCCATCCTGGAGGCCAATCCAGCATGAGCGAGGGCGGCCCGGAGGAGGCGCTGGCGCGCGAACATTCCCGCATCGCCCAGCGCAACCTGCAGATGGCCCTGTCGGACCAGCAGACAGTTTGACAGCATTCCCGGCGCCTAGCTGATCGTCCAGCGCGAGATCGCACGATTCCCCATCGCCTCAGGCCACCAGTCGCGTGGATGACCCGACTATGCCCGCGTACTCCGACGGGCGGGACGACCGTATGCGCTCGGTGGCCGACATCGCTGAC
>NZ_BADK01001057.1 GCF_000333595.1 Azospirillum sp. B506
GTCCCAGATCTCGTACTCGTTGTTGTCGTTCCACACCGACACCATGCCGGGGGCGAGCAGCGCCGTCTCGATCCCGTTGCGCCACCAGTCGCGTGCCTTTGCGTTGGTGAAGTCGAGATGGTAACCGAGCCCATCCCAGAACTGCGCCACCGCCGGCTCGCCGGTCTCGCCGTCGCGTACCAGCCCGCCGACCCCGGTCACCTCCGACAGGCGGGGATGGTCGTCGAGCAGGCAGGGCTTCAGGTTGGCGACCGGGTGCAGCCCGGCGGCGTTCAGCCTGGCGAGCGTCGCGGCCGGATCGGGGAACTTGTCTTGGTTCCAGTTGAAGGCGTAGCGCCGCCCGCCGATCATCGTGTAGCCGGAGCCGAAATGGAAACTGTCGCAGGGGATGGCGTGCTCGGCGCAGCGCTCGACGAAGTCGGCGATGCGGGCGTCGGCGTCGGCGGCATCGGCGATGGCCATCGAGGTGGTGGCGAAGCCCAGCGTCCATTTCGGTCCGAAGGCATGGCCGCCGGTCAGGCGCGAGAAGGCGCGCACCACCTCCGGCACCCCCGGCCCGGCGAAGACATAGGCGTCGAGGTCGCCATCGTCCGCACGGTAGGAGCGGAACAGGCCGTGGTAATTGTCGAGGGTGGCGCCCAGGTCGATCTCGGCGGTGGCGAGGTTGTCGTAATAGACGCCGTGCGCTCCCGTCGGCCCGGCGACCATCAGGAAGGGGATCATCTTGTAGAGCGGGTCGCTCAGCTCGGCATCGAAACCGCAGGGATCGACCGCATCGACGCGGAAGCGACGGCCGGTGCGGTCGAGCGGACCGGCCTTGTCGCCCAGCCCGTAATGCCGCTCGTCCCCGCCTCGCTCGACGAAATGCGAGAAGGCGTGGGTCTTGCGCGAGACGAAATAGGCCTGGGTGCGGCGGTCCTGCAGGAAGGCAACCTCCTCCCCCGCCCGGTACCAGGCGATGCCGAAGGGCTCCAGCGTCACGACGGCGCGGAGCTTGGCCCCCTGCAGCGTGACCGTGCCGTGGCTCTCCTCGACATCGGCGGGCGGGCAGGTGAAGCCGGTCAGGTCGTCGCGGTCCCGCCCGGCATAGGACGGATCGGTGCCGTCGGGCGCCACGGCCCAGCCGCGGTCGAGGCGGTAAGCGCCATCGCGCCGCATCAGGATGCGGCCGACATCATCCTCGACGAAACCGATGCGCAAATCGACGCCATGGTCGAGTTCGAACAGGGCATAGATGCCGTCGCGCCCGCGGAAACGGGCTCGGGTCAGGGCCTTCATGAAGGACTCCGGGCGAGAATGGGGTCGGGACGGCAGGCAAGGCCTGTGGCGTCGAAACGGTGGAGATGGTCGCGGCGCAGGCGCACCGGCAGCAGGTCGCCACGGGTGAGACGGCTTTGGCCGTCGCAGCGGATGGTGAGCGGGAGGCCGTTGGGGCCGCCCGTGTCGGCGGAGGTGTAGAGGAAGGTTTCGCCGCCCAGCTGCTCGACGAGATCGACGCGGACGGTGAGGTCGGCGTCGACCTCGGCGCAGGGTTCGACATGCTCGGGCCGGATGCCGAGCGTTGCCGCCGGGCCGGCCGTCTCCTCCCGAACCAGCTCAGTCGGCAGCAAATTCATCCGCGGCGAGCCGATGAAACCGGCGACGAACAGGTTGGCCGGGCGGTTGTAAAGCTCCAGCGGCGAGCCGATCTGCTCGATCCGCCCGCCGTTCAGCACGACGATGCGGTCGGCCAGCGTCATCGCCTCGACCTGATCGTGGGTGACATAGATCATCGTCCCGCCGATCTCGGCATGCAGGGCGGCCAGCTCCTTGCGCGTTGCCACCCTCAGTTCGGCGTCCAGATTGGACAGCGGCTCGTCGAACAGGAAGATCTTGGGATCGCGCACGATGGCCCGGCCGATGGCGACGCGCTGGCGTTGGCCGCCGGACAGGGCGGCGGGCCTGCGCTGCAGATAGTCGGTCAGCCGCAGCATGCGGGCGGCGCGCTCCACCCGCGACGATATCTCCGCCTTGGCGATGCCCATGTTCTCAAGCGCAAAGCTCATGTTCTGGTGGACGGTCATGTGCGGGTAGAGCGCATAGGACTGGAACACCATCGCCAGCCCGCGGTCCGACGCCGCGGTCTGTGTCACCTCGGCCCCATCGATGCGGATGTCGCCTGCCGTGACCGTCTCCAGCCCGGCGATGACGCGCAGCAGCGTCGATTTCCCGCAGCCCGACGGACCGACGAAGACCACGAACTCGCCGTCGGCGATGCTGAGGTCGATGCCCTTCAGGACGGCGGTGCTGCCATAGTCCTTGCGGATGCCGCGAAGCTCCAGTCCGGCCATTTATTTCATCCCCGTATTCGCGATGCCGCTGGTGATGAAGCGCTGCAGGAAGGCGAAGACGAGCGCCACCGGCAGCAGGGTCACCACGGTCATGGCGAGCAGATAATGCCATTGCGTCTGCAACTCGCCCTGGAAGGCGTTGAGCGCGATGGGCAGCGTGTGGACCTCGGTCTTGGTCAGGACGGCCAGCGGCCACAGGAACTCGTTCCAGCGCCACATGACCGAGAAGATCGCCAGCACCGCCAGCGCCGGCATCGACAGCGGCATGACGATGCGCGCGTAGATGCGCCATTCCGACGCCTTGTCCATCCGCGCCGCCTCGATCAGGTCGCGCGGGATGGTCAGCATATACTGGCGCAGCAGGAAGACGCCGGTCGGGGTGGCGGCACCCGGCAGGATCACCGCCCACAGCGAGTCGACGAAGCCCAGCTTGGTGACCACCAGATAGACCGGCGCCAGGATGATGGTGATGGGAATCATCAGGGTACCGATCACCCCAAGCATTGCCAGCTTCTTGCCGCGGAACTCGTAGACGGAGAGCGCATAGGCGGCCATCGAGTTGATCAGCAGCGTGATGATGGTCGCGACCACCGTCACCACCAGCGAATTGCGCAGGAAGCGCAGGAAATCGAACTGGGTCAGTGGATCGGTGTAGTTCTCGACCGCCAGCGCCATGTGGCGCACCGGCGTCCGGCGGTCGGTCGGCACGCGGATGGTCTGGGAGGGGGTCTTGGGATCGACCATCTGGGCGAGGATGCCGACGCGGCGGACCTGCGCCAGCTCGCGAACGGAACCGTCCTCCATCGTCACCCGGAACAGCGGCAGCGGCTGCGGATAGCCCGGAACCGACACCTCGCTCTGCGCCATCGGCAGCAGAGACGGCGGGAATTCCAGCAGGGCCGCCGGCGTCTTGAAGGACGACAGCGCCAGCCACAGCACCGGCCCGAACATCAGCAGTACGCCGAGCGCCAGATAGGCATAGCTGGCGACATCGGTCCAATGCCAGGAACGGCCGCCACGCCGGGCCAGCAACAGGCGGCGGAGTTTTCCGGTCATGATGCCCTCCGCCGGGTCAGGAAAAGCTGTATCAGGGTCAGGACGAACAGCACGACGCCCAGCAGCACCGACGCAGCGCCGGCCAGCCCGAAATTCTGCACCTGGTTGGCGAAGGCGGTGGTGTAGATGTACTGGACCACCATCATCGTCGCCGTGCCGGGACCGCCGCCGGTCAGCACGAACACCTCGTCGAACACCTGCACCGAGCGGATCAGCACCAGCACCAGCACGACCAGCAGGTTGGGCCAAAGCAGCGGCAGCGTGATGCGATGGAAGACGCGCCAGGGGCGGGTGCCGTCCATCTCGGCGGCTTCGTAGACGTCGCGTGGGATCGCCTGAAGGCCGGCCAGCAGGATCAGCGTGTAGAAGCCCATATGGGCCCACACCGAGACGAACACCGACCAGAACATCGCCCAGCCGGGATCGACGAAGAACAGGATCTTCTCGCCGCCGGCCGTGGTCAGCACCGCGTTGAGCAGACCGTCGCGCTGGAGGATCCATTTCCAGATCAGCGCGACGACGACCGGCGATAGCAGCACCGGGAAGAAATAGACCGCCCGGAAGAAGCCGCGACCGCGGATGGGCCGGTTCAGCACCAGCGCGGTGATCAGCGAGAACAGCACCATCGCCACCATCTGGAAGACGGTGAAGGTCAGCGTGTTTCCCACCCCGCGCCAGAACAGATCCTCCCGGCAGCTCGCGGCCTCCAGATAGGAGCCGCAATCGAGCAGGCGGGCGTAATGCTCCGCCCCGACATAGGGCCGCTCCGCCGGGAACAGCGCCGTCCCGCCCGTCACCGAGAAGACGATGTTGATCCCGATCGGCAGGAAGACGAACAGCCCGAAAAAGACGAGGTTCGGCAGCAGGAAGACATAGGGCATGCGCGCCGCGCCGATCAGCCGCTGCACCGCCCGCATCGGCGGGTCGGTCAGCCGCATCAGGGCGTTGGCGCCGCCCGTGGTCACGGCAGCCGCGGCGGCGGACGGACCGCGCGCGGGCTCACCGTGCGATCTCATGGTATCGGTCATGATCCACCGCCCAAGTTTGGGGCCCAGGTTCGAGGGCCCAGGGTTGGGAGCGAAAGCCGGGAGTTACTGCTTCTTCTTGCGCTCGGCGATCTGCTGGGCGACGTCAGCGCTGATGCGCTGGTAGGCGTCGTCCAGGGTCGTTTCGCCAACCACCACCTGGCCGAGACGGCTGATGGCGGCGTTGAAGACGATGCGGCTGCTGGGATCGCCCTGGATGCGGTAGGCGACGGGATCGAGCTTGCCGACCGCATCGCCGAACACCTTCAGTGCGGCGGCTGCCTGCGGCGACGCCGATTTGTAGGCGATGCCCTTCTTGGCGAGGCCGATGTGGCCCGGCACGAACAATGTGCGTGCGTAAAACTCCGCCGCGACCTCCTCACTGGCGAGATAATCGAGCAGGCGCCCGACTTCGGCCGGATGGCTGCTGGTCTTCAGCGCCACCAGCGCGGCACCACCGGGCATGCCCGAGCAGTTGGCCGGGCCGCAGGGCGTCGGCACGGCGATCCAATCGAAGGCGTCGCCGATGGTCTTGTCGAACTGCGCGGTCTGCCAGGAGCCGGATTCGTAGAAGACGACCTGCGCGTTCTTGAATTCCTCGTTGGCGCCGCGATAGGCGGTACCGGACACGGCGCCCCACAGCTCCTTCGACATCACGCCCGACTTGTGCCAGTCGACGACCAGCTTGGCGGCACGCTTGAATCCGTCATCGACCGGCTTCAGCGCGCCGCCCGCCTCGGCCATCTGCGCCCCTTGCGAGACGGCGAGGCCGAAGAAGCGGTGGCCCGAACGGTCGAAGGCGACCGGGAAGGGCGCCTGCACCTTGTCGGCGACCGCCTTGGCGGCCTTGGCCCAATCCTCCCAGGTCGCGTTGGCACCCGGCATGGCGATGCCCGCCTGTTCGAACAGGGTCTTGTTGACGAAGGGACCGGTCACCGTCAGCTGCGTCATGTAGCCGGGGATCGCCGTGCTGTTGCCCGGCACCCGCATCCACTGCAGGAACGGCCCGTAATTCTGCTCCCAATAGGCGGCATCCTTTACATGGGGGCGGATGTCCATCAGATAGGGAGCCAGACCGCCCATATCGGTGATGCGGGCCAGATCCGGTCCCTGGCCGGAGGCCAACTGCACCGGAAGCGTCTCGTTGATCGCCTTGAACGGCACCTGATCGAGAACGACCTTGACGTCCTTGTTCTTGTCCTCGAAGCGGCGGAGCAGGTCATTCATGACCTCGCCCTCATTGCCGTCGGAATACCACATGATGCGCAACGTGGTCTCAGCCTGGGCACCGGCGGCCCCGAGGATCGACAACGCCAGCGCACAGCCGGCCATCCATGCTGCCTTTTTCATTGCGGTTCCTCCTGTGGGGTCGCTTCCGGACCCTTGTTCGGTCCCGTCGGGACCTGTTTTTCCTGTCAGTGAAGGCAACTCGACGCAGATCCGGATTTCCCGGCGCTGCTCTTCGGTCTTGAACATGGCAAACGTTTGCCTTAACTGTCAACGATAATGTTCGTCATGCAAATGGAGGGGGTCGTGAACGATCAGCGCCGGGAACCGGGACAGACCTCCGGACAGATTTCCCTGGCAGACATCGCCGCGGAGGCGGGGGTATCCGTCTCGACGGTTTCGCGCATCGCCAATGGCGATCTCGGGCGGGCATCGGCGGCAACGGTCGCCAAGGTGCAGCGCCTGATCGCCGAGCGTGGCTATCGCCCCAATCCGGTCGGCCGCAGCCTGCGCGGGGGAGACAGCCGTCTGGTCGCCATGCTGGCGCCCAATCTCGACAACCCGGCCATGGCGGCCATCGCCGCGTCGACGGAGGCGGCCCTGCGTGCCGCCGGCTATGTGATGATCCTGTGCGACACCCACGACCGTCCCGACCTCCAGGACGAGTATCTGCATGCCATGCGGTCGCGGTTCGCCGAGGGGTTCATCCTGGTGAGCGCGGTCGCCAGCCCCGAGCTGGAGGCATCGTTGAACCGGCGTGAGCCGATTGTCTTCGTCAACCGGCGCAATCCCTATGGCGGCGGCCCGTTCATCGGCATCGACAACCGGCAGGCAGGCGCGGATGCGGCCGACCATCTGCTGGCCTGTGGCGTGCAGGCGCCGGCGCTGATCCACCCGACCGACCTCTCCTCGACCATCAAGGAGCGGATCGAGGGCTTCCTCGACCGGATTCAAGAGCGGCGGCCGGGCATGACGGTGCGGCGCTGCGACGGGGCGGGGGCCAACCATCTCGACTGTGGTTATGCCGCGGCACGGCGGCTCGCCGCTGATGGTGGTTGGCCCGACGGCGTTCTCTGCCCCAGCGACCTGATGGCCTACGGCCTGTTCCGCGCGGCCGGCGAGCAGGGCGTGCGCGTTCCGGAGGAGTGCCGCCCCGTCGGCATCGACGACAACGATCTCAACGACTGGATCGCCCCCTGGCTCAGCTCGATCAAGATTCCCTACCGTGACTTCGGCGACGTGGTCGTGGCCAGCCTGCGCGGTCTGCGGGCGGGAAACAGTGTGGGCGAGGTCCTGCTTGCCCACTCGCTGGTTCGCCGCCCGACCGGATCGCCGCCCCTTGGAGACCCGCCGACAGGTCTTTGACAGCTGCGACCGCTAATATGCCGCCCTGCCCGATGTCGGTGGACCCGCTGGTCTGAGGCGCGATCCGGTATCCGGCGGTCGTCGGCTCCCTCGGGCGGCCGGCCTTCTCCACAATCGAGGTGGTATCATGGTTGGGTTCAATGCCGTGGTGAATGGCGATATGGTGTTCGACCGGGCGGTCGAGGTTCTTGGCACGGCCGAGCGGGCCGCGGAGTGGATGGGCTGCAAGGACAGCCAGCTGGGCGTCAAGCCGGACGAGCTGGTCAAGACCGACGACGGCATGGCTCAGGTCCTGCACTGCCTGCGCCGGATCGAACTGGGGCAGCCTGTCTGAAGGAATGACGCGCGCCGGCGGCCCGCTGCGATAAATGGTCGCTGTGGCCGGGTCGGCCGCCGTGCCTGATGCAGGGCAGGGTGGCGGCCGCTGTCCTGTCATAGTGTCTTGAGCAGCGGTTCCCCTGGCGGACGCTTTGGCCGGGACAGTTCTGCCGACGGAGGCTGGTAGCATGCGCATATTGGTCGTGGAGGATACCGAGGATCTCGCCGATGCGATCATCCAGCGGCTGCGCAAGCATGGCTATGCCATCGATTGGGCCGCCGACGGCTATCAGGCGGAGGAACTGCTGGCGGGCGAGGACTATCAGCTGATCATCCTCGACCTGATGCTGCCCGGCCCGGACGGGCAGACGCTGTTGCGGCAGCTGCGCCGCAAGGGCGATCAGACGCCGGTCCTCGTGGTCACCGCCCGTTCGCGCGTTGACACCAAGGTGGATGCGCTCGACCTCGGCGCCGACGATTATGTCGTCAAGCCCTTCGATTTCCGCGAGCTGGAGGCGCGCTGCCGCGCCCTGCTGCGCCGCCATCACGGCCTTGCCGCCTCCGAACAGGTCTTCGGCAATCTGGTCTTCGACACCGCAACCAAGAAGGTGACGATCGAGGCCCAGACGGTCGATCTCAGCGCCCGGGAGTTCCGCCTGCTGGAGCTGTTCCTGTCGAACCTGAACCGGGTGATGGCCAAGGACACGCTGATCGACCGGCTGTGCAGCCTCGACCAGCCGGTGGCGCCCAACGCCATCGAACTCTATGTCTCCCGCCTCCGCCGCAAGCTGGAGCGGGCGTCCGTGGTGATCCGCACCGTGCATGGCCAGGGCTATGTGGCGGAACAGCAAGTTGTCCCCTGACGGCCGGACCACGGGGTCTCTGCAACGGCGGCTGATGGTCCGGCTGGTGGTCGTCCTGGCGCTGGTGGCCGGATGCCTGTTCCTGCTGATCCGCAGCGATTCGCGGAATGCTGCCGACGGTGCCTACGATCAGCTTCTGCTCGCCTCGGCGCTCGCCATCGCCGACGCCGTGCGGGTGGAGGAGGGGGCCGTGGAGGTCGATCTTCCCTACTCCTCGCTCGGCATTCTCTCCATGGCCCGGCGCGACCGCGCCTTCTACAAGGTGCTGGACAGCGATGGCAGCCCGGTCATCGGCTACCAGGATCTCCCCGGCGCCGTGCGGCGCGACGATGCCGCCAGCTTCACCGACACCGTCTATCGCGGGGAGCCGGTGCGCGTCGTCGCCCTGGGGCATCTGATCGTCCAGGCGCGGCGGGCCAACTGGGTGACCATCATCGTCGCCCAGACGCGGGAGGAGCGCGACACGCTGGCGCGCAGCTACTTCATGAACTCCTTCCTGCCGGTGATGCTGATGCTGCTGGTGAGCATCGGGCTGGTGTGGTTCGGCGTGCGGCAGGCGCTGGCGCCGCTGGGGTTCCTGGAGCGGCTGATCCATGCCCGCCGCCCCAACGATTTCAGCGCCATCGAGGTGTCCGCCCCGGCGGAGGTGCGCCAGCTTCTGGGCGCCATCAACACGCTGATGGCACGGCTGCACGGTAATCTGGAATCGACCAAGACCTTCCTGGCCGACATGGCGCACCAGATTCGCACGCCGCTGGCGGCCCTGCGTTCGCAGGCGGAACTGGCGATGGAGGAGAGCGATCCCGCCCGGCTCCAGCGCATCGTCGGCCGCGTCCACCGCAACGCCGTCGAGGCGAGCGAGCTGACCACCCAACTGCTCAGCCATGCCATGGTCGTCCATCGCAGCGAGGCGCTGCATCCCGACTTCGTCGACCTGACGCTGCTGGCCCGGCAGGTGGTGCAGCGCGCCGCCGCCATCGCCGAGGACACCACATTGCGTGTCGAGCAGGAGGGCGAGGACGACATCGCCGTCTGCGGCGACGGCGTCATCCTGCGCGAGGCGCTGGTCAACCTCGTCGACAACGCCATCAAATATGGCGGCGACGCCGGCGCGGTGGAGGTCCGGCTGCGGCCGGCCAACGGCGAGCGCGGTCCGCTGATCGAGGTCGCCGACCGCGGCCCCGGCGTTGCCGACGAGGAAAAGCCCAAGGTGCTGAGCCGCTTCGGCCGCGGCAGCTCCGCCGTCGGCACGGTGGGCAGCGGGCTGGGGCTTGCCATCGTCGCCGCGGTCGCCGACGGGCATGGCGCCGACTTCTCCTTGAACGACCGTCCCGGCGGCGGGCTGATCGCCCGGATGGTCTTTCCGCTCGACCACCGCTGCCATGCCTGCCGGACCGGCGAGGGGGCGGACAGCAGGGCCGGGCATGGCGGGGCAGGGCAGGGGGACAAGGGAGACGCGGCGAGGAAGGCCGAACGCGGCTGGCTGCCGGCCCTGCTTCTGGTCGTCCCGCTGCTGCTGTGGCCGGAGGACGGGCAGGCCAGGCGCTTTCTCTACGCGGCGCCGCGCGAGGCGACCGCGACTCTCGTCATCGCCTCCACCACCGACCGGCCGGTGATGGAGGGGCTGATCCAGGATTTCCAGCACCGCAACCCCACCATCGCCATCCAGTATGACGAGCTGACGGCGGTCGAGCTTTACGACGGCATTGCCCATCCCGGCGAGCGGCTGCCCGATCTGGTCATCAGCTCCTCGGCCGACCTGCAGGTGAAGCTGGTCAATGACGGCTACATGCAGCGCCATGTGTCGCCGGCCACGGCGACGCTGCCGCGCTGGGCCAACTGGCGCGACGAGGCGTTCAGCTTCGCCCAGGAACCGGCGGTCATCGTCTACAACCGCGACCGGGTGCCGGAGGCCGACGTGCCGCGCACCCGCGACGACCTGATCCGCCTGATCCACGAGAAGGATGTCTATGACGGGCGCATCGTCACTTACGACATCGCCCAGAGCGGCATCGGCTATCTGCTCGCCACCCAGGATTCGGTGCTGAACAGCCAGTTCTGGCAATTGGTGGACGCGATGGCCGACCGCCACATGGAGCAGCATTGCTGCACCGGCGAGATGCTGGACCAGATCGAGCGGGGTGAGCGGCTGATCGGCTACAATCTGCTTGGGTCCTACGCGCGGGCGCGGCAGCTTGCGGGGGCGCCCATCGGCATCGTGCTGCCCAGCGACTACACGCTGGTCACCTCGCGCGTCGCCTCCATTCCCAAGGGGGCGGCGCTCGCCGGCCTCGGTGGCCTGTTCATCGACTATCTGCTGTCGGAGGAGGGGCAGACGCAGATCGCCAACAGGACGCCCCTCTACGCCATCTCGCCGACGGTGGAGGGTCCCTTCTCGGCGGCGCATCTGCTGGCCGAGCTGAACGGGCCGCTCCAACACACCACGCTCAACCCCGGACTTCTCGTCTTTCTCGACGACAGCAAGCGCGCCCGCTTCCTGCGACAATGGCGCATGATGACCAACCGCTACTGACAGGCTTCTGACAGATCCGGCGCCTATAACCCCAAGACTTCGTCAAAAAGCGGACAAGCAAGCCGCAGAAATGCCGCCTCCGGCATCGACATGCGTCCGCGAGACAATCAATATTGGGGAATGCCATGTCGGGCGATCTGAAGGAGCGCGCACTCGAATACCACCGCGGCGGCAAGCCGGGCAAACTGGCGATCGTGCCCACCAAGCCGATGATGACGCAGCGCGATCTGGCGCTGGCCTATTCGCCGGGTGTCGCCTTCGCCTGCACCGACATCGTCGCCGATCCCGCCAACGCGGCTGAGGTGACGGCGCGCGGCAATCTGGTGGCGGTGATCTCCAACGGCACCGCGGTGCTCGGGCTGGGCGACATCGGCCCGCTGGCCTCCAAGCCGGTGATGGAGGGCAAGGCCGTCCTGTTCAAGAAATTCGCCGACATCGACGTCTTCGACATCGAGGTGGACGAGAAGGACGTCGATGCGCTGGTCGACACCATCGCCCGGCTGGAGCCGACCTTTGGCGCCATCAACCTTGAGGACATCGGCGCCCCCGCCTGTTTCGAGGTCGAGCGCCGGCTGAAGGAGCGGATGAAGATCCCGGTCTTCCACGACGACCAGCATGGCACCGCCATCGTCGTCGCGGCGGCCGTCTACAACGCTCTGCAGGTGGTCGGCAAGCGCTTCGAGGATGTGCGCATCGTCTCCACCGGGGGTGGTGCCGCCGGCATCGCCTGCCTCGACCTGCTGGTCGGCATGGGGGTGAAGCGTGCCAACATCGTGCTGGTCGACCGCGAGGGCGTGGTCTATCAGGGCCGCAATGCCGGCATGAATCCCTACAAGGACCGTTACGCCACCGCCGGCGCCGTGCGCAGCCTGGGCGAGGCGATGGTCGGCGCCGACATCTTCCTCGGCCTGTCCGGTCCGGGCGTGCTGACCGGCGCGATGGTCAAGACGATGGCGGCCAAGCCGTTGATCCTGGCGCTGGCCAACCCCGATCCGGAGATCACGCCGGAGGAGGCGCGCGCCGCCCGTCCGGACGCCATCATCGCCACCGGACGCTCCGACTATCCCAATCAGGTCAACAATGTCCTGTGCTTCCCCTTCATCTTCCGCGGCGCGCTGGATGTCGGGGCGACCACCATCAACGAGGCGATGAAGATCGCCTGCGTCAAGGCCATCGCCGACATGGCGCGGATCGAGGCCTCCGACGTGGTGGCCGCCGCCTACACCGGGGAGCAGCTGCGCTTCGGTCCTGACTACATCCTGCCCAAGCCCTTCGACCCGCGCCTGATCGTCGATGTCGCCTCCGCTGTCGCCCAGGCGGCGATGGAAAGCGGCGTCGCCACCCGGCCGATTGCCGACCTGCGCGCCTACCGCGAGCGGCTGGGCCAGTATGTCTTCCGCTCCGGCCTCGTCATGAAGCCGGTCTTCCACAAGGCGGCCCAGGCGCCCAAGCGCGTCGTCTATGCCGAGGGCGAGGACGAGCGCGTGCTGCGCGCCGCCCAGGTGGCGGTGGACGAGGGCATCGCCCGGCCGATCCTGCTCGGCCGTGACGAGGTGGTGGCGCGGCGGATCGAACAGCTCGGGCTGCGGCTGGTCCCCGGCCGCGACGTCACGGTGGTCGATCCGGTGCGCGACCCGCGCTGTCATGAGTATGCCGACGTCTACCGGCAGGCGATGGGCCGGCGCGGCGTGTCGCCGAATTTCGCCGCCACCATGGTGCGGGCCGACGCCACCGTCTTCGCCAGCCTGATGGTGCGGCGCGGGGCGGCCGACGCCATGGTCTGCGGCACCGCCGGGCGCTATGCCGAGCATCACCGCCACATCCGCGACCTGCTGGGCCGCCGCGGCGATGCGCCGGTCTCCGCCGCGATGACGCTGCTGATCCTGGGCAAGGGCACCTATTTCCTGACCGACACCCATGTCAACCCCGACCCGAGTGCCGAGGAGATCGCCGAGATCGCCGTGCTGGCGGCGGAAAAGGTCCGTCATTTCGGCATCGAGCCGAAGGTGGCGCTGCTGTCGCACTCCAACTTCGGCAGTTCGGACTCGCCGTCGGCGCTGAAGATGCGGGCAGCCTGCGAGCTGCTGCGCCGGCGGGCGCCCGAGCTGGAGGCGGATGGCGAGATGCAGGCGGGGGCCGCCCTGTGCGAGGCGGTGCGCGATGCGGCCCTGCCCAACGGCCGGCTGCGCGGGCAGGCCAACCTGCTGGTGATGCCGACGCTGGACGCCGCCAACATCGCGTTGGAGATGCTGAAGGTGCTGAGCGACGGCCTGTCGGTCGGTCCGATCCTGCTGGGCGTCAGCGCCCCGGCGCACATCGTGACGCCGGAGATCACCACCCGCGGCCTCGTCAACGTCACCGCGCTGGCCGTCGTCGATGCCCAGATCGACACCAGCCCGATTCCGTTGCGGCAGGCGGCCGAATAAGGGGTGGTGGAGTCGCGGATCGGCGTTGCCGCCGGTCCGCGAGACCGCGACAAAATGGACCATGAGGGGAACCGGGCCTGACAGCGATTTGACAGAAGTCCGGTCCACACTGGTTCCCATCGGACGCCCGCAAGGCGTCGTTACCCGGCGCGGGGGAAGGGAGTGCCCGACCCGCAAAACACCGCGACCACCCTGTCGGAAGCTCCAGAAGGAGCATGAATCCGTGACTGACGAATTTGACTTCTACGCCGTCGAACCGGCGACCAGCGCCAGGGAGCGCCGGGAAATCAGAGCGCTCTTGGGCAGCTGCGGGCTGGATTACGAGGAGCACATCCAGGTCTTCGTGGTCTGCCGCGCCGCCGGGCGGCTGGTGGCCTGCGCCGGGCTGGAGAGCAACATCGTCAAATGCTGCGCCATCGATCCGGAGCTGCGCGGCGGGTCCTTGAGCCTGACGCTGCTGAGTGAGATCGTCCATCTCGCCTATGAGCGCGGCCATTCGCACCTGTTCCTCTACACCCGGCCGGAAAACGTCTCCTTCTTCCAGGGCTGCGGCTTCTATGCGCTGGCCGAGGTGCCGGGCTACGTCACGCTGATGGAGAACACGCCGGTCGGCATCCGCTCCTACTGCGACCGGCTGCGCGCCCTGCGTCCGCAGGGCCTGCCACCGGATGCGAAGATCGGCGGCATCGTCATCAACGCCAACCCCTTCACGCTGGGCCACCAGTATCTGGTGAAGCTGGCGGCGGCGCGGTGCGATTGGCTGCACCTGTTCGTGGTCAGCGAGGATGTCTCCTTCGTCTCCTACCGCGACCGCTACGCGCTGGTCGAGGAGGGGGTGCGCGGGATCGAGCGGCTGACCCTGCATCACGGCTCGCAATACATGGTCTCGCGCGCCACCTTTCCCGACTATTTCTTCAAGGAGAAGGGGGTGGTCGGCGACTGCTGCACGGCGATCGACCTGCTGCTGTTCCGCAACCACATCGCGCCTGCGCTCGGCATCACCCACCGCTTCGTCGGCACCGAGCCCTTCTGCGAAACCACGCGCAAATACAACGCCGACATGAAGTTCTGGCTCCAAGGGGCCGGCAGCACGGCCCCGGCGGTGACGGTGATCGAGGAGGCGCGCACCCGCGCGGGCGGCACGCCGATCTCGGCGTCGGAGGTGCGGCGCCTTCTGCGCAGCCGCGACCTCGACCGCATCCGCGCCCTGGTGCCGGCGCCGACCTTCGAGCTGCTGCGCGAGAAATACCTGTCGAAAATCCTGCCGTTCGCCCCGGACCCGCTGGGTCATGGCGGCGAGTCCGACGCGCTGCCGCGCCGGGCCGTGGCGGCCGGCATCTGAACCGGCCCGGCGGTGCGCGTTGCGTCCGCCGCCGGGCCTTCTGGAGTGGGACCGATGAAGATCGTGAAGGAGGCCCTGGCGGGCACGCTCGAATCGAGCGACCTGCTGGTCAAGGTATCGCCCGGACCGGGCACCGGGCTGGAAGTCGTCATCAGCAGCGAGGTCATGCAGCAGTTCGGCCTGCAGATCGACCATGTCGTGCGCGACACGCTCGCCCGGCTCGGCGTTACCGCCGGGCTGGTGGTGGTCGAGGACAAGGGCGCGCTCGACTGCGCGATCCGCGCCCGCGTCCAGACCGCGGTGATGCGCGGGGCCGAGGCCCAAACCATCGACTGGAGTGCGCTGTCATGAAGCTCCGCCGCAGCATGCTTTTCCTGCCCGGCGCCAACGCCGCCATGCTCAGCACGGCGTTCGTCTACAAACCCGACTCGATCATGTTCGACCTGGAGGATGCGGTCTCGCTGCGCGAGAAGGATTCCGCCCGCATCCTGGTCTTCAACGCCCTGCAACTGCCGGTCTATCGCGAGATCGAGACGGTGGTGCGCATCAACCCGCTCAACACCCCCTTCGGTCATCTCGACCTGGAGGCGGCGGTGCGGGCCGGCGTCGATGTCGTCCGCCTGCCCAAGACCGACAGCGCCGAGGATGTCGAGGTGCTGGAACGCGAGGTCGAGCGCATCGAGCGTGCCTGCGGCCGCGAGATCGGCTCGACCAAGCTGATGGCCGCCATCGAAAGCGCCAGCGGCGTCATCAACGCGCTCGCCATCGCCAAGGCGTCGCCGCGGCTGATCGGCATCGCGCTGGCCGGCTTCGACTATGTGATGGACATGCAGACAGAACGCGGCGACGGCACCGAGCTGTTCTATGCCCGCTGCGCCGTGCTGCACGCCGCCCGCGCCGCCAAGATCGACGCCTTCGACGTGGTGTGGTCCGACCTGAACGACGAGGCCGGCTTCCTCAAGGAGGTCGACCTGATCAAGCGGCTTGGCTTCAACGGCAAGTCGCTGATCAACCCGCGCCAGATCGAGCTTCTGCACAACGCCTACGCCCCGACCGAGGAAGAGGTCGAGTATGCCGGCCGCGTCGTCACCGCCGCGGCGGAGGGCGAGCGCAAGGGGCTCGGCGTCGTTTCGCTGAACGGAAAGATGATCGACGGTCCCGTCATCGACCACGCGCGCCGGGTGCTGCAGCGGGCCGAGGCCTCGGGAACCCGCAAGTGAACTGGAGTGCTGTGCCGTGACCGACCTCGCTTTCGACCTGCTGGACCGGCTGCCCCGCTTTGACGGGTTCGCCAAGCAGACCCCCTACCTGAAGGACCCGGAGCTGAAGCGCTCCCGCAAGATCTGCCCGTCGCTGGAGGACGCCATCCGGCGCTCCGGCCTGAAGGACGGGATGACCATCTCCTTCCATCACGCCTTCCGTGAAGGCGACAAGACGATCAACACCGTGGTCGATCTGCTGGCCCGCATGGGCTTCAAGGATCTGACCCTGGCGCCGTCGTCGCTGCTCAGCTGCAACGCGCCGCTGATCGAGCATATCCGTAACGGCGTCATCAGCCGCATCTACACCTCCGGCATGCGCGGCAAGCTGGCCGAGGCGATCAGCCACGGGCTGATGGCGCATCCGGTCAACATCCACTCGCACGGCGGGCGGGTGAAGCTGATCCAGGACGGCGAGCTGAAGATCGACGTCGCCTTCCTCGGCGTCTCGACCGCCGACTGTTTCGGCAATGCCAACGGGATCAGCGGCCGCTCGCGCTGCGGCTCGCTCGGCTATGCCAAGGTGGACGCCCGCCATGCCGGCACGGTGATCCTGCTGGCCGAGGAGATCGTGCCCTTCCCCAACGCGCCCGCCAGCCTCTCGCAGGACGAGGTCGATTATGTGGTGAAGGTTGAGCAGATCGGCGACCCGTCCAAGATCAGCGTCGGCGCCGCCCGCATCACCACCAACCCGCGCGAGCTGCTGATCGCCCGGCTGTCGGCCGAGGTGATGGTGCATTCCGGCTATTTCGAGCAGGGCTTCTCGATGCAGACCGGCTCGGGCGCGTCGGCGACGGCGACGACGCGCTTCCTCGAAGGCTACATGCGCAAGAAGGGGATCACCGCCAGCTTCGCGCTGGGTGGCATCACCGGCGGCATCGTCGACCTGCACAAGAAGGGCCTGATCGAGCGGGTGATCGACACCCAGAGCTTCGACGGCGACGCGGCGGAATCGCTGCGCACCTCGCCCAACCACATCGAGATCTCGACCAACGAATATGCCAATGCCGGCTCCAAGGGCGCCTATGTCGACCAGATGGATCTGGTGATCCTGAGCGCCCTGGAGATCGACGTCGATTTCAACGTCAACGTCATCACCGGGTCCGACGGGGTGATGCGCGGGGCGTCGGGCGGCCATTCGGACGTGGCGGCGGCGGCCAACCTGTCCATCGTGGTGGCGCCGCTGATCCGCAGCCGCATCCCCACGGTGGTGCGCCGCTGCACCACGGTGGTAACGCCGGGCGAATGCATAGGCGTGCTGGTGACCGACCATGGCATCGCCGTCAACCCGCGCCGGCCGGAGATCGCCCAGCGGCTGAAGGCCGCCGGCCTGCCGGTGATGACCATCGAGGAGCTGCAGCAGCGCGCCGAATCCCTGACCGGCGAGCCGCGCCCCATCGAGTTCCTCGACAAGGTGGTCGGGATCGTCCGCTACCGCGATGGCAGCGTGATCGACATCGTCCGCCAGGTGAAGGGCTGACGATCATGGACGGGGCGGCCATCGACGGTGCCGTTGTCTCCCTCGCCGGGATGCTGGAGGCGCGCGACCGCCGCGTCGCCCGCCAGCAGGCGCTGTTCGCCCGCCACCGGTTGCCGGTGCTGTCGGTGACGCTGGTGGTGCCGGGGCCGGTCAAGGTGACGGAGACCAGCCGCTTCGTGATGGAGACGGCGACCGGCGAGCTGGAGCGGCTGTTCCGCCGCACCGGCTGGCCGGTGGAAGCGCATCTGCCGGTGAATGAGCCGACCGGCCTGGAGGCGCTCTACGCCGTCGATACCGAGGCGCGGGTCCTGAAATGGGCCGCCGCCGCCCTGGAGGACGACCATCCGCTGGGCCGGCTGTGGGATTTGGACGTGCTGTGTCCGATGCAGGGCGGCCTGTCGCGCAGCGCGCTGGGGCTGGCGCCCCGGCGGTGCCTGGTCTGCGGGGAGCCGGCCCATGCCTGCGCCCGCTCCCGCCGCCATCCGCTGGACGAGCTTCTGGCGGCGATCGAGGAGAGGGTGAATGCGTTTCGCACCCGTTGAAGGCAGGGCCGGGGAGGACTGGGCCGGGGAGGACAGGATCGGAACTGCCGGGCTGCCGTTCGCGGTTCCCGGTTCCGGTCTCGGCCGCCATCTGGCCCGTCTGGCCCACCGCTCGCTTCTGCGCGAGGTGTTGCTGACGCCGAAGCCGGGGTTGGTGGACCGCCGCAATTGCGGGTCGCATCGCGACATGGACCTGTCCAGCTTCCTGGCCTCCGCCCGCGCCATCGCCCCGTGGTTCAGCCTGTTCTTCGAGCGTGGGCTGGATGGCTGCGCGGTGCCGGCCGACCTGTTCCTGGCCGGGATCCGTGCCGACGGCATGGCCTGCGAACGCGCGATGCTGCGCGCCACCGGCGGGGTCAACACCCACAAGGGCAGCATCTTCGCCTTCGGCCTGCTGTGCGCCGCCGCCGGCCGGCTGGTCGGGCAGGGGCGGGCGCTGGCGCGCGGGCCGCTGTGCGACGAGGTGGCGGCGATGTGTGCCGGCGTGGTCGAGGAGCTGCGGCGTCCGGGCGAGGCCGGCACGGCGGGGGAGCATCTGTTCCGCCGCCATGGCCTGACCGGGGCGCGCGGCGAGGCGGCGTCCGGCTTCGCCACCGTGCGCAGCCACGCCCTGCCGGCCTTCGAGCGGCTGCGGGCGGCGGGGCCTCGGCTGGCGCTGCATGGGGCGCTGTTGGAACTGCTGGCCTTCAACCCCGACACCAATGTGGTGTCGCGCGGCGGGCTGGCGGGGTTGGCCTTCCTGCAGGACGGGGCGAGGCGGCTGCGCCGCGACGGCGGGGTTGCCGCGCCGGACTATCTGCGCCGGCTGGCCGCCCTGGACGACGAAGCGATCCACCGCAACCTCAGCCCCGGCGGCAGTGCCGACCTGCTGGCGGTGACGTGGTTCCTGGCTCACCTCCCGGCGGCGGCGCCCTGCCGCGCGCCGGGCCTCTGACCGCTGCAGACAAGAAGGGGCGGGGGCTGACGACCGCCGGGGGCCGATGGACTTGGATCACCACATGCGCGAGGTTGATGCGGCCCTGCTGGAGGCGTCGGAACGCTACAGCTTCGTGCTGGTGCCGGGGCTCTACGACAGCGGCCCGGAACATTGGCAGAGCTTCTGGCAGGCCCGCCATCCCTTCTGGCTGCGCATTGCCCAGAGCAACTGGAACATCCCCGACATCGAACGCTGGGTCGGCGCCATCCGCCGCCTGCTCGCCCAGCGGGCGCGGCCAGCCATCCTGGTCGGCCACAGCTTCGGCGCGCTGGCATCCTGCTGCGTCGCCGGCGACCGCGGCCATGACATCGCCGGCCTGATGCTGGTCGCCCCGGCCGAACCGTCGCGCTTCGAGGCGGAGGAGCGGGTGCCTTCGCTGGCGCTGGGCGTGCCCGCCGTGGTGGTGGCGAGCCACAATGACCCGGTGATGCGCTTTCCCCGCGCCGTCCATTGGTCCGGCGTCTGGCAGGCCGATCTCGTCGATCTCGGCGAGGCCGGGCACATCAATGCCGAAGCCGGTTTCGGTCCCTGGCCTTATGGCCTGCAGGTGCTGCGCACGCTGGTTGCCCGCATCGAGTCCCGGTGACTGCAAGTTCGTACAACCTTCGAATTTTTCTCCGCCGCCCCGCGATGACAGGCTTCTGACAGTTCCCAATGCTAGAAAAGATAGTATTGGAATTCGAGAAACAACGAGGCGGGATGTTTCAAGTAAATCGAAGTTGATTTCGTTCAATTTCATTATCGTCAGGGAATAACCCGTAGAAAAATAGATCGCAGCAGTCGATTGGCTGGTGCGGTGACACCCCCTTCTTTTCGGTCATCGGATCGCAGCGCTGCGAAAGCGGCATGGATCGGATGTCCGGAGTCGACCGACCGCAGGATTGGACCCCGGCAGCGTCCCGTCCTTTTCCGACCGCTGCCGGAGAGCAAACAAAACCGAATGTCCGGAGGACACCATGCCCAGTGAAGTCTCTCTCGCCTCCCTTGCACTCGACGAGCCTGGCTCGTCCGCATCGGCCGCGCGCCGCTCCTGGCGCGAGGTCTGGTGGGGGCTGCTCGACCAGCGCATCGGCATCGTTCCGATCCCGGTCTTCGTGGTCCTGCTCGCGGTGTTCGCCGGGGCGGTCGCCACCGGGTCGCTGACCCATGAGATCAACATGATGATCGCCGTGCTGGCGGTCTGCGGCTTCAGCTGCGGCGAGCTGGGCAAGCGTCTTCCGGTGTTCCGCCACATCGGCGCCGCGGCGATCTTCGCCACCTTCATTCCCTCGGCCCTGGCCTATTATCATGTGCTGCCGACGCCGATGCTGAAGGCGGTGGTCGACTTCACCAAATTCACCAACTTCCTCTACCTGTTCATCGCCTGCATCATCGTCGGCAGCGTGCTCAGCATGAACCGCGACGCGCTGGTGAAGGGCTTCTTCAAGATCTTCGTTCCGCTGGCCAGCGGCGCCGTTTCGGCCGCCTGCGTCGGCACGCTGGTCGGCACCCTGCTCGGCCTCGATCCCAAGCACACCTTCTTCTACATCGTCGTTCCGATCATGTCGGGCGGCGTCGGCGAGGGTGCCATCCCGCTGTCGATGGGCTATGCCGAAATCCTCAACGGCAACCAGGGCGAGATCTTCGCGCAGGTCCTGCCGATGGTCATGCTGGGCAGCCTGATGGCGATCCTGATGTCGGGCCTGCTGAACTTCATCGGCAAGCGCATGCCGCACCTGACCGGCAACGGCCAGCTCCAGCCCGGCGGCGCCGACTTCGCCAAGGCGACGGCCAAGAGCAGCGGTCCCGTGGATGCCAACACCGTTGCCGCCGCCGGCCTGTTCGCCGTCACCCTTTACCTGATGGGCGTCATGGCCCAGAAGATCGTCGGCCTTCCGGCCCCGGTGGCGATGCTGTTCATTGCGGTCCTGGTCAAGGTGTTCCAGCTCGCCTCGCCTTCGCTGGAGGCCGGCGCCGGCGTCGTCTACAAGTTCTTCCAGGTCGCCGTCACCTATCCGCTGCTGTTCGCCATGGGTGTGGCGGTGACGCCGTGGGACAAGCTGATGTCCGCCTTCACGGTGTCGAACCTGATCATCATCTTCTGCACGGTGGCGACGCACATGACGATGGGCTTCCTCGTCGGCCGGATGGTGAAGATGTACCCGATTGAAACCGCGATCATCAATTCCTGCAACTGCGGCCAGGGCGGCACCGGCGACGTCGCCATCCTGACGGCAGCCAACCGGATGCAACTGATGCCCTTCGCCCAGGTTGCGACCCGGATCGGCGGCGCCATCACCGTCACCCTGTCGCTGATCGCGATGGCCAAGCTGATGTGATCGGTCCCGCAGACTGTCGATGCGGTTCCACCAGCCCCGCGCCGTCCCGATTGACGGCGCGGGGCTGGTCGCTTGTGGTCCGGCCGAGGCCGCGTGACCGTTTGCACCTTCCGAGCTCATACATAAGCCGATATTGGATACAAAATTTGAAGGAACCGGTGGAAAGGCAGGATGGCGGCCCGTGGGAATTCAAGGAATGTCCATAATAATTTTGTTGGCGAATGATCAGTTGTATACAACAATCAGCATCGCTATACTCCCTCCCTGAGAAAGCCACGGCAGGGCCAGAGTCGCCCGAAGGCGAAGAGGGAGGAGCCGGTGTCCGACGCCAAGCCATTTCCCAAACCGTTTCCAATGAATTCCTGGTATGCCGCCGCCTGGGGACACGAGATCGGGCGCGCACTGACGCCGCGGACGATTTGCGGCAAGGATATCGTGCTGTACCGCCCCAGCACCGGCGAGGTCGCGGCCCTGGAGGATGCCTGCTGGCACGGGCTGCTGCCGCTGTCGCTCGGCCGGCTGGACGG
>NZ_BADK01001056.1 GCF_000333595.1 Azospirillum sp. B506
AACCAGGTCAGCGGGCGCGATCTTTTGATTGGCGCCGGCGCGCTGGGCCTTGCTGGCGCCACCGTGTCATTGGCGCCGCCGGCCTTCGCGGCGGCGAGCCTGCGTGTCGGCTATATCCCGATCATCCCGATGACCCAGCTCTATGTGCTGACGGGCGAGGGGTGGGCCGGGGAGGCCGGGCTGGCCTTGCAGACCACCAGCTTCCAGTCGGGGCCTGCGATGATCCAGGCGCTGGCGTCGGGAACGCTGGATGTCGCCTATGTCGGCATCGGCCCGGCGATGATCGCCCGCTCCAAGGGGGTCAAGCTGAAGGTGGTCGCCGCCAACGTCATCGATCAGGTGGCGTTGATCGGCCGCGGTCCGCTGGCGAAGGCGATGGCCGGTGCTGCCAGCCCGGCCGAAGGGATCAAGGCCTTCCGTGCCGCCAATAGCCGGCGGCCGAAGATCGGCTCGCTTCCGGCGGGGTCGGTGCCGGACACGGTGCTGCGCTATTGGATGGCGGAGGTCGCCCGCATCGCTCCCGATGAGGTCGAGATTGTCGGCATGGGCGAGCAGCCCCTGCAGCAGGCCCTGCTGAGCGGCGCCATCGACGGCGCGTCGATCCTGGAGCCGATCCTGACGCTGGTGCAGTCGCGGCTGCAGGGCGCCGCCATCCTCGCCAAGGCCGGCAGCATGTTCCCCAAGCAGCCGGGTGCCGTTGTCGTGGTGACCGAGGAGGCCATCGCCAGGAACCGCGACGCCGTGGCCGCACTCGTCAAGCTGCATATCCGCGCCACCGCCTTCGCCAAGTCCAATCCGGACCGGACGGCGGAGCTGGTGACCGACATCATCGGCAAGGGGCTGGTCGAGCGCGAGGTGATGCGGGCGGCGCTGACCTCGGACGCAACGACCTTCGTCGACGATCCGCGGGTGATCCTGGACTCCACCAAGCGGATGCAGACTTTCCAGCAGTCCCTGGACCAGATCACCGAACCGGTGGATGTCGACGCGCTGTTCGACTTCTCCTTCCATGATGCGGCGATGGGAAAATGACGGACATGGCTTCCAACCTGCGGCTGGTCATCCACGCCCCCACCCCGGCCGCGCTGGAGCGGGCGAGGAACAATGCCCGCAACCTGCTGAAGGCACGGCCCGATGCGGAGGTGCGCATCGTCGTCAATGCCGGCGCCGTCGCTGCGGCGCTCGACGGCCCGGATGCGGAGACCGACCGGTTCCTGCGCGTCTGCGGCAACACGCTGGCGAAGACCGGCCGGACCGCGGACGGGCTGACGGTGGTCGCCGCCGGCGTCCTCGACATCGCCGAGGCGCAGGCGGACGGCTGGGGCTATATGCGGGCGTAAGCCCGGGTCAGCCGACGCCCCAGCCGCCGGTGTCGGGGAAGGGAACGGAAGGCGGCGGAACCGCTGCGGCCCGATCGGCGACGATGCCGCGCGGCAGGGCAGGGGCACCGGCCGGGGTGGGGAGCAGGCGGGTCGGCTTGACCCACCAGCCGGGGGCAGCGGCCGCAATGGCCGTGGCTGCCGACTCCGCCGCCGCCGCCGTCGCGTAGAGGCCGAAACTGGTGGCGCCGCTGCCGGACAGGCGGGCGATCAGGCAGCCGGCACTGCGTTCCAGCGCCGCCAGCGGATCGGCGATCACCGGCGCCACCGTCAGGGCCGGGGCGGTCAGGTCGTTGGTCCGCTCCAGCAACAGGGCTGCGAGGTCGCCTGCGTCGGCCGGCCGTCGGGTGAAGCGGGCGGGGGCGGAGAAGCCGGCGCCGCTGCCAGAGCCATTGCCAGAGCCATTGCCGGGGCCGTTGCCGGCGCGTGCGGCGGCCATCGCCTTGAACACCGCCGGGGTCGGCACCGGGACGTTCGGGTTCACCAGCACCACATGGGTTTCCGGCAGATCCGGCGCCTCGTCCAGCAGGTCGCCGATGCCGCCGAAATAGCAGCTGCGGCCGGCGACGCAGACCGGCACGTCGGCGCCCAGCCCGGCAGCCACCGCGAACAGCGCCGGATCGTCGGCTGGCACGCCCCACAGCCGGGCGAGCGCCCGCAGGCAGGCGGCGGCGTCGGCCGATCCACCGCCGATCCCAGAGGCGACCGGCAACGCCTTGGTCAACGCGATCATCACGTCGGCCTCGCGGCCCAACCGGGCTGCCAAAGCGTGTGCGGCGCGCATCACCAGGTTGCCGGCCGGGTTCTCGCCCATCAGGGCCGGGCCGTAGGGGCCGGCGATGGCCAGACGCGGGCCAGCCGGCGGCAGATCGGCGCCGCGCAGAGTCACCCGCGCCGCGCCCGGCGTCAGGGCGATGCTGTCGCCATACTCGGCGAAGGCGACGAGGCTGTCGAGTTCGTGATAGCCGTCGGCACGCCGGCCGGTGACATGCAGATAAAGGTTCAGCTTGGCCGGGGCGGCCTCGACGATGGGAATGCCGGTCATAAGCTCCAATCCGCTGGCGGGCGCGCGACGACGCCCCCTGTGTCGCACCCTTTCGCCCGCAGCGGCAAGGGGGCGGTTCGGAGCAAGGGTTCAGATCTGGGCCAGCAGGTCTCTCAGCAGCGTTTCACCCATCGGCCACGGGCCGTGGCCGCTGGCGGTGTTGATGTGGCCGGCCTCGCCCGCATCGATGAAGTCGGCCCCCCACAGCGCGGCGAAGCCGCAGGCGCGGGCGGCGGTGCAGTAGGGATCGTTGCGGCTGCCGACCACCACCGCGGGGAAGGGCAGGGGATCGGTCGGCACCGGGGCGAAGCGGCAGGCCTCGGCCGGCACGGTTCCGGGCGACTCGACATCGGGCGGCGCGACCAGCAGTGCGGCGGCAACCTTGTCGGCCGCGTCGCTGGCCGCGGCCCAGCGCGGGACGAGGATGCAGGCCAGACTGTGCGCCACCAGCACCACGGGGCCAGGAGCGGCGCGGACTGCGGAGTCGAGACGCTCCACCCAACGGTCCGGATCCGGGGCGTCCCAATCGCCGAGATCGACACGGGTCAGGGCCGGCAGCCGGCCTTCCAGCCAGCTCTGCCAATGGTCGGGACCGGAGTTGCCGAGGCCGGGAAGCACCAGAACGGTCGGCTGCGTCATTCTTTCAACTCTTCATTCGCAAAGCGGGCCGGGCAGCGGCCTCGGCCAGCGGATCGCCGATGGGCCGCGTAATCGATCAGGTCCGCGGATAGGGCTGCTGGCAATCGACGGAGTCGCCGCCGGGCAGGGTGGCGCCGGCAATGGTGGTGCGGGCACTGCCACTGCGGGCAGCGGGGGCCGCACCGCCCGGAAGCGGCACGATCAGCCGGCGTTTCACCGGCTGCTGCGCCGCCCGGCGCGACACGCCGGCGAAGATCTGCTTCGAGGCCTCGATCATCGTCACCCCGGCGAAGGCCTTGAACCAGCGCCCGCCGACCTCTTCCCAGGCCGGCGCGGTCTTTTGCAGGAAGTGCGAGCGCAGGGGCGGCATGAACAGGGCATGGCGGGTGCGTTCCGGCACGAACATGGTGTCGCGCAGAACCTGTTTCAGTTGCGAGGCGGAATAGGGAAAACCGTGGCCGAAGGGCGTCCAGTCGGCGCGCGCCCACAGGCCGCGGCGGTTCGGCACCACCGCCAGCACCCGGCCGCCGCCGGCCAGCACGCGCCAGATCTCGCGCATCATCGGCCGCAGCTGCTCGGTGCCCTCAAGCCCGTGAACCAGAAGCACTCGGTCGATGGTGTTGTCGCCGAAGGGCAGATCGGCCTCGTCGCCCAGCGCCACCATGCCCGGCCCTTCCGCCGGCCAGAAGCTGACTCCTTGGCTGGCCGGCATCACCGCCACCACCCGGTCGGCCTCGCCCATGAAGGGACGCAGGTAGGGGGTGGTGTAGCCGACACCCAGCACGATCTGGTCGCGGACGTCCGGCCAGATGGTGCGGATGCGCCGGCGGATCATCCGCTGGGCGGTGCGCCCCAATCCGGACTCGTAGAACTCCCTCAGATCGACGATATCAGTGTACATGGTGTCCCAAGCGTAACACGGGTTTCGCATCGCAACAGCAGGGAGTCCGCTGCCGTGGAGGTCATTCTCGTTCCGGCTTTCGCCGACAACTATATCTATGTGCTGCGCGACGCGGCATCCGGCAAGGTCGGCGTGGTCGATCCCGGCGATGCCGCGCCGGTGCAGGCGGAGCTGGAGCGGCGTGGCTGGACCCTGACCCACATCTTCCTGACCCATCACCATGACGACCATATCGGCGGGGCGGCGGCGCTGAAGGACCGCTACCGCGCCAGCGTGGTCGGCGCCCGCGCCGACGCCCACCGCATCCCCGGCCTGGACGTGATGCTCGGTGACGGCGACCGCACGGTGTTCGGCGAGCAGACGGCGCGCGTCTTCGCCGTGCCCGGCCACACCAGCGGCCACATCGCCTTCTGGTTCGAGGCGGCGGAGACGCTGTTCAGCGGCGATACGCTGTTTTCGCTGGGCTGCGGCCGGCTGTTCGAGGGCACGCCGGCCCAGATGTGGGAGTCGCTGCAAAGCCTGCGGGCGCTGACCGACCATACCCGCGTTTATTGCGGTCACGAATACACCCAGTCGAACGGCCGCTTCGCGCTGACCGTCGATCCCGCCAACGCCGCCCTGCATCAGCGGATGGAGGAGGTGGCCGACCTGCGCGAGCGCAACCGGCCGACGCTCCCCACCACCATCGGCACGGAACGGCGCACCAATCCCTTCCTGCGCGCCGACGATCCCGGCGTTCAGGCCGCCATCGGCATGGTCGGCGCCCCGGCTGTGGAGGTTTTCGCCGAGCTGCGCCGGCGCAAGGACCATTTCCGCGGATGAGGGCTGCCGGTCGAAGCGGTGGACCGGCCCTCCTGTCGGACGCTAGCCTGTCGTCAACAGACAATGCGGAAGGAATATCCATGTTGAAGCTGCGCTGGAGTCCCAGCTCGCCCTATGTGCGCAAGGTGATGATGGTCCTGATCGAACGCGGGCTGGAGGACCGGGTGGAACGGGTGACGACCGATCCCTGGTCGGCCGACACCGATCTGCCGAAGGAGAACCCGCTGGGCAAGGTCCCCGCCCTGACGCTTGAGGACGGCACCACCCTGTTCGACAGCCCGGTGATCGCCGAATATCTCGATTCTCTGGGCGACCGGTCCCCATTGTTCCCGCCGGCCGGGCCTAGGCGCTGGGCGGCACTGCGCCTGCAGGCTGTCGCCGACGGCATCTGCGATGCCGCCGTCCTGCGGCGGTTGGAATCCATGCGTCCGGATGGCGAGAAATCGGCCAACTGGATGGAGCGTCAGCGCAAGGCGGTCGTCCGCTCACTCGACCTTCTGGAGGCGGAGGCCGCATCGCTTGACGGTGAGTTGACCATCGGCAGTCTGGCGGTGCTGGTGGCGCTCGGTTACCTCGATTTCCGCTTCGGGCATGAGGATTGGCGCCAGGACCGCCCGGCGCTGACGGAATGGTTCATCAAGGCATCCGACCGCGACAGCCTACGCCGGACGGCACCGCCGGTGTAACGCTGGCCATAGTGCCAATGACATACGCGGAAGGCGTGTAAAGAGGCGGCGTCCGGCATCGTCGGGCGCCGCTTTTGCTTCGCTGCTGTTTACACTCGATTCACCATGGCCGGCAGCGTGACGGAAAATTTCCCGCGCGCTGAACTATTTCGATTGTGCGTAGCGAAAACTTCATCCAACCGTCACCGATTCATCCAACCAGAAGGGCTACCCATGGCGCCGGACGTTCCGCGGAGAACCGCGGGCGCTGTCCGGACAACCTCCAAGCCACGGGTGGCCCATATGGCAAAGCCTATCGACCAGCGCCGACGGTCCGGCATCAAGTCGAAGATGCTGATCGCCTTCGGAACCGTCGCGGCACTGCCCTGCATCGCGGCGGTGGTCGGCTGGATGTCCTACGGCGCCGTCCGCGACCATGTCGCCGACATCACCGGCACCCAGGTCCCGGTGCTCAGCGCGGCCCATGGGCTTGCGACCACCACGGCGCGGGTGCTGGCGCTGGGTCCGCTGATCGACGCCGCGTCCTCCGACGAGGATCTGACCCGGCTGCGCGGCGCGGTGGCCGAGCAGCGCCGGGCGCTGGACGGGCAACTTGCCCAACTGTCCGGGGGCCATGGCGATGCCGGCCGCGTCGCCGAGCTGACCGGCACCGCGCGCTCCCTGCTCGGCACCATCGATGCGCTGGCGACGGCGACGGGGCGGCGGCTGACCTTGCAGGAGAAACGCAGCGGCCGGCTGGCCGAGCTGAGCGACGCGCATGCCCGACTGCTCGCCGCGCTGAAGCCGGACATGCAGGCCTCACGCGAGCAGTTGGCCCAGGCGATCGCCGCGATGGTGCAGGCGACCTCCGAATCCTCCGCGGTGATCGGGGCCGAATTGGGACAGACGGTGATCCCGCTGTTCCAGCTGCGCGGCGCCGAAGCGGCCCTGGCCAAGTCCCTGCTGATCGGCGCCTTCGAGACCGACCGCTCCAAGGTGATGTCGCTGTCCACAGATTTCGACTCCGCCCTGTCCGACCTGCAGGGAGCGCTCCGTCCGCTGGCCAAAAGTGAGGCGGCGGCCCCGGTCGTCGCGGCGATCAGCGAGTTGTCCGACTTCGGCGGCGATGACAAGAGCGTCTACACCCGCCGCGTCCGCCAGCTGACTCCGGGAATTCCGGAGGCGGAGGCGCGCAAGCTGGCCGAGTCTCTGACCGCCAGCGTCGACGATATCGTCCGGCTCGACCGCGAAGCCAACACCCGCATGCTGCCGCTGATGTTGAATTCGCGCGGCCGCATCGCCGAGGCCGGCAACGCCATCGCCGAGCGGATGCAGGATCTGTCCACCAACACCGTCCCGGCGGCCCAGCACCGCTACACCGTGTTGAGCGGCCTGATGGCCGACGCCAATCTGCTGGCCGGCAAGCTGGCCGAGGCCGGCAACGCCGAGACGCCGGCCCGTCTCGCCGCCGCCCGCCGCATGCTCGACCCGCTGGCGGCCACCATCCGCAAGACGCTGCAGGACTCGAAGGACGATCTGGGGGCGGAGACCGGCAAGCTCGCCGAACGGCTGCTCGATCTGGGGTTCGGGACCGACGGCATCCTGGCGCTGCGCACCGGCGAACTGGCGGCCTATGCCGAGAATGCCGGGCTGATCGACAGCAACCGCAGCACCGGCGCCGCTCTGACCGCGATGGTCGACGGGCTGGTCCAGTCGGCCGAACGGGCCGCCGCCGAGGGTGCCGCCGCCGCCCATGAGGCGCTGGAGCGCACCAACGAAATCCAGTTCCTGCTGGCGACCGCCGGCGTGCTGCTGGCCGGGCTGATCGTCTCGCTCTATGTCGGGCGCCGCGTCGTCGGCCGGATGGAGACGTTGGCCGCCGCCATGCGCCGGGTCGCCGACGGCGACCTGACGGTGGAGCAGAAGGCCGAGGGCAACGACGAGATCACCGACATGGCCCGCGCGCTGTTCGTTTTCATCGCCAACGCCCGGGCGATGGAGGAGGCGCATGAGAAGGTGGAGATCGAGCGCCGCAACGCCGCCTCCGCCCGCCGCACCAGCATGCTGGAGATCGCCGACCAGTTCGAGCGCAACGTGCTGAGCAGCGTCGAGACGCTGGCCGAGGCCGCCCGCCAGATGGCCGCCCGCGCCCGCTCGCTGACCGACATCGCCGCCAACGCCAACGACCGTGCCGAGGCCGCGATGCTGCTGTCCGGCGAGATGGCGGCGGGGATCCAGCAGGTGGCGACCGCCGCTTCGGAAATCTCCCAGTCCATCGCCGAGATCAGCAAGCGCACCGGCGAATCGGCCCGCATCATCGGCGACACCGCCGCCGGGGCGGAGCAGGTCAAGGCGACCGTCGCCGACCTGTCGAGCACGGCGGGGGAGATCGGCGCCGTCGTCGGGCTGATCGACGAGATCGCCGGCCAGACCAACCTGCTGGCGCTGAACGCCACCATCGAAGCGGCCAGGGCGGGGGAGATGGGCCGCGGTTTCGCCGTGGTCGCCGGCGAGGTGAAGGCCCTTGCCGGCCAGACAGCCCAGGCCACCGCCGAGATCGCCCGCCAGATCGCCGCGACCCAGGCGGCCAGCCGCCAGACGGCGGAGGTGGTGGCGACCATGACCGGCAGCGTCCAGCGCATCGAATCCAACGCCTCGGCCATCGCCGCGGCGGTCGAGGAGCAGGCGGTGATCACGTCGAGCATCGTCGACAGCTCCCACCGCGTCGCGGTCGGCACCCAGGCGGCGTCGGACCATGTCGCCGGCCTGTCGGAGGCCGCCGCGAAGGTGCGGACCCAGGCCGGCGACGTGCTGCATGTGGCGGAAAGCCTGTCGCACGAGGCGACCAACCTCGGCTCCGCCGTGCATCTGTTCCTCCAGGAAATCCGGGCTGCGCGATGAGTGGCGCGGCCCGGTCGTCGACGGGTCGGTTTCATAAAACTGACACGTAAACAAAACAAACCCGTCACCGGTGGCGGCTATGGTCACCGCGACGAAGAAGGCGGGTTTCACATCCGGCCAAGGCCGGGCTTTTCCAAAAACCCAACGACACCGTCCAAACCTATCGGGAGTTTAGCCGTGAAAACCATGACCTCGGCGTTCGTTCGCTGCGCCGCCTTCGGTGCCCTGGCCGTTCTGTCCGTGTCGGTCGCTCCGCTGTCGGTCGCCTCGGCCGCCGACATCTCGGGCGCCGGTGCCACCTTCCCGTACCCGATCTATGCCAAGTGGGCCGACGCCTACAAGAAGGAGACGGGCACGGGCCTGAACTACCAGTCGATCGGTTCGGGCGGCGGCATCAAGCAGATCAAGGCCAAGACGGTCACCTTCGGCGCGTCCGACATGCCGTTGAAGCCGGAAGAGCTGGAGCAGGCCGGCCTGATCCAGTTCCCGATGATCATGGGCGGCGTGGTTCCGGTCGTGAACCTGAAGGGCATCAAGGCCGGTGAGGTCCAGCTGTCGGGCACCGTTCTCGCCAACATCTACATGGGCGAGATCACCAAGTGGAACGACCCGCAGATCAAGGCGCTGAACCCCAACGTCAACCTGCCGAACACCGCCATCGCCCCGGTCTACCGCTCTGACGGGTCGGGCACCAACTTCCTGTTTACCGACTACCTGTCGAAGACCAGCCCGAAGTTCAAGACCCAGATCGGCGCCAACACCTCCGTCCAGTGGCCGGCCGGCATCGGCGCCAAGGGCAACGAGGGCGTGGCCAACATGGTCAAGCAGACGGACGGCTCGATCGGCTACGTCGAATACGCCTACGCCAAGCAGAACAACATCACCCACCTCGATCTGCAGAACAAGGACGGCAAGACCGTCTCTCCGAAGATCGAGGCCTTCCAGGCCGCCGCCGCCAACGCCGACTGGGCCAACAGCCAGGGCTACTACGTCCTGCTGACGGACGAGCCGGGTGCGGGCAGCTGGCCGATCACCGGCGCCAGCTTCATCCTGATGTACAAGGCTCCGCAGGATGCCGCGGCTTCCGCCGAAGCGCTGAAGTTCTTCGACTGGGCCTACAAGAACGGCGCCAAGATGGCGACCGAGCTGGACTATGTCCCGATGCCGGAAGCGGTCGTCTCGCTGGTCCAGAAGACCTGGTCGCAGACCATCCAGGCCGACGGCAAGCCGGTCTGGACCGCGTCGGCCAAGTAACGACGGCCAACCGACCCCGGACGGGCCGCTGGCCGGTTCGCCCGGGGGCATGATCGCCGGTGGGGACGGAAATTTCGCCGGCCCCACCGCACGCCTCACGGAGCGGCCATGACCGAGATCGCGCTGACCTTGACCGACGCACACGCCTCCACCGCCCGACGGGCCCGCCGCCAGCGCCTGCAGGATGCGGCTTTCCGCAACGCCACCCTTGCCTTCGCGCTGCTCGTCCTGCTGATCCTGGGCGGCGTGATGGTTTCCCTGATCGACGGCGCGCTTCCGGCCCTGCGTACCTTCGGCCTCGGCTTCGTCGGGACCGAGGTCTGGAACCCGGTGTCCGAACAGTTCGGCGCGCTCGCCCCCATTTACGGCACGCTGGTGACGTCGGTCATCGCCATGGCTGTCGGCATTCCCGTCAGCTTCGGCATCGCCCTGTTCATCACCGAGATGTGCCCCGCCTGGTTGAAGCGCCCGCTCGGCGTCGCCATCGAGCTGCTCGCCGGCATTCCCAGCATCATCTATGGCATCTGGGGCCTGTTCGTCTTCGCCCCCTTCATGCAGTCGACGGTCCAGCCTTTCCTGATCGCCACGCTGGGGCAGATTCCGGGCCTGGACAACCTGTTCATGGGACCGCCCTACGGCATCGGCATCCTGACCGCCGGCCTGATCCTGGGCATCATGGTCCTGCCCTTCATCACCTCCATCACCCGCGACGTCTTCGAGACGGTGCCGCCGATGGTGCGCGAATCGGCCTATGGGCTGGGCGCGACCACCTGGGAGGTGGTGTGGAACGTGGTGCTGCCCTACACCCGCACCGGTGTCGTCGGCGGCGTCATGCTGGGGCTGGGCCGCGCGCTGGGCGAGACGATGGCGGTGACCTTCGTCATCGGCAACGCGCACCGCATCAGCTCCTCGATCCTGGCGCCCGGTACGACGATCTCGGCCTCCATCGCCAACGAATTCACCGAGGCGGTGGGCGACGTCTACACCTCGTCGCTGGTGGCGCTGGGCCTGATCCTGTTCATGATCACCTTCACCGTGCTGTCGATCGCCAAGCTGATGCTGCTGCGTCTGCAGCGCAAGGCCGGAGTCTGAGGCCCATGACGATGTCCAATTCCGCAACGCTGGCGACCCCCATCGGGGGGCTGTATCACCGCCGGCGCATTGCCAATAAAGTGGCGCTGTCGCTGGCGCTGGGTGCCGCCGGCTTCGGCCTGTTCTGGCTGGTCGCCATCCTGTGGACTTTGCTCTACAACGGTCTGTCCGCCATCAATCTCAGCCTGTTCACCGAGAACACGCCGCCGCCGGGCGGCGAGGGCGGCCTGCTGAACGCCATTTTCGGCAGCCTCATCATGACAGCGGTCGCCACATTCGTCGGCACGCCGATCGGTGTCATGGCCGGCACCTATCTGGCCGAATTCGGCCGTGGCACCAAGCTGGCCGAGGTGGTGCGCTTCATCAACGACGTGCTGCTCAGCGCGCCGTCGATCATGGTCGGCCTGTTCGTCTACGAGGTGATGGTCGTCCGCATGGGCCATTTCTCGGCCTGGGCCGGCGCCATGGCGCTTGCCGTGCTGGTCATCCCCGTCGTCGTCCGCACGACCGAGGATATGCTGAAGCTGGTGCCCAACAGCCTGCGCGAGGCCGCTGCCGCCCTTGGCGCGCCGCAATGGAAGGTGATCACCATGGTCGCCTACCGTGCCGCCCGCAACGGCATGATCACCGGCGTCCTGCTGGCCATCGCCCGCATCAGCGGCGAAACGGCTCCCCTGCTGTTCACCGCCCTGAACAACCAGTTCTGGAGCGCGGACATGAACGCGCCGATGGCCAACCTGCCGGTGGTCATCTTCCAGTACGCCATGTCGCCCTATGAGGACTGGCGCCAGCTGGCCTGGGGTGGCGCGCTGCTGATCACCGTCGCCATCCTGCTCCTCAACATCGGCGCCCGGCTGCTGGCCGGTCTCGGCACGACGAGAAAGTAACCATGACGATGACCCACATGGACGCCAACAGCCACGCTCACGGCAGCCACCCGATGCCCCCCGACATGCTCGCCGGGACCGTTGCCGAGCGCCCCATCGCCGGTGCCGGCCTGCCCGAGAAGATCACTGTCCGCAACCTGGACTTCTTCTATGACGGCTATCGGGCGCTGAAGAGCATCTCGCTGCCGCTGTACGACCGTCAGGTCACCGCCTTCATCGGTCCGTCGGGTTGTGGCAAGTCGACCCTGCTGCGCATCCTGAACCGGATGTACGACCTCTATCCCAAGCAGGTCGCCACCGGCGAGGTGCTGCTTGATGGCAACAACATCCTGTCGCCCAAGCAGGACCTCAACCTGCTGCGCGCCCGCGTCGGCATGGTGTTCCAGAAGCCGACGCCGTTCCCGATGTCGATCTACGACAACATCGCCTTCGGCGTGAAGCTTTACGAGAAGCTGTCCCGTGCCGACATGGACGAGCGGGTGGAGTTCTCGCTGCGTCGCGCCGCCCTGTGGGACGAGGTGAAGGACAAGCTGCGCCAGAACGGCATGAGCCTGTCCGGTGGCCAGCAGCAGCGCCTGTGCATTGCCCGCGCCATCGCGGTGAAGCCGTCGGTCCTGCTGCTCGACGAGCCGACCTCCGCCCTGGATCCCATCTCCACCGCCAAGTGCGAGGAGCTGGTGGATGAACTGCGCTCCGACTACTGCATCGCCATCGTGACCCACAACATGCAGCAGGCGGCCCGCATCTCCAACTTCACCGCCTTCATGTATCTGGGCGAGTTGATCGAGTTCGGGAACACGGAAGAGATCTTCACCAACCCGACCAAGGAAAAGACGTCCGAATACATCACCGGCCGCTTCGGCTGACGCCGTCCGCGCCAAAGCCTTGCAAAGCGAAAGGCTCCCGCTGCCATCCGGTGGCGGGGGTCTTTCGCTTCTGGAGTCTGTCTGTATCTGAATTTGGAGAGGGATTCCCCAGGTAGCGGATATGTGATCCAAAGGACTGGCTGATTAGGAGGCCAGCCATTATGGCACATTCGTTGTCTGTGGATCTTCATCAGCGGATTGCTGCGGCCTTGGCCACGGGCCTGGCGACCCGCGCGGTGGCGCAGCAGTTCAGTGTTTCGCTTGCGACGGCGGTCGGGATCGGTCAGAAGCCGCATGATCCGGCATGGCGGTTGTGCCGCTATTTGAAACAGACAGGCTCCAGAGCATGATCGATTCAAGCGGTATCGAATGAAGCGTCACTCACACGGAAAACCAAAAGCTTGGAGTCTATCTGGTGCTTATTGAAGCACCAGATAGACTCCAATGCGGCAAAGCCAAGCGCTACACCTCCAGCCTGATCGCGGCGCCATCGACCTTGCCCGGCTGCGGTGCCGGCCCGCCCACCGACCGCAGGCGCAGGCTGCGCCATGCCGGCCGGTAGCCGCCGGTGGCGGTGGCGGAAATCATCGCAATCCCGCCGGTCCGCTCCATGGTTATGCGGGTGACCAGCCCGGCGCCGTCCTTCCAGGCGGCGGTGTCGCCGTCGTCGTCATAGAGCAGCGCCGTGCCGCTCTGGGCATTGCCATAGAGGACGAGGTCGCGCTCGCTGTCCGTCGCCGGATCGATGCGCTGACCGGCCGCGGCCAGCGGCAGCAGGGCGCCGGACCGCACGAACAGCGGGGCGCGGCCGAGCGGGGCCGCCACCGTCGCGACCGCTCCGCCCGGATGAGAGGTGCCGTCATGGAACAGGTACCAGCCGCCGGGATGCTCGGGCAGCCGCACCGACCGGCTGTCCGCCCCCGGCTCCAGCACCGGCGCCACCAGCAGGTCGGGGCCGAGCATGAAGGCGTCCTCGGTCGCCGCAGCGCCGGGATCGTCGGGGAAGTCATAGAACAATGGGCGCACCACCGGCTCGTCCGCCTCCGCCGCCCGCCACATCCGGGTGTAGAGATAGGGCATCAGGCGATAGCGCAGGCGGATCGCCTCGCGGATCGGGTCGATGACCTCCGGATGCATCCAGGGCAGCGTGGTGACACCGTCGCTGTTCCAGCTGTTCATCATGAAGCGCGGCCAGAAGGAACAGAACTCGAGGGCATCTATGTCCACGCCAAGGTGCTGGTGGTCGACGACCGGCTGCGCG
>NZ_BADK01001055.1 GCF_000333595.1 Azospirillum sp. B506
GGCTGATTTGGGACAAGAGGAAAGCGGTTCAAGCCTGTCGTCCGCCGTATCGTCCAGCCACGCCATACCGCCGGTATCGCCCCGATTAAGGCCCGGATTAAGGCAAGGAAGATGATAACCTGATGGCGGCGGAAACTCCCGGTAAAGAAATTCGGTGATATAGGACGGGGCCGGCACCGGCTCCGGGGTTTCCGGGGAAAACGTGGCTGTCAAGAACGGGTTGAACGCGATGAGCGGCGGGCCATTGCTCGAACTGACCGAGCAGGAGTATCTGCAGATGGAGGAGGCCCTGTCGCAGACCGCGCGGGGGCGGGCCTTCCTGCGCATGCGCGACCGGCGCAGCCGCGTCGTCGCCTCCGACGACTTCCATCGTCTGGTCGACAGACTTGAGAACCAGGTCGACCGGCTGAGCGGCACCTCGTCCAGCGCTTTCACCGCCTTCTCCCCCGGTGAGGATCCGCGCATCCAGCAGGAGCTGACCGCCATCACCCAGGTGGTGCGCGAAGCCCGCAGCGACATCGCGGCGCTGAAGGCGACCGACACCGGCTCCAACCGGATCGAGGCGGCGACCGGCGAACTGGACGAGATCGTCGCCGCCACCGAGCGCGCCACCACCGACATCCTGAACGCGACGGAGAAGATCCAGGAAATCACCATGTCGATCCCGCGCGACGACGCCGATCTGGCTGAACGGATCGACGCGGTCGAGGCGTGGTGCATCGAGATCATGACCGCCTGCTCCTTCCAGGACATCACCGGCCAGCGCACAACCAAGGTCGTCAACACGCTGCGCTACATCGAAGAGCGCGTGAACACGATGATCGAGATCTGGGGCGTCGAGCGGTTGGCAGCCGCTCCCGAGCAGCATCTGGCTTCGGGCGAGGTGTCCTCGCACCGCAAGCTGGGCGACACCCGGCCGGACGCGCATCTGCTGAACGGTCCGCAGCTGGGCGGGCCGGAGGTCAGCCAGGATGCCATCGACGCCCTGTTCGACAGCGTGCCGGGAGTGGCGGAACGGGCGGAGCCGTTGCCGGCCGACGTGGCCCCCTCCCCGCCACCACCACCGCCTCCACCGCCTCCTCCTCCCGTCGCGAAGCCGGCCCCGCCGCCGCCCCCGCCGCCTGCCGATCCGGGCAGCGGCGGTGGGGGCGCCGCGATTTCCCAGGCCGACATCGACGCCCTGTTCGCGTGACCGGCCATGGCGCAAGACGGCAAATCCCGCATCCGCCTGACCCAGGACCAGCTCGACCGCGTGTGCGAGCGCCATGTCCGATTCGCCGAGGGGCGCCCGAACGGCGCGCGCGCCAACCTGCCCTTCTTCGACCTGTCCGGGCTGTCGCTGGCCGGCCGAAACCTGACCGGCGCCCATCTGGCCGGCGCCATCCTGCGCGACGCCGACCTGCGCGGCACGGTGCTGGACCATGCCGACCTCTACGGCGCCGACCTGCGCGGGGCCGACCTGTCGGAGGCGCGGCTGTTCCGCACCGACATGCGCGGCGCCAACGTGCGCGGCGCCAAGCTCGACGGCGCCACCATGGTGGAGGTCGATCTGCGCGACGGCAGCATGGTCAACCGCAACAGCGCCGGCGAACTGAAGGTGGTGGGCTTCGAGCCCGGACCGGCAGACATGGCCTCGGCCCGGCTGACCAACGCCGACATGGCGCGCGCCAAGCTGTCGGGCAGCTTCGCCCGGGCGGCCGACTTCACCAACACCCGGCTGTCCGGCGCCCGGCTGGACCGCACCGACCTGCGTGACGCCAACTTTTCCGGCGCCGACCTGCGCGGGGCCGACCTCAACGGCTCCGACCTGCGCGGCGCCATCCTGGATGGGGCCAGCCTGGACGAGGCCGATCTGGAACTGGCGATCCGCACCGACGAGCAGGCCCACGCCGCCCGGCAGGCGCCGGCCCAGGCCGCAGCGCCCGACCCGGCCCCCGAGGAGACGATCGCCGCCGAACTGCCGGCCCTGCCCGTCGACCAGTTGGACAGCATGCTGCGCCAGCACATGGTCTGGCTGGGCACCAGCGGCAAGCAGGGGTGCCAGCTCGACCTGACCGGACTGAACCTGGAGGGGGCGGACCTGACGGGCAAGATACTGACGCTGGCCAAGGGCAGCGGCGCCCGGCTGCGCCACGCCCGGCTGAACGGCGCCCAGCTTCAGGCCGCACAGTTCGACGGTGCCGACCTGCGCTCCGCCGATCTCAGCCGCGCCGACCTGCGCGGGGTGAAGCTGGACCGCGCCATCCTGATCGACAGCCGCCTGGACGGCGCCAACCTGGGCATGCTGCTGGTCAGCGCCGGGGCGAAGGTAATGCGCGCATCGCTGGTGCGGGCGCGGCTGGCCGGCGCTTCGCTGACCCAGACCAACCTGAAGGGGAGCGACCTGACCCTGGCGGACCTGACCGGCTGCGACCGCTCGTCGGCGGTGCTGGAGGGCGCCATCCTGGAAGGGACGCGGCTGAGCGGCGGCTGAGCCGGCGCCCGGTTCTCTTTCACGAAACCGTTGATT
>NZ_BADK01001054.1 GCF_000333595.1 Azospirillum sp. B506
GAATTTATCAGCAGTGGGACCTGCGAATAATTGGACTATGGTAGGACATGGTCTATTCGATGACAAAAAATACTTTCCAGATCATAGACACGGGAATGGGCGGACCGGATCGCTCCGGCCCGCCATCCTGCCGTTTGTGTGCGCCTGCGGTCAGGCCTTCGGCAGCTTGAACACCCAGAGCGAACCGCCCTGGTTGATGTCCTTCACCAGCTTGGCGACGTCGCCACCCCACAGCGGCACCGCACCGCCCCAACCGGAGACGACGGCGACATACTGCTCGCCATCCATCTTCCAGGTGACCGGGCTGCCGACCACGCCGGAGCCTGTCTGGAACTTCCAGACCTCCTGCCCGGACTTGGCGTCGAACGCCTTCAGATAGCCTTCCGGCGTGCCGGTGAAGACCAGATTGCCGGCGGTGGTCAGCACACCGCCCCACAGCGGGGCCGGGTTCTTGTATTCCCAGACGATCTTGCCGGTCTTCGGATCGACGGCGCGCAGCGCGCCGATGTAATCGTCATACAGCGGCTTGATGGTGAAGCCGGCGCCGAGATAGGCCGCCCCCTTCTTGTAGGTGATCGGCTCGTTCCAGATGTCCATGCCCCACTCGTTGGCCGGGACGTAGAACAGCTCGGTCTGCGGGTTGTAGGCCATCGGCATCCAGTTCTTGGCGCCCAGGAAGGCGGGGGCCGCGAAGACCGACTTGCCCTTGGCATCATGCGCATCGCCGGTCGCCGGGGCGCCCGGACGGTTGTCGTCGATGTAGATCGGACGTCCCGTCTCGATGTCGATCCCCTTGGCCCAGGTGATCTTGGTGACGAAGGGCGAGGCGTTGATCAGCTTGCCGGTGTTGCGGTCGATGACGTAGAAGAAGCCATTGCGGTCGGCCTTGCCGCCGGCCTTGATCACCTTGCCGTCCTTCTTCAGGTCGAAGGACACGAACTCGTTCACGCCGTCGAAGTCCCAGCCGTCATGCGGCGTCGTCTGGTAGTGCCACTTGATCTCGCCGTTGTCCGGATCGATGGCGAGGGTGGAGGAGGTATAGAGGTTGTCGCCCGGACGCAGGTGCGAGTTCCAGGGCGCCGGGTTGCCGGTGCCGAAGAACAGCGTCTTGGTTTCCGGATCGTAGGTGCCGCCCAGCCAGGTGGCGCCGCCGCCGGTCTTGTACATGTCGCCGGGCCAGCTGGCGTTGGTCTTGCCGGTGACG
>NZ_BADK01001053.1 GCF_000333595.1 Azospirillum sp. B506
CCAAGGCGGCCTTCATCACCTTCGGCGGCGCCTATGCCGTGCTGCCCTACATCGCCGGGCAGGCGGTGGACGGCTATGGCTGGCTCAGTCCGCGGGAGATGATCGACGGTCTGGCGCTGGCCGAGACGACTCCGGGGCCGCTGATCCTGGTCACGCAGTATGTCGGTTTCTTCGCCGGCTGGAACCGGCCGGGTGCGCTGTCGCCGGCACTGGCGGGGACGCTGGGGGCGGTGCTGACGACCTACGTCACCTTCCTTCCCTGCT
>NZ_BADK01001052.1 GCF_000333595.1 Azospirillum sp. B506
CAGTTGGCCGAAGCGGCCTTCTTGATCGTCTTCGCATCGACGTCGACGTGAACCGTGCCGGTGTCGAAGGCGAAGGCCTGATCGCCGTTGGCCAGCTTCCCGTCGCCCTTGTCGTTCATGCCGTCGCGGGTGACCTGGGAACCGTTGGAGTTGGTGACTTGGATCTGCAGGTCGACCTTCTTTTCGATGGTCGAGACACCGTTGCCCTGGTTGTTCGCCGCTTCCAGCAGACGGCGGTCGACCGTGAAGGACACGATGGTGCCCGACGCGAAGCTTTCCGAGATCTTCTTGGTCAGCGCGTTGGTGGTGCTGGAGGTCAGCGTGAAGCTGGTCACCGCATTGGCCGTGGCCGTACCCGTCAGGGTGATGGTGCCGGTGGTGCTGACCGAGGCGGTGGCGACGTCCTTGCCATTCAGGCGGCCGCCGGTGCCGATGGCGCTGCTGATCGACGCCTGCAGCTTGGCCGCGACGTTGGCGGCGGCGTTCTGGCCGACCGCGACGTCGCCCGACGTGGCAGCATAGCTGAAGGACTGGCCTTCCACCGTGATGGTGAAGATGTCGCCTTCTTCGATGGTGCCGCCGATGTTCACGGTGGACACCTGCGCACCGTTCGTCTTGGCGGGCGTCACCAGGGCCGTGCTGGTCGTCTGCGAGTTGTCGAAGTAGGAGGTCGTACGGGTTTCGCTGCCGTCCGACACGATGATGTCGCGGCTGCGGCCGTTGGCACCGCGCACCTCGATCTGAACATCGGAGAAGCTGCCCGTCGTGTTGGACATCGTGCCCGACAGCTTCAGGCCGGTCAGGCCGTGCGCGTTCTCGGCACTGGAGATGTCATCGGCCTTGCCTTCGATCGAGCCGTCGCCCTTGACGCGGATCGAGTAGGTGTCGGCCGACTGCACGTTGGTGACGCGGGCGTTGTCGACGCCGGTCATGCTGTTGACGGCGGCACGGGACTCGCTGGTGCTGTCCATGCTCAGGCCGTTGCCGGCGATGAGGTTCTTGCCGCCGTAGCCGCTGTCGGCGGCGAGTTTGTCGATCTGGCCGCGCAGCGTGTTGAACTGGCTGGCCAGCGACTTGCGGGTGGCGATGGAGGCGGCATCGTTGCCGAGCGCCGCATAGGCGGCGGTGGTCAGGCCCTTGGCCTGGTCGACCATGGAGTCGATGGCGGTCAGGCCCTTGTCGGCGGCCTGGATGGTGCTGATCGACTGGCCCATCGCGTCCTTCAGCGACGTCAGGTCGCCGGCGCGCTGGTTCAGACCCTTGGCCGAGAAGAAGGCGGTCGGGCCGTCGAGGGCGGTGTTGACCTTGTTGCCCGTCGACAGGATGTTCTGCTTCTTGTTGATCTGTTCCTGCGTGCTTTGCAGCTGCAGCAGGTTGGTCCGCATGGAGGACGAGAGGGTAACGTTGCCGGCCATGGTAGCCACTCCTTTGGAGGATCGATGTCCGGAGGCGCACCGCTTTTGGGGCGCCCGATCCGGAAGGGGACTAATTCCCCCGCCAAAGTGGTAGGCAAGAAGCGGGCCAGTTCAAATTTGCCGTGTTTCCTCGGTAATCCGTACCGGTGGGCAAGAAAGGACCCGGCAATTTTTGCCGGGCTGCCGGCAAATTCTGCCGGTCAGGCGGCCGGGCTTGCCGGCGCGGCAGATTCTGCCGGGCAGTTCCTGCCGGGAAGGACCACCGTTTCGCACACGCCCAGCGGCCCGACGACGAGCGCCGCACTGCCCCAGGACCAGCCGACGCCGAAACCGGACAGCAGCAGCCGACAAGGTCCGGCCGCCAGACTGTCGGCGAGCGCCTTGGCGAGAGCCAGGGGGATGGAGGCCGAACTGGTGTTGCCGACCTCCCGCAGGGCGAGGATTGTACGGTCCGCCGCCATTCCCAGCTTCTGGCCGAGATGTCGGATCATCTGGGCATTGGCCTGGTGCAGGACGAGATGGTCGACCATGTCCGTGGTCCAGCCGGCACCGTCCAGCACGGCGCGCACGCTGCCCGGCACCTCGCGCAGGGTGAAGGCGAAGACCTGGGTTCCGTCCATGAACAGGCGTGCCGGCCGGTCCGGATGGCGCATCGCCCCGCCGTCGGCCGCCAGATAGGGCGCCCCTGTCCCGTCGCTGCCCAGGTCGAAGACCATGGGGGCGGCGGTTTCGTCCAGCTCCAGCGCGACCGCCGCGGCCCCATCGCCGAACAGCGGGGCGACCGCCCGGTCCTCCGGATCGACCAGTCGCGAGGTGGTGTCGCCGACCAGCAACAGCGCCCGCCGTCCGGCCGCCTTCAGCAGTCCCCCGGCGGTCCACAGCCCATAGACGAAGCCGGAGCAGCCATGGGTGAGATCGAGCACCGCCGCCCCCTTGCGCAGCCCGAGCCGCCGGTGCAGCAGGGACCCGGTGCCGGGCAGCGTCTGGTCGTGGGTCTGGGTCACCAGCACCAGCAGGTCGATGCTGCCGGCTTCCCAGCCCAGCCCGTCGAGCAGGCGGCGGGCGGCGGCCTCTGCGAGGTCGCTGGTACATTGGTCCGGCGCGACGATGCGCCGTTCCTCGATCCCGGTTGCGGCGGCGATCCTGCGGGCCGCATCCTCGCCGAAGCGGCGGGCCAGGTCCTCGACCGTCTCGCGCCGCTCCGGCACGCAGCCGACGACGCCGCGCACGCACACCCCGTCGATCCGGCTGGCGACCATCTCCGCCTCCCCTTTTCCCTACGGCATTCCTTGCGGCGTCAGCAGGTGATGCCGCCGTCCACCGTCAGGGTCTGTCCCGTGATGAAGCCGCCACCGTCGCTCAGCAGGAAACGGACCATCGGCACCACATCCGCCGCGGTGCCGAGCCGGCCCAGCGGCGTACGGCGCACGATCTGGTCGCGCTGCCCGTCCGACAGCGTCCCCGACATTTCGGTGTCGAGATAGCCGGGCGCCACCGAATTCACGGTGATCGCCCGCCGCCCGACCTCGCGCGCCAGCGCCCGCGTCAGCCCGTCGAGACCGGCCTTCGACGCCGAATAGGCGGCAAGCCCGACATAGCCGCGCTGCCCGATGATGGAGGAGATGTTGACGATGCGCCCGCCCCGTCCGCCCGCACCACGCGCCACCAGCTTGGCGCGCAGGAAGGCCCGGGCGGCCTGAAGCGCGCCGGTCAGGTTGGTCTGGATCACCGCCTCGGCATCGACCTCCGGGAAGGTCGCGAGAACGCCTTCGCGCGCGATGCCGGCATTATTGACCAGCCCCCATAACGGCGCATCGCCGCCCCAGGCGACGGCGGCGTCGAAGAAGGCCCGCACCTCGTCACCGTCGCCGATGCGGCAGGGGTGCCAGAACAGGTCGGGGCCGGCCAGCCGCTCCAGCGCGTCCGACGAGGTGCGGCTGCAGGTGGAGACCCGGTGACCGTCGGCCAGCAGCGCTTCCACCAGCGCAAGGCCGAGGCCGCGGCTGCCCCCGGTGACGATGATGTGGCGCTTCTGCTGGGCGGCGGCGGTCATGCGGCTCCCTTTCTGCTCTTTTTGCCCGCGGCGCTCAGCGGGATGCGGTCGGCGAAGGTCAGGGTGCGCGGCCGGGCAGCCGGCGGCAGATCGGCGGCGGCGGCACGCAGGGCCAGGCGCAGGGCCGCTTCGTCCGTCCCTGGCA
>NZ_BADK01001051.1 GCF_000333595.1 Azospirillum sp. B506
AGGCTGTTGTAGGCCGTCGGAAAGCGGGGCTGGACCGCCAGTGCCGCCCCCAGGCCGGAGAGAGCCTCTGCGGTCCGGCCAGTCTGGAAGGCGATGATCGCTGCAAGATGCAGGGCGTCGGCATGCGCAGGATCGTCGGTCAGAATCCGGCGGTAAAGCGCCAGCGCCCCGGCAATCTCGCCGGCGCGATGCAGCGCCAATGCGGCTTCGAGCAGATCGGCGACGGTCACGGCATCCGGTCGGCCGCTGGGGGGTCCTGGCCGTCGCCCGCATTGCCGTCAATCGCCCCGCCCTCGCCCACCGATCCGCTTTCGGCACCCCCGCCATCCGCTGCCTTGAACAGTTTGCGGCAGAGCTTCAGCGCCCGGTAATAATTGCGGTTTTCGACCAGATGCATGATCTCGTCGAGCGTCTTGGCCGCGTCGGGCCGCGCCTCGCGCGTTTCATCCAGGATCGACGCGAAGCGCTGGAGGTTCAACGTCGAATCTTCCGGGAAGATGTAGACCAGCTGAATGACGAAATAGAGTTTCTTTTCGATACAGTCGATCTGCTCTTCCTTCAGGACCTCGCGCCCACGCAGGAAATTCGCGGTGTTGTAGAGAAAGAACGAGCCCGGACGGTCGCCGGCGCCGATGACGGCGCCGTTGATGATGACCTTCTCGTTGGGACGAAGCACGAACTTGAGTGGCATGAGTAAGGAACCCGGGGCTTGCGGGCCGACGCCGTCCGGCCTTTGCCGGCCCGGTCCGGCCCAAAAAAGAAACGGGCGGCGGCCTGATGCCGCCGCCCGCCGGGCGTGATCCTACCCGAACTTGCCGTCCGAACTCTACGCCTTAGAACAGGCGCAGGATCGACTGCTGCGACTGGTTGGCCAGCGAGAGGGCGATGGTGCCCAGCTGCTGCCGGGTCTGCAGCATCAGCAGGCTGGCGCCTTCCTCGTTCTGGTCGGCCAGCGTCAGCTTGCTGGCACCTTCCGTCAGCACGTCGCTGAACTCCTTGGTGAAGTTCTCACGGGTCGTGATGATGTTCAGGTTGGTCGACAAGGACTGGGACGCGGAGCGGATCGTCGCCTTGGCGTTGTCGAAGCCGCTCACCGCCTTGTCGATGTCCGCGCGGTCCGTCCAATCGTTCTGCGCTTCGTCGAGCTTCAGACCCTGACCGCTGGTGGTCAGGTTCACAGCGCC
>NZ_BADK01001050.1 GCF_000333595.1 Azospirillum sp. B506
GTGACGGTGGCGGCCTTCCCGCCGGTCTATCTTCAGCAGTTGGCCGAGCATGCCGGGCGCGAACTGGCGGAACGCGGCACCGCGCCGCCGCCGGTGCGGGTCTATTGCTTCGGCGGCGACGCGGTGGGTGATGCGGCGTTCGAGCTGGTCAAGGCGGCGCTGCGGCCGGAGCACATCATCAACGGCTATGGCCCGACCGAGACGGTGGTGACGCCGCTGATCTGGAAGGCCGGGCGGGAAGACCGCTGCGGTGCGGCCTATGCGCCGATCGGTCTGCGGGTGGGCGACCGCAGCACCCATGTCCTGGACGGCGACCTGAACCCGGTTCCGCTTGGGGTGGTCGGCGAGCTGTATCTGGGCGGGTCCGGGTTGGCGCGGGGCTATCTGAACCGCCCCGGCCTGACGGCGGAGCGCTTCGTCGCCGATCCCTTCTCGGGCGACGGCGGTCGCCTCTACCGTACCGGCGATCTCGTGCGCCAGCGGGCGGACGGGGTGATCGAGTATGTTGGGCGCATCGACCATCAGGTGAAGATCCGCGGCTTCCGCATCGAGCTTGGCGAGGTCGAGGCGCGCCTGCGGGCGCAGGACGGCGTGCGCGAGGCGGCGGTGGTCGCCCGCGACGGCAGTTCCGGCAAGCGGCTGGTCGGCTATGTCGTGCCGGCGGTTCAGGCGGAGGACGGCTTCGCCGAGCGGCTGCGCGCCGGCCTGAAGGCGGCGCTGCCGGACTACATGGTCCCGGCCCACATCGTGACCCTGGAGCGCCTGCCGCTGACGCCCAACGGCAAGCTCGACCGCAAGGCGCTGCCGGAGCCGGAGGTTGCCTCCACGTCTGCACAGGTTGCGCCGCGCAGCGAGGCGGAGCGCGCCCTGGCGGCGCTGTGGTGCGAACTGCTGCGGCTGGACAGCGTCGGTGTCACCGACAACTTCTTCGAGCTGGGCGGCGACTCCATCCTCTCCATCCAGCTGGTCAGCCGGGCACGCGCCCTGAGGTCGCTTGGGGTGTCCTTCAAGCTGCGCGACCTGATCCGTAAGCCGACGATTGCCGAACTGGCCGGTACGGTCCAGGAAGCGGCATCGTCGAAGGTCGGACCGTCTCCGATCCTGGCGCTGAACCGGCAGATTGCCGGACAGCCGCCTCTGGTCTGCGTCCATGCCGGTTTCGGCACGGTCTTCGACTACGAGCGGCTGGCCCGGCGGCTGGAGGGGCGGCATGGCGTGCTGGCGATCCAGTCGCGCATGTTGCTCGATCCGGCATGGCGGGACGGCTCGCTTGAGGAGATGGCTCGGGGCTATGTCGACCTGCTGCGCGAGCGGCAGCCGCAGGGGCCCTACCAATTGCTCGGCTGGTCGCTGGGAGGAACGCTGGCCGCGCTGATGGCGGCAGAACTGGAACGCCGGGGAGAGACCGTCCGGCGGCTCGTCCTGCTCGATCCTTTCGTGCCGTCGCCGGACAACGGCGAACGCAGGTTGGACGACTGGCGCGATGATCTGGCCGGTTTCCTGTCGGTGATGCTGCCGGGCGCTCCCGTTATCCGACCGCAGGACGGGCAGGAGGCGTCGGATGTGATCCGGAGCGTCATCTCCCGGTCATTCGGTGCCCCGCGGAGCGGCGCCGCCGACGGGTTGGGGGCCGCAATGGGGGTGGATGAGCTGATGCAGGCCTTCCTGACGGCCCGCCATCTCAAACGCCTGTCCGCGGCGCAGTCCGCCTGCCTGCCGGTCGCCGTCGCCGCTCAAGTCTGGTGGATCGCCGGCCGCGATGCCGACCGGCTGCGGTTGGACGCTCAGCTCGGCGGGAGCGCAATGCCGTGGCGGACGCTGGACTGCGGTCATTTCGGGGCGCCGCGCGACGAGGCCTTCCTGGCGGAGATCATGGCTGACTTGCTGGCGGGCGATGGCGGATCGCCGGAGGCCAGGCTGGACGCCGGCACAACCGAACTGGCTGATGCGGCGGAATGAGCCTGTTCATCCCAAACTGGAGCAACGATCCATGGCTGTGAACCCCGATATCGCTGCCTTCCTCGCGCTTGCCGCGGGGGGGCGCGAGGACGGCAGGATGAAGCCGATGCACGCCCTGTCGCCGGCGGAGGCCCGGCTTGCCTTCGAGCGCACCTCCCGCATGATGGATCCCGGCGGCGAACCGGTGGAGCGGGTGGAGGAGCTGTCGATCCCGGCCCGTCACGGTGCCTCCCTGCCGGCCCGCCTCTATGCGGACGGTCCGGCGGGCGGGCCGGTGCTGCTGTTCTTCCATGGCGGCGGCTATGTCGTCGGCAGCCTCGACTCCCATGACGGGCTGTGCCGGTCGATCGCCTCGAAAAGCGGGGTCTCCGTCGTCTCGGTCGGCTACCGGCTGGCTCCGGAACATCGGTTCCCCACCGCGTTTGATGATGCGGTGGACGCGCTGGACTGGCTTGGCAGGAACGGCGCCGTTCTGGGACTCGACGCCGGACGGCTGGCGGTGGGGGGCGACAGCGTCGGCGGCAGTCTCGCAGCGGCGATCAGCCTGCGGGCCGCCGCGGATCCCGGCCTGCCGCGCCCACGGCTTCAGGTGCTGATCTATCCTGTGACCGATGCCACCGCCGACACCGGCTCGCTGCGGCGCTATGGCGAAGGGCATCTGCTGGAACGGGCGACACTGGACTGGTTCTATCGGCACTACGCCCGTGACGAGGCGGATCGGCGCGACGGGCGCTTCTCGCCACTGCTGGCGGAGTTGCCGCCCCCTGTCGCGTCGTCCCTGGCACCGACCCTGCTGGTGCTGGCGGAATGCGATCCGTTGGTGGATGAGGGAATCGCCTATGGGCGGAAGCTGGTGGAGGCCGGTGCGGCCGTCGATGTCCGGATCCATGCCGGCATGACACATGACTTCCTGCGGATGAGCGCGCTGGTGGACGAGGCGGAAGAGGCACAGGATCTGATCGCCGCCGCGCTGCGCCGGCATCTGGACGTGGCCGGCCCCCTGGCTGGCTGAACGCCGTCACCAGCTGTAGGAGAGGGTCGCCAGCACCGCCCGGCGATTTCCGTAGAAGACAGAGTTTTCGTAGAAGCCCGGAGAGAAATAACGGCGGTCGAACAGGTTGGTTGCGGTCAGGGCGATGCCGGCGCCGTCGAGCGCCGGACCGAGCCGTCCCAGATCGTAGCCGAGGCTGACATCGACCAGCAGGTAGGAGGGGACGCGCACGCTGTTCGAGGCGTTGTAGGTCGCACCGACATAGCGCAGTCCGATGCCGGTGGTCAGGCCGCCGGCCGCTCCCTCTTCGATCTGCCGCCGCAGCCAGACCGCGGCGGCATGGCGGGGAACCGAGGCCACCCGCTTTCCGGTCCGGTCCGGTTCGCCGGGATAAGGAGTGTCGCGGGTGACCTGCGCGTCGGTGTAGCTGTAGGCCGCCGTCAGCTCGGTCCCGTCGCCGAGCGCCGCCTTGCCCTCCAGTTCGACACCGCGCGACAGCACCTCTCCGGTCTGGAGCGAATAGCCGGGATTGTCCGGATCGGCGGTGGTCAGGCCGCGTTGGACGGCGCGGAACAATGACAGGCTGACGAGCCCGTTCAGGCCGGCAGGCCGGTAGCGCAATCCAGCCTCCCATTCCGTCCCCCGGCTCGGGGAAAAGGGGCGGCCCTGCACATCGCTGTCGCTGTTCGGCTGGAAGGAGGTCGAAAATCCGGCGTAAGGCGTCAGGCCGTCTTCGAAGCGGTAGGCCAGACCGGCCCGCTTGTTGAAGGCCCGGTCGAACTGGGTCCTTTCCAGCAGCGGTCCGCCGGACAGGCGGCCGACGCTGCCGGTGTGGCTCCAATCCAGCCGTCCGCCGAGCGTCAGCCGCCAGTTGCCGGCGGCGATCTCGTCCTGGGCATAGAGGCCGGTCTGGCGGATGCTGTCGGTCAGGTCGCGGGCCAGGATCGTGTCCCAGCCATAGGGGCCGCCATAGACTGGATCGAAGACGTCGAGCGCGTCGACCACCGTGCCGTTCCGCCGCGTCTCGTGCGCCCGGTAGCGGCCATGGTCGATCCCGGCAAGCAGGCTGTGGCGCAGCGGACCGGTGACAAGGGCGCCCTGCAGCCTGCTGTCCACCAGCAGCGTCGCGCTGGTCTTCGGCCGGTCCTGCAATCCGAAGCGGTAGAGGCGGTCCGCCTCCAGAAGCCCCGAGGCCGCCCAGCTCGACAGATAGCCGACGCGGCTGTGGCTGTAGCGCAGGGTCTGGCTCACGCTCCAGTCGGCGGCAAGGGCATGCCGAATGTCGTAGCCCGCCGACAGGGTGCGCGAGCGGTAGGAACTCAGCCCCGGATAGCCGAGGAAAAGGCTCGAATCCAGGCGCCCATAGGGATTGTCCTGCACCGTCCCCGATGCCGGAAAGCTCTGTTCCGCCCCCATCTTGCGGAAATCGAGATAGCTGGCGAGCAACGTGATGTCCGTTTCCTCGCCGACGGACCAGGACAGGGCGGGTGCCACATAGAGGCGGTCGTCCGGTGTGCGGTCGACCTGGGTGCCGCTTCGCCGCGACAGCACCGTCAGCCGGTAGCGGAGCGTCCCCTCCGCGTCGAACCTGTCGCTGAGGTCGGCCGTGACCTGCCGCCTGTCATGGCTGCCACTTTGCAACTGGAGGCGATGGAATGGGCTTGCGGTCGGGCGTTTGCTGGTCAGGGCGATGGCTCCGCCGGGCGGCATCGCGCCGTAGAGTGTGGAGGCCGGCCCCTTCAGCACCTCCAACCGCTCAACGCCGAAAGGTTCGTACTCGATCCCATAGGGATTGTAGCCGCTGCGCAACCCGTCGAGCATGACGGACTCCGAACTCTGGCGGAAACCGCGGACGAAGACGTCGATGGCTCCCTGCCCGCCGGGATAGTCGATGGGACGGATCCCGGCGCTGTAGGCGAGCGCACCGTTGATGTCCTGGACGTCGCGTTGGTCCAGCTCCTCCCCCGTGACGATGGACAGCCCTTGCGGCCGATCCTCCACGGGTATTGGGGTTTTGCCCACGCTGCGGTCCGGCGTGGGACTCCGTGCCGCCTGCCCGGCGGACATCGGACGGCCCTCCACTGCCAGTCCCGGCAGGAAACCGGGATTTTCCTGCATCCGGCCGATGGTCACCACCCGGTCCCGCATGTCGAAAGCGAGATCGGTGCCGCTCAGCAGGATGGACAGCGCGACCGCGGGGTCCATCCGTCCCGAGAGGGATTGCGACTGACGATCGGCCAAGAGGTCGGGACTGAAGAGAATTTGCAGACCGGTCTGGTGACCGAGGCTGGTCAGCGCCTCCCGAAGAGGCTGAGCAGGGATCTCCAGCGGCATTTCCTGCGGAGCCGGCCGTACAGTGTCGGTTGGAGCGGGAACTGGGGCGATGGAGTTCGAAAGGGCAGGGGCGGGCAAGACCAGCGACACCGACCAGGCCGCCATTCGGCAGACCGTCAGCCAACCGGGCGCAGGAGGGGGGAGCCGTGCGAGACCATCGATCATCCAAAGTCCCTACAACGCAAGCTGGAAACCGCATAGGGAAATTCTTCCGTTTCCCTGTTTGCAAATGATTGTCAGTTGCATTAGTCTGCGGCGGCTTGTCAAGTCATAGGGATTGCAGCCCCGCCGTGGGTTCACTCTGCACAAGGAGCTTTTCATGCGACAGGCAGGATCCGTCGAAAGCCAAACCCTGTGTGACGTCTTCGCCACGCACCGGCGGTCGTTGATCGGCCTTGCCGAGCGGATCACCGGTTGCCGTCATCATGCCGAGGATGTTGTCCAGGACGCCTTTCTCAAACTTCTGGGGGCGGAGTCGACCAGCTCCATCCGGGCCAAGACAGGCTATATGATGATGGTCGTCCGCAATCTGGCCATCGATCATTACCGCCGGAAGGGCATGGAGTCACGCCTGCTTGCAACGGAAGAGGAGGGGCAGTCGGTCAGCACGCCCGACGCAGCCTCGCCGGAAAGCGTAAGTGTAAACCGCCAGCTCCTGCAGACGCTGGAATCCGCCCTGGCCGATCTCCCGGATCGCACCCGCTATGCCTTCGAGATGCACCGCATCCATGGCCACAGCCAGAAGGACATCGCGGCGACGCTCAACGTATCGCCGACCCTGGTCAATTTTATGATCCGCGATGCGCTGATCCATTGCCGCAAGACGATGAAACGCATCGACCCTTCTTCCTGAACGACCGGCCGGATGCTGTTCAATCGACGGTAGCCTCATCCATCCTCCGTGCACAGCACTGCTCTGTCCTGCCGAGCGCTCCCGGCACACCCTGTGCCCGCGACCAGGGGCAGTTCCCTCCTTGTCCGTTTTGTCCTTATGCGCCGTTGCATAGGGATGGACGGCCCCGAACCCTTCCCGTCTCATCGTCCGCTGGACACCCCGTCAGACACCCCACGTCCGCCGCCACGGCGTTTGCAGGACGACGGTCTTTCTCGGCACGGATGCGCGCGCCCGGGGCTGGGAGGGAATGGGGAGCGGACTGGAGGCGTCACCGAGGCCCCTGACAGGAGCGCGATACCGATTCGCATTCGCTCGACTGGTTAAGAGTCAATCTGTATACATTCGTAACACGATGTTCACAGGAATGATGGCTTTTCGGCGGCAGGGGATGCCGTCACAGCCCGTCTCAATCGGTGACGGATTATTGAGAGCTGGATTGGAGATGACGTTTCCCGTTGTTCTTGTCTGCGGCATGTTCAGCAGCGCTTCGACCTGGGCCTTCAACGCGGCTGTCGACCTTATCCGCCTGACGAGTCCGTGCCACGTCGCCTTCGCCGCGGCTCTGGATGCGGATACCCGCCTGCCGCCACCGCCGGCTGGGACGGTGCTGGTTCTGAAGACGCATGGCTGGGGCGATCCGGCCGCATTTCTGGCTCGCACGCCCGGCGTACGCTGCATCGTCACCGTCCGGGACCCACGCGACGCCGTGGTATCCCTGATGCAGCGCTTCGGCTACGGCTTTGACCGGGCCGTGGCCTATGCGGATCACGGGGCGGCGGGAATCGTCGGTGTGGCCCTGCGGCCGGATAGCCTGCTGCTCCGGTATGAAAGCGGGTTTGTGGATCGGATCACGACGATCAGCACCATCGCCAGCCATCTGGGCCTTACGCCGCGCGACGAGCAGATCGAGACACTGTTCCGTAAGCTGCAGCCCGATGCCGTACAGGCCGCCATCGCCCAGGCGGAGCGGTTGGAGCGCTTTCCCAAGGGGCTTCCACCCGGCGAAACCGCCGATCCGCAGACTCAATGGCACCCCGGCCACATCGGCGACCGCCGGATCGGCAAATACGCGCAACTTCTCGACCGGAACCGCCAAAGCGCCATCGCCACGCGGCTGGCCCGTTACATGGAGCATTTCGGCTATGCGGCATGATCTATCGACAGGGTCGGCATCGTGCCTTTCGCCGCTCTCCTCCGCGCCGGTGACCGTGGTTGCCATCGAGGGAACCACCTTTCACGGTCCCGAGGCGATGACCGGGATCGGCCGCTATGTCCGGAATATGGCGCGCAGCCTGGCGCGGATCCATGCGGAACAGGGAGTCCGGCTTCTGGCCACGGTGGGCCGGCTGGAGCACGCGGCCTTGTTGGCGGACACGGTCATGCACGATGTGCGGGCTCATCTGTTTCCCCCACTGCTTCCGGAAGCATCCGTGCCTGCCAGCCGGCTGCGGACGTTCGACCGGCTGGAACAGGATCTGATCGGGTTGGGGGCGACCGTCTATTTCGATCCCAACCCGTTCGCCCTCTACAAGAACTTTTTCATGCCCAAGCGGCTGCGTCATGCGGTGATGGTTCACGATCTGGTGCCGCTGACCTACCGCTCGGCCTATTTTGAAAACTGGCCGGACTCGTTGAAGGTCGAATATATGCGGCGGCTCACCCACCTGGCGGAAGCGGCCGACGTCGTGCTCTTTCCATCGCAGGCGACTGCCGAAGAGTTTCGCCGTCTAGCCCGGCCGCGGCCCGGACTTGTGCAGTGCGTCACCGGCGAAGGGGTGGACCCGGTCTTTCTCTCGCCGGCTGCGGCAGACACCTTGGCTCCCGCCCCGGTGGACGACAGTGGGCATGCCGCCGCCCGTCCTTACATGCTGATCGTGTCCAATCCGGCGGACCCACGGAAGAACCTGGGGTTCACGCTGACGGCGTTCCGGCATTTCCTGACCCTGGCCGCGTCCACCCGCCATGTGGCGATGGGTCTGGAGATCGTCATGGCGTCGGACGCACTGGTCGATCAGACCCAGGCCCACTGCCGGGCACTGGGTCTTGGCGACCGCGTCCGCTTGCGCCTCGGACCGACCGACGCGGAATTGCGGCGGCTCTATCGTGACGCTGCACTTCTGGTTTGCCCGTCGGCGGCCGAGGGCTTCGGCCTGCCGGTCATCGAGGCGCTTGCGTGCGGCACGCCGGTGCTGAGCAGCAACCGGGCGGGTCTGGGTGAATTCGAATGCGACGGCTGGATCATGCCGGGCGACCTGTCATCCGAAGCGGCGCTTGCCGCCGGCATGTTGCAGGCACTTGACCGGCCGCGCGCCGATCCGGAAACCGCACGCCGCTATGCCGCCCAATTCGATTGGAATGCGGTCGCCGCCCGGACCTATCGGGCTCTTTCCCCTCAACGCGGCCCACATCCTTCCTCGCCGACCTGCCGCGCATGACCGGCCAGTCCACGGGCGACCGCGACAGCGTAGCCGATGGCATGTTCGGCACGGGCGTGTTCGTGCAGGCTCGATTGGGGGAACGCATTGGCTTCGATCACCCACAGTCGGTCCTCGTCGTCCAGCGCCAGATCGATGCCCAGTTCCGACAGCGGAAGGGACTTGGTCGTTTCGATCAGCCGTGCGACCTCCAGCGCCAGGGTGAGGATCCGGTCCTGCAGTGCCGCCGCCCCGGCCACGCGCCGCCCCTGGAGAAAGCCGTCGAGCGGTCCCTGGTAGCCGCCCTGGCTGATGTTGGTCAGGAAGCTTCCGACTTCGGCCAGCCGGACATAGGCACGGGTAACGCCCCATGCGCCATCGGCCCGGCGCTGGACATGCACCCGGATATCGGCCGGTCGGCCATCGCCCGCCACCGAGCGGATGAAACGTTGTGCCAGATAGCTGCGATACCGTAGGCGCCCGGCAATCCGCGAGCGAACATGCGCCACGACGTCGTTCAGCGTGCCGCGGACCGTATCCTGGCCATGCTGGACTCGCCAGAGGCCATCATCGTCACCCAGGCCGTCGGGTCCCGACCGCCCGGAATCCCGGTGGATGAACTGGATGCCGAAGCCACGGCGCCCGTCGACGGGTTTCACGACGGCGTTCCGGTGCTCCCGGAAGACGGCAGTCAGCGTGGCGTCCATGGCATCGGCGGGAATTGCGACGGTCGGGATGGCGTGGCATCTCAGCGGACTGCCGGACAGCAGTGTGTGGAAGGCCAGCTTGTTCATGGCGGAATCGGCGATAACCGGACGGTTCCGGCGAATCCAGCTGTCGAGATCCGCCCAGCCGTCGCCGGCAGCCGCCTTGATCACCACGAGATCGGGCAACGGAAACCAACCGGGGGTCCAGCCGGTCGGAGTCCAGCGTTCTCCGGCGATCAGGCCGCGGTCCCGATCCCAGGCGCCGCTGTCGAGAAGAACCAGAGCAACGCCCTGCAGGACAGCCTCGGCAAGCATTGCGCGAAGCCGCGGCGGTGGAAACAGGTCTCTGACGGAGCGATTGTAAGATATGAAGCCGATTGTGAGCATCGCTGATCGATGATCCCCCATAAAAAGGCAGCTGTCAGGTTGATATATCTTTGAGATTATGATAGTATCTTTTTGATATGGAAGAAAAATCAACGAAATGCTGCGCAATTTTACCAAATGTATCGTTATGAAAGAAATTGTTTCTTAATGCCAGAGCCGATCTCATCCGGCAGCGCTTTCCGATCGAGTGGAGCATGGACGACCAGACAGATTCTCCGGACGATTATCACGCGATCTGCCTCAGAAACGCCGCCCGCGCCCGCGGGATCGCGACCCGCTACGTCCAAGGGGTATACAGCCGTTTCCAGCCCTTTCCGTCCCGGTGGCTCGACCTTGCCGTCGGTGGGCAGGACTATCTGTTCGCCTGCGGCATGCTTCTGGTGAAGGGGGGCGATCCTTGGCGCGGCCTCGGCCTGCACATCAATGAGGATGCCGCCCTTCTGACCCGCGACAAGCATCGCGCGAAGGATTTCCTCGATGCGCGGGGGTTCAGCACGCCGGCTGGACGGGTCTTCAGACGCAACGATCTCGCAGCGGCGCTCGACGCCTTCGGGAGCTTTGCCGGACCGGTCTGCGTCAAGCCGAACCAGGGATTCAAAGGGGAGCTGGTTTTCCCGGCCATTGCCGACCGATCTCGCTATGAAAAGGCGGTCCGGCGTGTTGCCGCCCGGCACCAGAAGATTCTGGTGGAGGAGAGCGTGGCAGGACAGGTGATCCGCTTCTTCTTTGTGCGGCCGCGGGTGGTGGCGGTCAAGCTGAGCCGGCCGGCCAGCGTGGTCGGTGACGGCAACGCCAGCATCGCCCGCCTGATCGACCTCAAGAATGCCCTGCGTGACCGGCGGGCGGTGCCCGGCCATTGCAACATCGTGGTCGACGATGACCTCCGTGATTTTCTGGCGATGAGCGGTCGCAGCCTGGACGACGTGCCGGCAGCAGCGGAGCGGGTGTTCCTGCGCGGCACCTCCAATGGGGCAACCGGCGCCGACAGCCTCGATTGCCGGGCGGACCTGCACCCGTCCTACGTGGATGTGCTGACGGCGGCTTGCAACGCGGTCCCTGGCCTGAACCTGAGCGGGGTCGACGTGATGATCCGGGATCCGGCGGTGCCGGCGCGGCATGGGAACTACTGGATCCTGGAACTGAACCGAAATCCCGGCCTGCCACCGTTTCATTTCCCCTGGCGGGGCGAGGCGCAGGATGTGTCCGGGGCAATCCTGGATGCGCTGGAGCGGGGATTCACGCCGGCGGCCGCCTCTTCCTCCCGGCCATTGACTACAACGACTTTCGAGTGAGTGACCGATGACTGCGACATCCGATACGATCCAGGCAAATCCGACTCTTTCAAGCTTGGACAGGGAGCCTCTGCAAGGCTGGATGATGGCCTATCTGGCGACGATCTGTGGAGAGGCCGCCGAACGCATGGATCCGGGACAGCCTCTGGCCGTCTACGACCTTGATTCCGTGGATGCAGTCGAAATGGCGCTGGAGATGGAAAAAGCGTTCCGCATCGTCCTGGATCCAGAAATCTTTCTGGACACTGCCACCTCGATCGCCGCCATTGCCACGGCCATCGCCACTGCAAGCACCGCGACACATGCCTCCATAAACGGCAATGAACCGGTGGCTGAGCTCTCCGCCCGCCGCCCGCCGCAGGTGTGATGGCGACCGACATCCCGGGCTGGGTCCACGCACTCAACCAACCGCCTTCCTGGTCGCTGGCTGCCCTAGCGGATCCTGCGGCCAGCCCTGAACTGCGCCTGAACGCCTGCCAGAACCTGATCCAGAGCGGCGTCGTGCATTGGACCCTGCCGCATCTGGAGGCTCTCCGCGGCATCCCAGAGACCGCCGGGCGTGCCGACCAGCTCGCCATGCTGTGCCAGGCGCTGTGGGACTGCGACCTGACCGGCGCAGGAGCGATTCCAGCCCGGCTGGCCCAGGATGCCGGTGCGGGTAATTACTGGCTGGCTCCGGCGGGGTCGTCGACCACCCTGATCGCCTTCACCGGACGAGCCAGGCGGCTCACGGTGTCGGTGTATCTGATGCAGCGGATCCTGGAACCGTTCGGCGTCAACGTCATCTACCTGTTCGATCCGGCCGACAGCTTCTATCTCGGCGGGATCGGCGGGCGCTGGACCGGGCTGGACGCCACGCTGGGGTTGCTGCGCCGGCTGTGCGAGGGGTTCGGCACCCAGCAGCTCTATTGCCTTGGCCAGTCCACCGGGGGCTACGGGGCGCTGCGCTATGGGCTGGAACTCGACGCCCGTGCCATCCTCGCCTTCTCCCCGATGATCTGGCAGGTCAGACGGACCCGGCCGCTGGCGCGGATCGGCCAGATGCTCGGCCGGCCAGTCGGCGAGGAGGAGGTCGACCTGCGCGGCCTCTATCGCAGCCGCGCCCGGCATCCGCCAGCCACGATCATCTGCGGTGGCGACAATGCGGCAGACCTGCGCTCCGCCAGCGAGCTGTCGGATCTTCCCGGCATCGACCTCCGTGTTCTGCCGGGCGTCGCCGACCACTCGGTCATCACCCCCCTGCTCCAGACCGGCGTCTTGCGCCCAATGATTGGGGAATTTCTGTGCCGATGACTGGATTGCCGTTGCAATGCCGTCGTTGGACCCGGTCATTTGCCCCGGTCACGCCAAGCCTGCTGCTGCGAGGCTCGTTCGCCTTCGTGCTCGAATACCCTGTCGAACCTTGTTAGCGCACTTCGGAAGCGTGTTGGGATGATGCCTGCTTCGTTAGGATGATCCCACTTTCTTGGAAGATGATGCGCCGGGGCATCCGGAGCGGTTTACCGGACCCTGGGAATGGGGGCACGGAGTCGGATCCCGGTTGGAGCTAAAGAATGCGATCACGATATTTTCCATAATCCTGCTTATGTGTCGCCCAGTGTGTAAGCGCAAAGCTAAAATGTCAGTTCCTCGCAACATGGAAGTGTCAGTCTTCGGTCGGGTTTTCGACGGCTGGGAGGCTGGCGATGGGCTGGATCACGATGAGCGAACGTCGTCTTCATCGGTTTCGCGGTGGTTGGTCCGCCGGGCTTCAGGGGTCCTGCCGGCGATGGCGGCGCTGCTCTCCTTCCTGATCGGCGCGCTGACCGCCAGCCGGCTCGGCAGGACATTTACCGGCCGGCCGATGAGGCATTGGCTGCTGGCCGCCGCCCTGTTCGAAACGGCGCTGTTCTGGATTGCCGCCGCCGTTGCCGCCGGCTTCGATGTCGGTGCGCAGGCTCCCGTCGCGGCTCTCTACGCAATCATCGTACTGACCGGCTTCGCCATGGGGTTCCGCAATGCCACGGTCCGGCAGATGAAGGTACCGGACCTGACGACAACGGTCCTGACGCTGACCGGGCTGGCCGCCGATTCCCGCCTCGCCGGCGGACCGAACACCAATGCCCATCGCCGGATGGCCAGCGTGGCGGCGCTCTTCCTCGGTGCAGCCATCGGTGCCGTCATGGTGATGCAGAGCGGGCCGGTGCTTCCCCTGGTCGTCGTCGCCGCCCTGGTGCTGGCCGGTACTGCGATCTGCGCGCTTCATCCGGCCTCGACCGCGCCGGCGGCGGCCTGACGCCGCGACGGTGGATCAAAGGTCGGTGAAGCCGTCCTCCTCACGGTCGCCGGCTCCCAGCTGCACGAACTGGGCGAGCAGCCAGGAGGCGGCCGTGCCGGGCGGCGTGTCGCGCCGCCAGATCCCGGAGAAACGATAGGTGCCGCCGGGGTGGTCGGGCATGGCGAGCCGCACCAGGGTGCCGGCGACGAGGTCCGGCTCCACCATCGGCAGCGGCATGTTGCCCCAGCCGATCCCTTCGCGCAGCAGCGCGTGCTTGGCGCCTAGATCGGCAAGCCGCCATGTGCGGGGACTCATCACCGAGAAATCCTGCCCTTCTGTGGCGCGCGACCGGTCGGTGAGCACCAGTTGCACATGATCGCGTCCGGCGCCGGGGACGATCCGCGTCATGCGGCCCAGCGGATGGTCGGGTGCGGCAACCGGCACCATTGGCACCGAGCCGGCGGTTGTCCGCTCCAGCCCATCCATCCCGGCAGCCACCGGACCGGAGATGCCGAGCACCGCCCGGCGGTCGAGCACCAGGGCGCCGACCGCGCCGAGGGTTTCGACATGCAGGCGCAGCGAGACCGTCGGATAGTCGCGGGCGAAGTCCCGCAGCACCCTGCCCAGACGGTCGGCCGGCAGCATCACGTCGACGGCAAGATCGACCTCGGCCTCCAACCCTTCGTGCAGGCCCCGCACCTTGGCGCGCAAGCCGTCCATCTCCTGCGCAATGGTCCGGGCTTCGGCGAGCAGCGCCGGCCCGGCGGCCGTCAGCGTCGGCTTGCGCGACCCTTCGCGTTCGAACAGTGGCAACCCGAGCTGGGCTTCGAGGTTGGCGATGCCATAGCTGATGACGGAAACCGCCCGGTTCAGCCGCCGTCCCGCTCCGGCGAAGCTGCCGGCGTCCACCACGGCAAGGAAGATGCTGAGTTGGTCGAAGCTGGGTGTGCCGACGCTGGCCATCGTTCAACTTTCTTGAACATCTTGCGGCGATTTATAGGGGTAAACCTGAAAGGAGACCAGCGCTATTGTCCTCTCAAGCGAAACACGGCGGCCGCCACGGCGAGGACCCATCGGCCGCACAGTCAGGAGACGGACCATGATCGACCTGCGTCCCTTCGGCAGCCTGGGCGGCGAGAATCACGGCTGGCTGGATGCCAAGCACCACTTCTCCTTCGCCAATTACCATGACCGCAAGCGGATGAACTGGGGCAACCTGCGGGTCTGGAACGATGACACCATCGCTCCCCACACCGGCTTCCCGCCGCACCCGCATCGCGACATGGAGATCATCACCTATGTCCGCGAAGGCGCCATCACCCACCAGGACAATCTCGGCAACAAGGGCCGCACCGAGGCGGGCGACGTCCAGGTGATGTCCGCCGGCACCGGCATCGCCCATTCCGAATACAATCTGGAGGATGTCACCACCCGCATCTTCCAGATCTGGATCCTGCCGACCCGCAGCGGCGAGAAGCCAGGCTGGGGCAGCAAGCCCTTCCCCAAGGGCGACCGCAGCGGGCATTTCGTCACCCTGGCTTCGGGCTATGCCGATGACGATGACGCCCTGCCGATCCGCACCGACGCCCGCGTGGTGGGCGCGACGCTGAAAGCCGGGGAGACGGCGACCTATCCGCTCGGCAAGGACCGCCGCGCCTATCTCGTCCCGGCCAGCGGTGCCGTCGAGATCGACGGGGTGCGGGTGAATGCCCGCGACGGTGCGGCCATCGCCGACCTCGACACCCTGACGGTGACGGCGCTGGAGGACAGTGAGATCGTCATGGTGGATGCCGCCTGACCTTGACCGATGCGGTGCCGGGGCTAATCCGCCCCGGTACGGCGTCCTTGGCAAAGACTGGAGTTCGGACCATGAAGGCCGGCCGGCTGGAAGCGTTCACCGACGGGGTGGTGGCAATCGTCATCACCATCATGGTGCTGGAGTTGAAGGTGCCGGAGGACGGCAGCCTTGCCGCCCTGGCGGAGCGCGTCCCGATCCTGCTGGCCTATGTGCTGTCCTTCATCAATGTCGGCCTCTACTGGAACAACCATCACCACCTGCTGCAGGCGACCACGCGGATCGACGGGCGGGTGCTGTGGGCCAACCTGTTCCTGCTGTTCTGGCTGTCGCTGGTCCCCTTCGTCATCCGCTGGCTCGATGCCAGCGACTTCTCGCCGGTGGCGACGGCGTCCTACGGCGTCGTTCTCGGCATGGCGGCCATCGGCTACAGCCTGACCGAACGCGCCATCATCGCCTGCGGTGGGCGCGGGTCGGCGGTGGCCAGGGCGGTCGGGACCGACCGGAAGGGCAAGATCAGCTTGGGGCTCTATGCCCTGGCCATCCCGCTGGCCTTCGTCCTGCAATGGCTGTCCATCGCCCTCTATATCCTGGTGATCCTGCTGTGGCTGATCCCCGACCAGCGGATCGAACGCATCCTGGAGGAGTGACGGANAATCGGCGCCGATCCCGGCCGCCTGCCTTCACAAGCCTGTCCTCACAAGCCTGTCCTCACACGGCCGCGGCCTTGGGGGCGCCG
>NZ_BADK01001049.1 GCF_000333595.1 Azospirillum sp. B506
ATCACTCCTTCTTCTTGGTGTCCCCGAGATGACGGGAGCGCCTGCTGCCTGGAAAGCCTGCACCTGGGCATTGATGTGCTCGAACTGTGCGTCGCGGTCGGGATGCCCGCGTCCCTCATTGGCCTTACGGTTACCCTGGCGGGAAAAGCCGAGCCGGCGCAGCAGGCGGCGCACCGAGTTGGCCGACACCCGATGGCCCTTGTCCCGCAACGCCGCCGCCAGCTTCTCGAGGCTCTTCGACACCCACAGCAACGGACGCTCCGGGCAACCCAGCGTCATCGGGGAAACCAAGTCCAGCAGGGTGCGCTCCAGCAGAGGATCCCGGTCGGTCAACCGCTTGCGTCCACCGCCCGGCTGGCGCAACCGCGCCCCCGACGGCGGCACGCCGGTGGCGATCTCCTTCAAACCGCGCCCAATCGTGCTCGGCGCGATCCCGGTGGCCCGCGCCACCGCAGCGATCCCGCCATGCCCAAGGGCCTGCGCTTGCGTGGCGGCGAACAGACGGCGGCCTCGCTCGTCCAGGCTCGGACGCAGCAGGGCGTATTGGCGGCGGAGCGCGGCTTCATCAATCATCAAACCGAAGCTACAGGCTCCGACTCCAGACGAGAATCCCCTACCGCACGACCAGACCATTCGATTCGTCTATTTTGGCCCAATGCCTTAGCGGCGAAAGCCGGATCGTTGGAACGCTTGAAGGTGCGCAGCCGATGCGGCTGGAGCCGGTTGGCTTCCCAGATGCGCTGCACGGCGCGCAGGCTGATGCCGACGGCCTTGGCCACCGCCCGACCGGTCCAGTGTGTCACGGCGCCGGGTGGTTCCGAACAGGTCAGCGCCAGCACCTTGGCCACGGTGGCGGGCGGCAGCGGTGCCCGGCCGGGCTTGCGCGTCTTGTCGCGCAGCAGGCCATCGACGCCTTGTTCGGCGTAGCGCATCTGCCAACGCCAGACCGCCGGGCGGCTGACACCGGCCCGGCGCGCCACCTCCTGCACCGGCAGCCGCTCGGCCGAGAGCACGATGATGTTCACCCGCTGGACATGCTTGTGCGGGCGGTTGCGGTCGCCGAGGAGCGCGGTCAAACGCGCGCGATCCTCTGCTCCAACGATGACGCTGACGGTTTGGGCCATGCCGACAGAATCGCACACCAGCAGCCCGCTGTGAATCCTATGTCTGCGTCAGTGCACTAGCCGCCAAACTGTCCGGGAAACAGGGTCCACTTCAGCCGTCCTGACCTCAATCCCATCGAGATGATGTTCGCAAAGCTCAAAACCTTGGTCCGGAAAGCCGAGGAAAGAACGATCGAAGCCGTATGGCGGCGCATCGGAAACCTGCTGGAGCACTTCCAGCCAAACAAGTGCGCCGCATACATCCGACATGCAGGATATGCTTCTATATAAATCAGACAGACTCTAATTCTGAGGAAATTCTCCATCATGGGCAATCGCGAAGGTCAATACCAGGAAAGGCTGTCTGTTTTCGTGACCTGCGATATTGGCTTGGTCCTGTCCATAGGACGTGATCGTTCTTGAATCCATGTAATTCTCCAGTCCTTCGCCTCCGGTGATAAAGGCAGGAGCCAAAAGCATGTTTCCGGAGTAGGTCAGCGGCGGCGCGTTGAGCCGCGTCAACATGACATCCGATCCCGGCGTGCCGGTGTAGGAGGAGGAGTTTGCGTTGATCAGATACTGGATCGAATGAGTGTGGATCGGGAGCTGCGATTCGGCAAGGGTAACGCTATTGCTTCCCTCTTTAGATCCCAAATTGCCAATTGAAAGCGACGCTCCCATGGGAGCACACATCCGCAAATCAGGCACATTGAAACTATACGCATTGGGACGGCCATAGATTTGTCCTATGACGGCGTAAAGGGCAGGATAACGGTTTGTTGGGTAAGATTGCCCATCGCACGGAAGCCAAATATCTTTCCAGCCTCCAATCTTTTCGAGCATATGGACTGGTGTCGAAAACATTCTGATTTCCCCGATGAAAGGCTCGCCCATATTTTTACTCCAGAGTGAAATATTTCTCGGTTCCCGAAAGAATGCGACTGATCTATTGTTCGCCCGAAGCCGTCACGGTAACCATGAGAGTGTTGCTTTTTCCGGCCTGGTTCTCCACCACGACGGGAGTGGGGCCGGTTGGAATGCCCTGGGGAACCATGAATCCGATCTCGCCTTCGTTTCTGCTGACCAGATTGCTGATGTTCCTGCTTCCCAGCAGGATGTGGGTGGTATCCACAAGCCCGCGACCAAAGATGACGAGAATACCGCCGTATGGAGCCGGATCCGGCGCCAGCCGGCTGAGCCTTGGCGGGTACAGGAAATACGCGTTGGGATTCTGTTCGCTAAAACCATTGACGTTCTGCACCCTGATGCCGCAGCGGCCGAATCCCGGCGGGGTGGTCGTAACGATCGTCGTGTCGGACGCGTTGGCGGGAATGACCTTTTCGGTGCTCCCAAACCAGACGCTCGTCACTCCGGTGAAGCCGGAGCCGGTAATCGTCACTGACGTGCCCCCGCTGGCGGGACCCACGTTCGGAGACGTGTCCGTAACCGTCGGGGCGTGGCCATAGCGTCGGCCGATCTTGTATGGCAATGTCGTTCCATTGGTGCAGAGCACGACGACTTCGACATCCGGATAGGCGGGTGCGCTGCCGGGCAGGCTTTCCGTCATCCGGTCCATCGGCGCGGTCACGACGATCCTGTCATGTCCGCCGGAGACGAGCTTGCTGCTTCTGCTCACGGTTCTTTTTTCGTCGCCCTTGGTGAAGGTCACGCTGACGAATTCGTCGATGCCGATCCCGCTGATCCAGAGGTTGGTGCCTTTTTCGAAGGCGACAGGCGTGACAAGGGTAACTGACGGGACATAGGTGTAGTGCGCCAAAGCGGGTGCCGAACTGACGCCGGCCGGGGTCGTCACCTGTACCGGCACGATGCCATTCCCCGGCGGCACGAGCACCTTGATAACATCATCCTGGACCGAGACGATTTGGGCGCTGGACTGTCCGAATTGAACCGTGGAATTCGCGGAGAAAGATTGGCCGAAGATGGACACGGATTGGCCGCCGAAATTCTGCCCGCGCGAATCGACAGGCTGTGCACGACGGCATGTAGGT
>NZ_BADK01001048.1 GCF_000333595.1 Azospirillum sp. B506
GCGAGACGGTCGCCAGGATGAACGAGTATGCGAGGACCGGCGTCGATCCGGAATTCGGGCGCGGCACCACCGCCTATCACCGCGCCAAAGGCGACCCGAACCAGAAGCCGAACCCGAACCTCGGCCCCATCGGCGAAGGCCCTTTTACGCCGTGAAGCTCTACGCCGGCGACATCGGCGCGGCGACGGGCTTTGTCACCGATGTGAACGCGCAGGTGCTCGACGCCGACAACCGTCCGATCCGCGGCCTCTACGCCTGCGGCAACGACATGAACTCGGTGATGGGCGGCGTCTACCCGGCGCCGGGCATCACCATCGGGCCGGGCATCACCTTCGCCTTCGTCGCCGCCCGGCACGCGGCCGGCGCCGCCATCCAGGCCCGCCGGCAGTCGGCCGCCGCATAAAAGGAGAAGCGATATGCGCGCACTGGTGACCGGGGCGAGCGAGGGGATCGGCGGCGCCGTGTGCCGCCGGCTCGTCGCCGACGCCCGCAAACGGGGCGACGAAGCGGCCATCCTGCTGACCGTCCGCAGCCTCCGCCCGGAGGTCGAGGCCCTGGTGGCGGACCTGCGGGACCAGGGCGCCCGCGCGGAGGTGGCGACCGGCGACCTTGCCGACCCCGACACGCCGCAACGCGTCGTGGAGCGGGCATTGGAGGTCTGCGGCGGGCTCGACGCCCTGGTCTCCAACGCCGGCATGATGGGGCCGGCGCCACTGGCCGATCTGACGCTGGAAGGCTGGGACCGGCTGTACGCCGTCAACACGCGGGCGACCTGGCTGCTGGCCAAGGCGGCCCATGCGGCGCTGGCCGACAGCCGGGGGGCGGTGGTGGCGGTTTCCTCCATGTCCGGGATGCAGCCGCATGCCGGCGGCGGGGCCTATTCCTCGTCGAAGGCGGCACTGATCATGCTGGTCCGGCAGATGGCGCAGGAATGGGGGCCGCAGGGCATCCGGGCGAACGTCGTATCGCCCGGCATGACCCGCACGCCCCTGACCGAGCGGATCTACGCGGACGAGGAGGTCGCGGCCAGGCGTGCCCGATTGGTGCCGCTGGGCCGGGTGGCACTGCCGGAGGATATCGCCGCCGCCGTCGCCTTCCTGGCGGGGCCGGACGCGGCCTATGTGACGGGGGAGAATCTCTGCGTCGACGGAGGCTATTCCAGCTCGATCATGAGCCACGTTCCCGGTCTGCCGAAGCGTGCGCCCCAAGGGACGGACAGTGGAAAGGACCATCCATGACCAGCCCGCTCGCCCTCGTCACGGGGGCCAACCGGGGCATCGGCCGGGCCATCGCGGTTGCGATGGCCCGGCGCGGCTTCGACCTGCTGTGCGCCGACCTCGCCGAGACCGGGGACACCACCGAGACCCGCCGTCTGGTCGAGGCGGAGGGACAACGCTTCCGCTTCGTGCAGATGGACATCGCCGATGTCGGGAAGCACCCGGCGACCATCGCCGCGCTGCGCGCGGAGTGCGGCCCCATCGCCTGCCTCGTCAACAACGCCGGAGTGCAGACCCCGCGGCGCGGCGATCTTCTGGAGGTGACGCCGGAGGATTACGACCGCCTGCTCGACATCAACCTGCGCGGCACCTTCTTCCTGACCCAGGCCGTGGCGAAGGCGATGGTCGCCGACGGGCCGGGGAAGGCGCACCGCTCCATCGTCACCATTTCCTCCTCCTCCGCGACCATCGCCTATCCATCGATCGGCCCCTATTGCCTGTCGAAGACCGGGCTGGCGATGATGAACAGGCTGTTCGCGCTGCGCCTGGCCGAGCACGCCATCGCCACCTATGAGGTCAGGCCCGGTTTGATCCGCACCGCCATGACGGCGGCGGCGACCGGCCAGTATGACGCCTACATCCAATCCGGCGGCGTGCCGGAACGGCGCTGGGGCACGCCGGAGGATGTGGGGCAGGCGGTTGCCGCTCTCGCCGCCGGCACCTTCACCTATGTGACGGGAGAGGCCATCGCGGTCGGCGGCGGCTTGCAGATCGCCAAGGTCTGATCGTCGAAGTGCGGTCGTTCCGGAGCATTGATTCCAAGCATTGTTTCCAGGGGGGCGGCGCAGTGGCCGCCCCCCTTGCTACTGCGCGAAGGTCCCGAAAAGCGCGCTGCGTTCCATCATCCAAAGCACGACGCTGATCGACAGGAAAAAGGCGAGCGTCGCCACCAGCAGGGTCGCCGCGCAGATGCCTTCCTGCCCATATCTCTGCCCGAAGATCGGGTAGATGCTGAGCATCGGGACGCAGGCGCTGGCGATCAACGCGACCTGCAGCTTCGGGTCGATTGGAGGAAGCATCAGCAAGGTGGCGAAGACCATCAACGGGTGCAGCAGAAGTTTGCCGATGGTCACCTGGGCGATGTCCCCGGCCATTCCCCTGACCTCAAGCCCGACCAGCGTTCCCCCGACGGCGAACAGGGCGACCGCGCCCGACGCCGTGGCGAGCATGTCCACCGCGCGGGAGACCGGCTCCGGTGGCGCGATCCCGAAGATGGAGAACACCATGCCCGCGATGATCGCCAGGATCAGCGGGTTCTTGAGCAACCCGCCGCAGCTTCTCAGAAAGACCTTGAACGGGTTCGTGCCGCTCCGCCGGCCGCTCTCCGCCAGGGCGATGGCCAGCGGGAGAAGCAGGATGTTCTCCACCAGCATGTTCAGCGCCAGCGCCACCGCGGCAGGTGGCCCGAGCAGTTGCAACAGCATGGGATAGCCGACGAAACCGCTGTTGGAGCAGGACATTCCCATCCCGTAGAGGGCACTTGCCTGCAAGGTCTTCTTTTGCCGGAAATAGGCGATGCTGACGCCGATGGCCATCACCGCCAGGGACCCGGCGGCGTAAGCCACCAGATAGCTGGTGTTCAGGATTTCCGAGAAAGAGCGCTGCGACAGCGACCGGAAGAGGAGCGCCGGCAGGGCGAAGCTGATGACCAGCTTGCCCAACGTCCTCGTGTCCGATTTGGACATGACGCCCGCCCGCACCGCCACATAGCCGACGCTGATCAGAATGAAAATCGGCCCGACGATCATCAGTGTGTTTGGCATTGGGGATCCGCAATCGGCTCTGATCTGGAGAACGACGGGCGGGGAAGCGATGCCCGGAGGACGGCTTGCCCTGCCGAACGCTATTCCGCGGTTCCGGGCCAGCCGGTTTTACAAATGTACCAATTCGTACGTTTTCCATCCAACACACTGGCCCTGCCGGAAGTCAGGGCAGCCATGCGCCCGCCGCGGCATCCCGGCGGCCCCGGCGCCTCGCCCTACCCTTGACCGCCACGATCCCGCGTTGCTGAAAAAAAGTGCCAGACTTTCTCGGTTCCGTCCCTGGCGGATATTCCGTGGGGCGGATTACCCTGCGTCCAGAAATCCCAGAAAAATGAACGGACGCAGGCGGCCGGCCCACCCGGAGACCGCAGCCCGTGACGATGGAGGAGTTCCAGCGCCCATGAAAAAGTCCTATGATGAGACAGCCTGCGATGTGCTTGTGATCGGCTCCGGCGCGGGTGGATTGTCGACCGCGATCACCGCGCGCAAGAACGGCCTGAAGGTCGTGGTCATCGAAAAGGAGTCCTTCTTCGGGGGGACCACGGCCTTTTCCGGCGGCGTCCTGTGGATCCCCGGCAACCACCACGCCAGGCAGCGCGGTGTGCAGGACAGCACGGAAGCCGCCCGCACCTACCTGAAAAACGAAACCGGAAACTTCTTTCGCGACGACGCGGTCACGGCCTTCCTGGACGAAGGGCCGAAGATGCTGGAGTTCTTCGAGCGCGAGACCGAGGTCAAGTTCGTCGCGTCGGAGTATCCCGACTATCACCCGACCGTCGAGGGCGGCGTGGACATCGGGCGTTCGGTGACCGCCGCGCCTTACGACATCCGCCGGCTCGGCCGCGACATCGCCCGCCTTCGCCCGCCGCTGGAGACCATCACCTTCATGGGAATGATGTTCAATTCCAGCAACAACGAGCTGAAGCATTTCTTCAACGTCACCAAGTCGCTGTCCTCCTTCCTCTATGTCGGCAAGCGGCTGGCCCGCCACATGGTGGAGCTGGCGCTCTACCGGCGCGGCGTCCAGGCGACCAGCGGCAACGCGCTGGCGGCGCGGCTGGCGAAGTCGGCCCTGGATCTGGGCATCCCGATCCGCACCGGCACGGCGGCCACCGCCCTGTGGGTCGAGGACGGCCGGATCCGGGGCGCCCATGTCCAGGGACCCGACGGTGCCGTCCGCATCGAGGCCAGGCGCGGCGTGGTGCTGGCCTGCGGCGGCTTCCCGCATGACGCCCGGCGGCTCGCCACGCTGTACCCCCACGTCGCCAAGGGGCACGAGCATCTGTCGCCGACCCCCGCCGGCAACTCGGGCGATGGCATCCGCATGGCGGAGAGCGTCGGGGCTGGGATCGAAGACCGGTTCCCGAGCGCCGCCGCCTGGATCCCGGTGTCCAAGGTGGCGCTGGGCGGCGGGCGCACCGGCCTGTTCCCGCATCTGGTGGACCGCTACAAACCCGGCGTCATCGCCGTCACGCGCAAAGGCAGGCGCTTCGTGAACGAGGCGAACTCCTACCACGATTTCGGCGTGGCGATGATCCGCGCCTGCGAAGACGAGCCGGAGACCGCCGCCTGGCTGATCTGCGACCATGCGACGATCCGTCAATACGGCCTGGGTTTCGTCAAGCCGGCGCCGGTTCCGCTGCGGCCGTTCCTGAAGTCCGGCTATCTGCAGACGGGCGACAGCCTCGTGGAGCTTGCCCGCGCCGCCGGCATCGACCCGGCCGGGCTTGAAGCCACCGTCCGCATCTTCAACCAGGGGGCGGAGACGGGCCAGGACCCGGAATTCGGCCGGGGCACGACCTCCTTCAACCGGTATCTGGGCGATCCCAACCACAAGCCGAACCCGAACGTCGCTCCGATCCGCAAGGGTCCCTTCTACGCCGTGAAGGTGGTCATGGGCGATCTCGGCACCTTCGACGGGCTGAAGACAGACACGGTCGGCCGGGTGCTCGACCGGAGCGGGGAGCCCATCCCGGGCCTTTACGCGGTCGGCAACGATCAGGCCAGCATCATGGGCGGCGACTATCCGGGGGCCGGCATCACGCTCGGCCCGATCATGACCTTCGGCTACATCACCGGGCGGCATCTCGCGGGGGCGCCGGCGTGATTGTTCGACCGCAATCGACACCCAGATGGCCAGGAGCCACGTCGGCCCAGCCCGGCCTCATGGATTGGCCAATTCATCCCCTGCAGCGGGTCCGCGGGATCCGGCGGTCGGCATCGGGCTTGTGCGGCCGACTGGCGGAATTCGGCACCATCTCACCCGCCTCCGCCCGTTCTTCGCTATGGAAAACGGGAGGCTGCGGAAGGCCGAGCATCGACGCCATGCTGCGGCGGTGACGGACGATGCCGTCCAGCGTATAGTCGTCAAGGACCGCCAGGAACGCCTGCAACGCCTCGTGCAGGGCGCTGCGCAGGGTGCAGGCGGGACTCAACCGGCAGAGGGGCGCGTCCTGCAGCGCGCCCATGCAGTCGACAATGGCCATGTCCTGCTCGGTGTAGCGGACGACCTCACCGATCCGGATCTGCTCGGCCGGGCGGCCGAGGCGCAGCCCGCCGTTCCGTCCCCTGACCGTTTCGATGTAGCCGCCGCGTCCCAGGTCGTGCGCCACCTTCATCAGGTGGTTCTTTGAAATGCCGTACACCTGCGCGATCTCGCTGATGGTCGGCAATCCCTCCTGCCGCACGGCGAGGTACATGAGCAGGCGCAGCGCGTAATCCGTATAGCTCGACAAACGCATCGCCGACCAAACCTGCATGGATTCTACATCATTGTACCCATGCCGCTTAAAATTCGCAATCGACCGATCCGGCCGTTGCTTTCCGCGCCGGCATTACAAAAGCGGCATTTCCGGTTGCGGGCCGACCGTTCATAGAGGTCGACCGGGTCGGCGAACCCTATCAGGCTGTAGGTTCCGACAAATGCGGTGCGATCAGGCGGCAGGCCAGGAATGGGTGATCGCCGGTCGGCTGGATCGGTGTCTCATGACATCCCTCGGGATTGTCGGGCGAGCGCTGCCGTTCAATGGGCGCCGCTCCCGCCCGAATGGTCGGGCTTCTCCAGCAGCAGGGTCGCGAACAGGGCGACCAGCAGGGCGGTCCCCAGCAGGAAGAAGGCATCGCTGAACGCCATGACGAAGGCCTGTTTGCGCACCACCGCGCCGATGGCGACATAGGCGCGGCGCCCGGTGTCGAGCGGGTCGGTGACACCGCGCGACAGGTAGACGGGCAGCACGAAGACGGACCCGTAGAGCGCTGCACCAAGCATGACGTTCGCCAGGATGCCGAAGCCGAAGTTGCGACGCACCAGCAACCGCAGATTCAGCAGCGGCCGGGCGCTGCGCAGCTCGATCCACAGGAACAGCCCCAGCGAGACCGCCGCCACGATGCCCAGCCGCGGAATGAAGGGCGAACCGAACCAGTCCTCCTTGTTGCCCTCCTCCAGCACGGTCTGCAACGTGCCGAGCCCCACCGCCATGGCGACGATCCCCGGCCAGTCGTCTGACTTCAGCAGGCCGACCATCACGGAGCCGGGGATCAGATTGACGTAGAAGATGTACTGCCAGCCCCAGTTTTCCGTCAGATTGCCGCCGATGGTCGCCCCGATCGCCGGGGCGAAGGCCGCCGACAGGGCGAACAGGGCGAACAGGGCGAGGCCGGTGGACTGTTGCGCCTTGGGCAGAAGCGTGATGATGGTGTTTCCTTCTGCGCGAAAGCGAGGGCGACCTCGCTCGCCTGCACATCGGCACACACCTCGCCCGCTTCATCGAGCCGGTGATCGGTGACTTCGTCGCGCGCTACCCGGCGATTTCGGTGGAATTGCCCATCGGCGAGACTTCGGTGGACATCGTGGACGAAGGATTCGACCTGGCGGCATGTGCCGTGCGCGGCGCCGGCCTATCTGGAACGGCACGGCATTCCCCAAAACCTGGAGGATCTGGCGAACCATAATTGCCTGCGCTGCAGCCACGACCCATTCGGCAATGAGTGGCGTTTCACCGGCCCGGACCGGGACTGAACGGTCCCACCGGCGGCTTCGTCACTCGGTCGCCAAACGCAGACAAAAACCATCTCCGTTTTCCGCTTGCACGCAGAAACACGGACTGTTAGTGTCCGCGTTACTGGATGGGCCGCCGGATCGCGGTGATCCGCAAGGTTCGAACGCCCGCCGCCGCCATTCCCGGCTTTTCAATCGGGCACCGGATGCCCGTCGGACAGGAGAGGGACTCATGAAAATCGTCGTCATCGGTGGAACGGGGCTGATCGGTTCCAAGCTTGTCGCCATCCTGAGCGCCAGCGGTCATGAGGTCGTGGCCGCCTCGCCCAGCAAGGGCGTGAACAGCATCACCGGCGAGGGATTGGCCGAGGCGCTGGCCGGCGCCGCAGCCGTCGTCGACGTGTCCAATGCCCCGTCCTTCGACGAAAAGGTCGTGAGCGACTTCTTCCGGACCTCCGGCGGCAATCTGGCCGCGGCCGAGGCGAAGGCCGGTGTCCGCCACCATGTCGCCCTGTCGATCGTCGGCACCGACAGCGTCGCCGACCTCGGCTATTTCCGTGCCAAGGTGGAGCAGGAGCGGCTGATCGCGCGGTCCGGCATTCCCTACACCATCGTCCGCGCCACCCAATTCCTGGAATTCCTCGCCGGCATCGCCGACGGCCATGCCGATGGCGATACGGTGCGGCTGGCGCCGGTGCAGTTCCAGCCGATTGCCGCGGACGATGTGGCCGCCATCCTGGCCGAGACTGTGCTGGCGCAGCCGCTCAACGGACGCATCGACATCGCCGGTCCGGATTGCGGCCCCTTCGCCGACATCATCGGCCGGTATCTCAAGTCAGTGGGCGACCGCCGCAACGCCGTCGGAGATCCGGCAGCCCGCTATTTCGGCGGCAGCGTCACCGAGTTTTCCCTGGTCCCCACCGGTCCGGCCCGCCTCGGCCGGATCGGCCTGACCGGCTGGCTCGAACGGTCCAAGGCCGACGCCTGAACGACTTTCCGCCACGGGGCGTTGTCACCCGGCGCCCAATCATAACCGTCGACTGCCGAAGGAGCAGCCCCATGAAGCGCTTTATCGCCCCCCTGTTGGTCGCGGCCCTGCCATTCGCCTCGGCCCTTGCCGATACCCCCCAGTCGAAAAATGCCAAGGTGACCTTGGTTTACGAACACGCACTGCCCGACGTGCCCGGCAAGAGCGTCAAGGGTGTGCTGGTCGAGTATGGTCCGGGCGGATATTCGCCTGCCCATACCCATGCGAAGTCGGCGCTCATCTACGCCACCGTGCTGGAGGGGGCGATCCGCAGCAGGGTCAATGACGGCCCGACCAAAACCTATCAGGTGGGCGAGAACTTCACCGAACTGCCGGGGGACCATCACGGGGTCAGCGCCAACGCCAGCGACACCAAGCCGGCGAAGCTCCTTGCAGTCTTCGTGGTCGACACCGCCGATACGGAGCTGACCACGCCGGACAAGAGATGACGGGGAAGTTGCGGAACAGGGATGGCTTGCGCTTGGAAACGCGGATTATTAATGTCCCTGTTCTTCTGTTTTCCATCGGAACCGGCCATGGCACATCTCACCGTCAGCGTCGAGTATGGCATTCACTGCCTTCTCTGGCTGGTCTCATCGGGCAACCAGCCATTGAGCAGCCGTGATCTGGCCGAACTGCAGGGCATCTCGCCCTCTTTTCTGGCCAAGATCTTCCCGAAGCTCGAAAAGGCCGGGCTTGTGATGGCCAGCGAAGGCGTGCGCGGTGGTTATCGGCTCGCCAAAGCACCGGAAGACATCACCTTTCTGGACGTCGTCGATGCGATCGAAGGCAACAAGCCGCTTTTCGATTGCCAGGAAGTCCGCGGTCGCTGTGCGGTATTCGGCCAGCGTCCGCCCTCCTGGGCGACATCCGGTGTCTGTGCGGTGCATGCGGTGATGCTGCGTGCAGAAAAGGCGATGCGGGCAGAGTTGGCCCAGGAAACACTGGCCAGTGTCGCCAATAGATTCGGCCGGAAGGCCCCGGCGGAATTCTCCGACGAAATCGCCCACTGGATCCGGGACCGGCTCAGCGCCCGGACCACAACACGCCCATCGCAATCCAGTTGAGACGCCCCTCGATCCGGAAGCGAAGGGCAGCGCATCAGGCATTGAGCCTGAAGCCGGCACAGCGAACGGTTCGATCCTTATAAACATATATTCTCAATGAATTTTTACCCATCCTCGCCCCTCTCCTAGCGGCACACTCCGCCCAGCATCTGTTTCCATGCCCGATATGAACCCGATAGGAAGGGGCACCCGGAGATCTTTACGAACAGAGGTGCGACACTTTGTCCGCTCTTAAAGATGTATTTCATAGACATATTATAGCCGTGACATCGCGCGATTGGCGCCACCGGCGACATGCCCGACCCACCCGATACCCACTCACGCTGAAGACGCCGTCGGCCACGTCGACCGGGCACGCCAGCGCACCAGAGCCAAGGAGCTCACATCATGAAGACTCTCATCCTCACCACACATCACACGCCGAGCGACATCAGTGACCGCATCGCGCTGGGCTTCACCAAGGCGCTGCGCCTGCTGGCCGACACCTTCTTCGCCAAGCGCTACGGGCATCGCGCCATCGTGCTGGAAACAGTGGCGGCGGTTCCGGGCATGGTCGGCGCCACACTGCAGCATCTGCGCTGCCTGCGCCGCATGCAGCAAGACCAGGGTTGGATTCGCACCCTGCTTGACGAGGCCGAGAACGAACGCATGCACCTGATGACCTTTATCGAGGTGGCAAGGCCGAACTGGCTGGAACGGGTCCTGATCCTGCTGACCCAGGGTGCTTTCTACAACGCGTTCTTCCTGCTGTACCTGATCTCGCCGAAGACGGCCCACCGCGTGGTCGGCTATTTCGAGGAGGAAGCCGTCATCAGCTACACCGGCTATCTCGCCGAAATCGACGCCGGCCGGCATGCCAACCCGCCGGCCCCGCGCCTGGCCATCGATTACTGGCAGCTTCCGGAAACCGCGACCCTGCGTGACGTTGTGCTCGCTGTCCGCAACGACGAAGCAAACCACCGCGACGTGAACCATGACTTCGCCGATAGGTTGGCGGGCCAGCCTTCCGGTGCGCACCACCGTGAGGAGCCGCGCAAAGCCGCGTGACAGGGCCCTTGGCCCCTCCCCTGCCCCCGGGGGGAGGGGCCGAAATCCAGGAGAGGAAAAAAGATGACACGCCGTCTGGACAACCGCGTCGCCGTCTATTTACGTTTGGATGATATGCCACAATGAATTTATATATTATTTAGTGCGCATTTTTATTAGTCTCAGTGTCTATCGGCTCCGGCAGCCATTTTCAAACACGGTTGCTGCGAACCATTCTACGGCTCCAGCGAGTGCGTTATATGGGTGCTCTCGTAAGGTTTTATAGTTCCATCAAGGTGAGCTCGCGGACGAGATTACGCTCGAACTCCGCCAGTGCGCCGAAAACAGGGAAAACGAGCCGGCCGCCGCTCGATGCGGTGTCGATGGCCTCCTGAAGGCTGCGCATGCCGACGCCCTTGCCTTCAAGAAGCTCGACCAGCCGGATCAGGTCTTCCAGCGACCGACCGAGGCGATCAAGCTGCCATACGACGATGGTGTCACCGACTCGGGCCATGTCCAGGGCGCCATTGAGACCGGGGCGCTCGGCATCGACTCCGCACTTGCGGTCCTCGTAGACCCCCTCGCAGCCGGCGGCGCGAAGCGCGTCAAGCTGAAGGCGAGGTTCCGATCATCGGTGGAAATGCGCGCGTAGCCAATCAGCACGTGAAGCACCTCACCCTGCCCACAAACCCGTCCGGGCGCGACCAAATTCGACATTGATATGTCGAACCACTTTCTCTACCATGAAACCCGCAGTTTTGCTAAGGGTGGTGCGCCGCGAAGGCATGCCCAAGAAACGTCCATTTCTTCGATAGCTGCAATCAGTTAAAACCGATAAGCAATCGCGGTAAGAATGATGGCGGTGTTGGTTGGACCTGGTATTTTTCGTTTTTTTCTTGCGGCAATTGTATTTGCGCACCACATGAGTCGTTTATCCCTCGGAACTTCCGCCGTTTATGTATTTTTTTCCCTTAGCGGATTCTGGATATTTCGAATGTGGGAAAATAAATACTCTAATACTGAATCTCCGTATTTTACATATATTGTCTCAAGATCATGGAGAATTATTCCAAACTTTGCAATCATCACATGGTCTGTCGTTGCATTTGAGCTATTTTACCTCGGTGAAAAGCTAGACGCCATTTTTTCGAGTCCCATGAAAGAATTTCACTTTATTTTCTCTCAGACGTTCGCGCTCTTTTATTGCAATCTTCCGTTCCTGCCCGTTGTTCCTGCATGGTCTCTTGATATGGAGATGCAATTCTATGTCGTAGCGCCGTTGATGATTATTGCGTTCAAGAGAATAAGCCATATTTATATATTGGTGCCCCTGGCGGTAGTTGCAGCGCTGACGGCCATGGGCGTTGATTCCTACGTGCTTCCTAAATTTTTGGTCTTCTTCGCCGTTGGGATGTCCGCGGCCGCGCGGAATTGGCGGCCGAATAACGGGATCGCACTAATATCTGGTGTAGCAGCGATGACCTTTGTCTTGGGAATCATTTTTTCGCCTTGGCACGGCATTTTGCTTGGAGGAGCGCATCCAGAGCCTGTTTACGTGTGGAACGGACTGGCTAACGTAATCGTTGCTCTTCTTATCATACCTTACGCAATTTTTACGACCACGATGCGGGGCGGTCGCTTTGATGGTGCATTGGCAGATTTATCATTTATCGTTTATTTAATTCATTGGGGCGGTACCGAATGGTTCAGCCATATCGAAGGCGGATTTCGGGAACGCCTCGTCCCTGCGATGGGAGTATGGGTGTCGGTCATCGTCCTGTCGATTATCGTCTGGAAAGTGTGGGACACCGGTATCAATCGTGCGAGATCCGCCTGGGTTTCCAGCCGCTTGGTTAGCCGAGACTCAATCGGGCGCCGTCAAGTTGACGAAGGCTCTGCTGTCAAAGAGCAAGCATAGTATTGGCGACAAAGTGAAGCGCAATCCGCTAATGAGATGGTCCCCGTTTCCCCGTCATCGGGTCCGTCCTTCTTCCTGGGCGAACCAAGCTTATCCGACTGTCCGGGAAACGGGGACCATCTCATTATGGTTCCATCAAGAACTGACATCTGGAAGGAACCATAAAGTGCAATTGCGGCCCTTTGATTTCATTGGGAAATCGACGAAATCTGGAACCATAAAACGCAACGTTGGAACCATAAAATGGTCCATAGTGCACTGACTCATTCAGAAGGTGCAGGCAAACGGCTGAGTTTATCGAGGATGGTGTCGGCGGGCTTGGTCCAGACGAAGGGCCTGGATGCCCTGTTGTGCTTGCGGATGTAGCGGGCGATGGCGTCCTGGAGGTCGGCCACGGACTTGAACACGCCGCGCCGGATGCTCCGTCGGGTGATGATGGAGAAGAAGCCCTCGACGGCGTTGATCCAGGAGGCTGAGGTGGGCGTGAAATGGAAGACCCAGCGCGGGTGATCGGCCAACCATTCCAGCACCTTGGGATGCTTGTGGGTGGCGTAATTGTCGACGATCGCGTGGATCACCTTGCCGACCGGCACCAAGCGCTCAACGGCGTTCAGGAACTTGATGAATTCCTTGTGGGTGTGCTTGGGCAGGCAGCGGCCGACCACGGTGCCGTCCAGGGTGTTCAGCGCGGCGAACAGCGTGGTGGTGCCGTTGCGCTTGTAATCGTGCGTCATCGTCCCGCACCTGCCGGGCTTCAGCGGCAAACCCGGCTGGGTGCGGTCGAGCGCCTGGATCTGGCTCTTCTCGTCGATGGACAGAACCACTGCGTGGCAGGGCGGGTCCATGTAGAGGCCGACGATGTCCTCGACCTTAGGAACTACGCCAAATTAAGTGCGCTGTTTTGCGATTTTGGGGCGATGGTGTAGTTCCACTCTGGATGGAAGTCGTTGCGGGTGATGGCGAGGGCATCGATTTGCGCGTCGGAGACCTTGATGCCCTTGGCATAATCGGTGGTGTCGAGTTCGCAGGCGACCGTCAGGCCGGTCTTGGTGGTTGTTGCGGCGATCAGTTCGACGATGGCGAGGCGGCTGGTCAGCGGCCTGGCACGCCAGTTCTGCGAGATGTGGCAAAAGAGACGGTGCTCGATTTTGTTCCATTTCGAGGTGCCCGGCGGGTAGTGGCAGACGCTGATGGTGAGGCCGGTTTCGTCGGCGAGCTTCTGCAACTCCACTTTCCACAGCCGAACCCGGCTGCCGTTGGAGCCACCGCCGTCCGCCGTGATCATCAGCGTGTCGGCTTGCGCATAGCGGGCCTGTCCCATTGTCTCCCACCAGCGACGGATGGCCTGGACGGCGAACTGGGCGGTGTCGCGGGTCACGCCGACGCTCACCCACCCGGCGTTCTCGGCCACGTCGTAGACGCCGTATGGAATGGCCTTGCCGAGGTCCTTGTCCTCGAAGTCGTGCACGTTCACCCGCCGCGGCTCCCCTTCGGGGCGCCAATCGGTTCCGGCATTCTTGTAGGGGCCGATCAACTCCTTCTTCTTGGTGTCCACCGAGATGACGGGAGCGCCTGCTGCCTGGAAAGCCTGCACCTGGGCATTGATGTGCTCGAACTGTGCGTCGCGGTCGGGATGCCCGCGTCCCTCATTGGCCTTACGGTTACCCTGGCGGGAAAAGCCGAGCCGGCGCAGCAGGCGGCGCACCGAGTTGGCCGACACCCGATGGCCCTTGTCCCGCAACGCCGCCGCCAGCTTCTCGAGGCTCTTCGACACCCACAGCAACGGACGCTCCGGGCAACCCAGCGTCATCGGGGAAACCAAGTCCAGCAGGGTGCGCTCCAGCAGAGGATCCCGGTCGGTCAACCGCTTGCGTCCACCGCCCGGCTGGCGCAACCGCGCCCCCGACGGCGGCACGCCGGTGGCGATCTCCTTCAAACCGCGCCCAATCGTGCTCGGCGCGATCCCGGTGGCCCGCGCCACCGCAGCGATCCCGCCATGCCCAAGGGCCTGCGCTTGCGTGGCGGCGAACAGACGGCGGCCTCGCTCGTCCAGGCTCGGACGCAGCAGGGCGTATTGGCGGCGGAGCGCGGCTTCATCAATCATCAAACCGAAGCTACAGGCTCCGACTCCAGACGAGAATCCCCTACCGCACGACCAGACCATTCGATTCGTCTATTTTGGCCCAATGCCTTATGGCCGCCTTTGGCTATCGTCCACAAAATGTTCCGCAATCAGGATAAGAAAATTGTGGTTTCAGCTGTGAGCCCCTGCCCGTGACGTTGGTGCACAAATCGGCAGACTGGCAATCGAAGAGGGCTGCGGGTAAAGGATTGGCCCCTTCTGGAGCCGAGAGCTGGATGCCGTACAAGGCGAACGAAAGCCGTCGTCACAAGATCCCGAAGGCCCGCTATCGGGTTGAGAACTGGGCAGCTTACGATGCGGCGCTGCGCCGACGCGGAGACCTGACCATCTGGGTGACGCCGGAGGCGATCGCCGCGTGGACGCCACCCGCCACGGGGCGGCGTGGCCGGCCTTCCCGCTACGCGGACATCGCGGTCGAAGCCGGGCTGATGCTGCGCTTGGCGTTCGGCCGGCCGTGGCGGCAGACCGAGGGCTTACTGGGCTCGCTCATGCGCCTGCTCGGCTTGGAACTGTCGGTCCCGGACCACACGGCGTTTTCCCGGCGCAGCGCCAAGCTGGAGGTGGCGTCGGCCCTGGCGGCGACGGACGGGCCGGCCACCGTGGTCATCGACTCCACCGGGCTGAAGGTGTTCGGGCAGGGCGAGTGGCACTTGGAGAGGCACCG
>NZ_BADK01001047.1 GCF_000333595.1 Azospirillum sp. B506
GCGAGGCGGTGCCCCTTCTGGGCCGCAACGGTGTCGGCAAGACCACGACGCTGCGCACCATCATGGGCGGCTGCCCGGTCAGCGGCGGCCGGGTGGTCTTCGACGGCACCGACATCACCGGCGCCAAGCCCTACGAGATCAACCGCCACGGCGTGTCCATCGTGCCGGAAGGCCGCCGCCTGTTCCCCAACCTGACGGTGGTCGAGAATCTGCGCCTCGCCGCGCGGCCGGGCGGCCTGTCGGTGGAGGAGGTCTTCGTCCTGTTCCCCCGGCTGGAGACCCGCCAGCGCGCCAAGGCGGAGACCCTGTCGGGCGGCGAGCGCCAGATGGTCGCCATCGCCCGCGCCCTGATGGTGCCGAGCCGCATCGTCCTGCTGGACGAGCCGTTCGAGGGCCTCGCCCCCGCCGTCGTCAAGGAGGTGATGGAGGCCGTCGTCAAGCTGCGCGGCCGGGTGGCCATGGTCATCGTCGAGCATCACGCCGAAACCGTGCTGTCCATCGTCGACCGCGCCTATGTGCTGGTGAACGGCAAGGTCGCCTATGAGGGCAAGGCCGAGGAGCTGGAGCGCGACACCGCCCTGCAGCACCGCCTGCTCGGCGTGGTCCATGCCGAGGAAGGCGACGAAACCGCCCCCGCCACCGCCGATCATTCCTGAACCGGAGACTTCCCGATGCTGCCCACCCTGAACGGCGCCACGCGCGTCCATCTGATCCTCGGCGATCCGATCGCCCAGGTGAAGTCGCCGGCCGACGTCACCAAGTCCTTCGCGGCGCGCGGCGAGAACGCCATCCTGATCCCCGCCAACGTCACCCCCGCCGACCTCGACCGCTTCGTCGAGACCATCGTGACGATGCGCAACCTCGACGGCCTGATCGTCACCGTCCCGCACAAGTTCGCCTGCTTCCGCCACGTCACCGAGCCGACCGACCGCGCGCGCTTCCTGGGTGCGGTCAACGTCATGCGCCGAACGAAGACCGGCTGGGCCGGCGACATGGTGGACGGCCTCGGCTTCGTCGGCGGCATCCGCCAGGAGGGCTTCCAGCCGGAGGGCAGGACCGCCCTGCTGGTCGGGGCCGGTGGGGCCGGGACAGCCATCGCCCTGTCGCTGCTGGAGGCGGGGATCCGCGACCTTGCCATCCATGACGAGGACGCCAATCGCCGCGACACGCTGATCCGCCGCCTGATGGAGCGGTTCGGCGACGCGGTGCGCGTCGGCGCACCGGATCCGGCGGGCTTCGATCTGGTGGTCAACGCCACCCCGACCGGCATGAAGCCGACCGACCCGCTGCCGATCCCGGTGGACCGGCTGGGCCCCGACACCTTCGTCGGCGACGTGATCACCGCCCCGGCGGTGACCCCGCTGATCGAGGCGGCGCGGCGCATCGGCTGCAAGACCCAGGTCGGTGGCGGCATGTTCGCCAACCTGCTGGGGCTGATGGTCGATTTCCTGTTGCAGAAGGGCGAGTGAGACATTCGACGACGGCTTTCATCCCCTTGGGATGGTCAAAGGTGGAGCGATGAACAGGATCGATCTACAGGGCCGAAGGGCGGTCGTCACCGGCGGGGCCGGCGGCATCGGCCTCGCCGTGGCGGCCCGGCTTCTGCAATCGGGCGCGCGCGTGTCGCTGTGGGACCTGCCTGGCCCGGCGCTGGAGGCGGCGCTCGACCGTTTCAGGGCGGAGCATGGCAGCGGCATCGACGTGACCGCCGTCGATGCGGCCCCGGTCGATGTCACCGACCCGACGAGCGTGGATGAGGCGGCCCGTCGGACGGCGGATGCGCTGGGGGCGGTCGACATCCTCGTCACCTCGGCCGGGACCATCGGGCCGAACCAGCCGTTGGAGACCATCGCCCCCGACGCCTGGCGCCGCACGGTGGAGATCAACCTGACCGGCACCTTCCTCTGCTGCCGGGCGGTGATCCCCGCCATGCGGGCCGCCGGATACGGACGCATCGTCACCATCGCCTCCATCGCCGGCAAGGAGGGCAACCCGAACCAGAGCGCCTATTCGGCGGCCAAAGCCGGGGTGATCGGCCTGACCAAATCGCTGGGCAAGGAGCTGGCCGGCACCGGCATCCTCGCCAACACGGTGGTTCCGGCGGTGATCGACAGCCCGCTGGTCGCCCAGATGCCGGACGACGTGCGGGCCTATGTGCTGGGCAAGATCCCGCTCGGCCGCCCCGGACAGCCGGCGGAGGTCGCGTCCCTGGTGGCGTGGCTGGCGTCGGACGAGTGTTCCTTCTCCACCGGCGCCGTCTTCGACCTGTCCGGCGGACGCGCGACGTACTGACGTCCAACCTACCGACACGCCAAGAAGAATTTCTCGCAGGAGAGTAAACGTCCATGAGCATCGATATGCGCAAGATGGCGGACAAGCCCGCCTACGACGTGGTGGTGGTGGGCGCCGGCGGCGCCGGCATGGCCGCCGCCCTGTTCGCCACCATCGAGGGCATGAAGGTTCTGCTGATCGAGCGGACCGAGTATGTCGGCGGCACGACCGCCTTCTCCGCCGCGACGACCTGGGTTCCGAACACGCACCACCGCGCCGGCACCGGCACCCCGGACAGCCACGAGACCGTCTCCCACTATCTGGATCTGGCGGTCGGCAAGCACTCATCGGCCGAGATGCGCCGCGCCTTCCTGGAGGCCGGACCGGAGGCCATCGCCACCATCGAGAAGAATTCCGACGTGCAGTTCCGCGCGCGGCCCTTCCACCCCGACTACATCTCCGACCTGGAAGGCTCGACGCTGTGCGGCCGCGCGCTGGAGCCGCTGCCCTTCGACGGGCGCAAGCTCGGTGGGCATTTCGCGCTGGTCCGGCCGCCGATCCCGGAATTCACCGTGTTGGGCGGCATGATGATCGACCGCGACGACGTCGGCCACCTGCTGAAGCTGACCAAGTCATTCGCCTCCTTCAAGCACGCCGTGGCGCTGATCGCCCGCCACGCCATGGACCGGCTGAAGCATCCGCGCGGCACCCGTCTGGTGATGGGCAACGCGCTGATCGGCCGGCTGCTCCATTCGCTCGACCAGCGCGGCGTGGACATCCTGGTGCAGACCAAGGTGGAGGAGCTGATCCGCGACGGCGACGCCGTAACCGGCGTCGTGGCCACCCAGAACGGACAGCGACGCCGCATCGCCGCCCGCCGCGGCGTGATCATGGCGACCGGTGGCTTCAGCCGGCACAAGACGCTGCGTTCCAAGATGCTGCACCAGCCCACGCCGGAGCACAGCCCCATCGGCCCCGGCAACACGGGCGAAATGCACGATCTGGCCCTGGGCGCCGGGGCGCATTACGGCACCACCAACCTGGACAATGCCTTCTGGGCGCCGGTGTCGGTGCGCCAGCGCGCGGATCGGACCTGGGCGGTGTTCCCGCACTTCATCCTCGACCGCTGCAAGCCGGGCATGGTGACGGTGAACAAGGCGGGCAGGCGCT
>NZ_BADK01001046.1 GCF_000333595.1 Azospirillum sp. B506
AAATCGTTGCCCATTGGCGTTTCCTCTCCGATTTTTCTTGGTTGTTACGTCAGGGGGGAGACGTCGAGCGGAATCCCGATGGTGGAGTCCATGGCCGGGGTCAGCCACACCGCGCTCTTCGGCGGCCAGACGCCGATGCGGACGGACTCGGCGCGGATGCGCGAGCGTTCCTCCAGGCTGGCCCAGGGCCAGATGTGGACGATGCGCGGCGGGCCGTCCACGGCGTAGGTCGCCAGCAGCAGCTTCGACAGCCTGGTACGGCCCGGCAGCGCTTCCGCCCAGCCCTCGAAGGTCGGCAGCAGGCCGCCGGTCTTCAGGACGTAGGAGCGGATCTCGTAGATCGGGCCGAAGCTGCCCGGTTCGACCGCGGGCATGTCCGGGAAGGGCAGCAGCGTGTCCAGCGACAGGCCGGTCAGCACCTCGCCGCAGCCGAAGGGATCGGTGGTGGACAGGGTCCGCATCCGCTCCGCCGCGGCATCCTCCGCACTGTCGAAGCCGCGCAGCACGGTGATGCGGTTCAGGTCGCCGATGTCGGAGTTCCAGCAGCCGAGCAGCCGTCCCCGCGCCTCGGGCGCCGTGCAGAAGTCCCGCAGGCGAGCGCCCACCTTCGCCGCCGCCCCCATCGTGGTGGACAGCGTCGCCAATTCATAACGTTTCATGTGATCCTCTGTGTGTTGGGTTGTGGCGGAGGCCCCGTCAGTCGGCCGCCGCCCCGATGTCATCCATTTCGGCCGCCCCCCCCCTGGCCACCATGTCCAGGGCCGCGAGATAACCGAAGGTCATCGCGGGGCCGAGCGTGATGCCGCCGCTCGGGTAATGACCGCCCATGACGCTGGACATGTCGTTGCCGGTCGCATAGAGGCCGGGGATCGGCCGGTTGTCGTTGCCCAGCACCCGCGCCGCCGCGTCGGTCTTCAGTCCGGCGAAGGTGCCCAGGCTGCCGGGCACGATCTTCACCGCGTGGAAGGGGCCGTGCTCGATGGGCGCGACGCAGGGGTTGGGCTTGTGGTCGGGATCGCCGGAGACCCGGTTGTAGGGCGTGCCGCCGCGGTCGAAGGCGGGGTCGCGGCCCTCGCGGGCGTGGCGGTTGTAAAAGTCGACGGTGGCCTTCAGCCCGGCCGGGTCGATGCCGCAACGCCGGGCCAGCTCTTCGATGGTCGGGGCGGTCACCAGATAGCCGGAGCGCTGGTAGCGCTTCAGCGACACCGGAAATGGCTTGGAGGCTCCCAGCCCGTAACGGCGCTGGAATCGGTGGTCGCAGACCAGCCAGGCGGCGACTTCCGCCCCCGGTTCGATGGCGGCGAACAGGTGCCGCATGAAGCCGTGGTAGGAATCGGCCTCGTTGCCGAAGCGGTTGCCCCTGGCCGTCACCGCGATCACGCCGGGCTTCCCGCGGTCGATCAGGTGCGGGTAGTTCATGAAGGTGCCGTCGCCGTTCGGAAGACGGGAAACCGGGGACCAGGCGCCGGCGTCCTGCAGATTGGCGTCGATGCTGCCGCCGGCGGATTCGCCCAGGCGCAGGCCGTCGCCGGTGTTGGCCGGCGGGGCGGCGGACCAGTGCTCGTGCCCCCTGGGGGCTTGGGGGAACAGCTCTTTGCGCGTTCCGGCGCGTGCGGGAGCCGCCCGCCGCCAGGAAGACGCCGCGCGCGCCCGCACCTCCACTCGCCCTTTGGCGTGCGCAGGACCGCACCGCGCACGGCGCCGTTCGGGCCGTCTTCACGGATCAGGCGGACGACGGGGGTGCCGGTGCGGATTGTCACGCCGCGGTCCAGGGCGGACTTCAGCAGGCGGGCGGCCAGCGCCTCGCCGTTCACCAGCTGCATGGCGCGGCCGTGGAACACCATGTCGCGCAGATGCCGGGACAGTCGCTTGCCCACATGGACCGCCGAGCGCAACGAGCGGGTCGCGTTGATGAAGTGCCAGAGGTCGGCGCCCGACGCGATGCCCATGCCGTGGAACATCATCTCGTTCGGCGGTCGGCGCAGCATGTGAATCGCTTCGCCCAGCTCCCTTCCATCGAAGGGCGCGCCGCAGACGGACCGGCCACCGGTGGCGGCTCCCGGCGCATGGCCGTGAAAATCGGGGACGGCGTTGCCGGGGATGAACCGGACGGCGGTGTGTTCCTCGAAGAAGGACACCATGCGCGGCCCGTTCTCCAGAAAGGCGTCCACGCGGGCGGCGTCATAAGTGTTGCCGAGGATGGAGCGCAGATAGAGCCGCGGCTGCTCGACATCCTCCTCGATCCCCGCGCGCCGGGCCAGCGGGTTGCGCGGGATCCACAGCCAGCCGCCGGACCAGGCGGTGGTGCCGCCCAACAACGGCGTCTTTTCGACCACCAGAACGTCCAGGCCGTGGTGGGCGGCGGTGACGGCGACCGATAAGCCTCCGGCCCCCGATCCCGCCACGAGGACATCGCATTCGATGGGGTGTTCGATGGGGCATTCGATGGGGTGTTCGATGGGGCATTCGATGGGCGCCCGCGCGGGGAGCGATGCGGCGCCCTGGGGTGTTTTCGTGAGTGTCGTCATGGACCCGAGCCGATGAAGATGTCTCCGTCGCGGTCGCGGCGGAAGCGTTGGAAGGCCGGTGAACCCAGGCCGGTGGCAGCGATTTCCGCGGCGGCGGCGAGAAGGTCAGGCGCCATTTCGTGCAGGCGCTGTTCGGTCACGCGCACATGTGGCCCGGCGACGCTGAGGGTGCCCTTGACGGGACGCCCCTCGCGCGTGCGGATCGGGGCCGAGATGGCGGCCATGCCGGCGGTGAAGGTCTCGATGGTGATGGAATAGCCGCGCTGGCGGGCGAGGTGCAGGTGCTCCAGGATTTCCCCGTCCGTGCGCGGACCCTTTGGCCCGACGTCCTGGTACAGGCCGGGACGGCGCTGGCGCTGCGTCTCGATCAGGGCCATCGCTTCGGTGTCGTTGAGGCAGGACAGCCAGGCGAAGCCGCTGGAGGTGCAGTGGAGCGGTGCCTCCATGCCCATGTCGGGGTCGTAGCGCAGGCCGGTCAGGGCGCCCTGGGCCTTGGCGACCCAGGTCAGCCGGTCGGTGTCCACGACGGCCAGGCGGACCAGTTCCCCGGTCTTGCGGGCCAGACGGTCCAGCACCGGCTGTGCCAGATCGACGACGCCGCTGCCCGCCAGGTAGGTAAAGCTGAGCGATACCAGCTTCGCCGTCAGCATGTAGCCCCCGCGCTCCCCGTCCTGGCGGACATAGCCGTGCCCGATCAGGTCGTTCAGCAGGCGGTGCGTCGCGCTGCGGGGAATGTCGAGCCGGGCCGCCACCTCGTGCAGGGGCAGACCCTCCGTGTGGACGGCCAGCAGCTCGATCATCGCCAGCACGCGGTCGAGGATGCCGGTGCGTTCGCGCGTCGCGGTTTCGTCGGAAGAGGGCGCCATCGTTCTTTTCCCATCATCTGAAGATTGAGGCCGAATCAGCGGCGACTGTACGCCAGCGTGTCTCAAACTCAATCCGGGCCTTCATCACAACCGGCGGACGCTGAATCCGTCCTCGGCGAAGACCACCGGGCCTCCATCCGCGGCCTGGTGGACAGCCAGGGTCGCGGTCAGCGTGCGGGTTGCATCGTCGGCGCCGACGATCGGCTCCTCCTCACCGCGGATGACGCGGACGAAGTGGCGGAGTTGGTTGACGTAAGGATTGGCGGCTTCGCCGCTCAGCCGGCCTCGGGTCATCGGAACGTGCCAGCCGCGCTCCCCGGCGTAGCTCCAGTATTCCAGGCTCGGCAGAGCCAGGGAGCCGCCGGTGCCCGACAGGAAATGCGTCTCCACCGGGTGGCGGGCCAGGCTCGGGATCTCGCCCGAGGCCAAGTCCCAATTGCGCGGGGAGGCTGTCGCGTCGGACAGGGACAGCGTCGCCAGGGCGCCGTTGCGCAGGCGCAGCAGCACGGCGGCGGTATCCTCCACCGCGAAGCCCCGCACAGCGTTGGAGCGCATGGCCTGCAGGCCGTCGATCTCGCCCAGCAGGAAACGCAGCAGGTCGATCTCGTGGATCAGGTTGATGAGGATCGGCCCGCCCTCGCCCGTCTGCCGGCGCCAATCCACGGTGAAGTAGCTGTCGGGTTTCAGGAAGGTCGCGGCGACCGTGGCGATGGTCGGCATGCCGATCAGCCCATCGGCGATGGCGGCCTTCGCGGCGCGGATGACCGGGTTGTGGCGGCGGTGGTGCCCGACCAGGACCGGAACGCCGGTCCGGCGCGACGCCTCGGCGATGGCGCGCGCGGCCTCCACCGTCTCGGCAATCGGCTTTTCCACCAGCACGGCCACGCCGCGCGCCATGCAGGCCAGCGCGACCGGCGCGTGGGCGGCGTTCGGCGTCGCGATGACGGCGCCGTCCGGGCAGACCTCGTCAAGCATGGCGAGATGGTCGGCGAACCAGGGAATCCCGCGCTCGGCGGCAAAGACGCGCGCCGCTTCGGCCGGGTCGGCGATGGCGACCAGCCGGCCGATGCTCGTCGCGTCTCCCTTCAAAAGAACATCGATGTGCAGGCGCCCGATGGCTCCCGCACCGATCACCGCGAGACGGGCATCCATCTTCGTGTTGCCGGCCGTCATGGCGTTTCCTGCTCCCTTCCGTTCCGGCGAAACCTCACAAAAGTGGGAAGCCGTTCCAGTTTTATAAATCGGTACTGGAACTGAATTCCAAAATCAAGCTATAACATGCCCACCAAGAGGACGGCGCGGGCAAGCGCCGTGAAGACGTCGGAGGAGACGCACATGAAAGACAAAGAGATTTCCCCCCTGGCCATCAGCCGCCGCGGCCTGCTGACGACCGCCGGGCGTGCCGTTGCCGGCGGCGCGGCACTGTCCGTCGGCAGCCCCTTCATCCTGTCGGCGCGGGGCGAGGTGCCGGCGAAGATCGGTCTGGTCTTCGCCAAGCAGGGAACCTGGACCGAACAGGGCGAACTGCTGGTGAACGGTGCCAACATCGCGTTGGAGCAGGCCAAGGGCCAGGTGCTCGGCCGTCCCGTGCAACTGGTGTGGTACGACGAGCCGAGCCCCCAGGCGGCCCAGCAGAATCTTCAGAAGCTGGCGGAAGAGGAAAAGGTCATCGCGGCGCTCGGCGGCACCAACAGCGGGACCGCCCTGGCCATGAGCGCCGTCGCCAGGCGCGTGAAGATCCCCTTCATCACGCCGAACGCCGCCGCCCGCGAGATCACCGGCAAGGAGTGCAACCCCTACACCTTCCGCGTCCTGACCACGACGTCGGTCGCCAGCCGCGCCATGGGGCCGTATCTCGCCTCGCTCGGCAAGAAATGGTATTTCATCTGCGCGTCCTACGCCTATGGCCAGGACGTCTACACGGAGATGAAGAAACAGCTTGAGGAAGCCGGTGGAACCGAGGTCGGCTCCGACAAGACGCCGCTGGGCACCGCCGACTTCAGCTCCTTCCTGCTGAAGATCCGTCAGGCCAAGCCGGACGTGATCGTCGCCGGCCTGCCGGGCGGCGACCTGTCGGCCTTCCTGAAGCAGTTCGCCGACATGGGCCTGAAGGGCAAGATCCCGGTGGCCTGCCCGATCATCGGCGATTCCGACCTGTGGTCCATCGGCCAGGACGCCGCCACCGGCATCTACGGCAAGCCCTGGCACTTCAGCGACCCGACCAACACCGCCGCCGACAAGTCGTTCATCGACGCCTACCAGGCCAAGTACAAGAAGCCGCCGGCCGACAAGGCCTGGCTCGGCTGGTTCTCCATGCGCAGCCTGCTGCTCGGCATCGAGCAGGGCAAGGCGACCGACGCCGCGGCCATCGTCCGGGGCCTGGAGACGGCCCGCTTCGAGGACGGCGCCATCCCCGCCTATTACCGCGAGTGGGACCACCAGATGCTCCGCCGCTCGCTGGTCCTGAAGGTGAAGGACAAGATCACCGACAAGTGGGACTGGCTCGACGTGCTGAAGGTCACGCCGGAGCGCGCCGCCGACCTCGAACCGCAGTTCGGGACGAGGGACGAGGTGGGCTGCAAGATGGAAGCGCTGTAAGGCCGCTTCCCGCCGCTCCCCCCTTTCAAAAGGGACGAGGGGAGCGGTCCCTTCACCATTCGCGTGCCGCACACCGGCCCTGAGACGGTCCCCTCGCCCATCCCCGATGGAAGAGGCAGGGGCGAAGGCGGATCGCTGGCCGGGGAAGGGGTGGAGTCCGGGAAAATCCACCCCTTCCCCGCCCCATGATCCGCGTGCCCCCTCCCTCCCCCATCGACGGTGGAAGGGGAAGCCGACCGGGCCGCATTCAAGGACGCACACATGATCGACACCCTCATCCCTCAGATCGTGAATGGTCTGGTTCTCGGCTTCCTCTATGTGCTCATAGCGGTCGGACTCTCGATCATCTTCGGTCTTCTGGGCGTCGTGAACTTCGCCCACGGTGCCTTCTTCGCACTGGGCGCCTATTTCGCCCTGACGCTCTACGAGACCTTCGGCTGGCCCGCCGTTGTCTTCGCCCCGATCCTCGTCGGCCTGATCGGCATGGCGGTGGAGGTTCTGCTGATCCGCCGGCTCTACGGGAAGGAGCCGCTGATCGGTCTGATCCTGACTTTCGCGCTGGGCCTGCTGATCGAGGCGCTGATCCGGCTCGCCTGGGGTGCCGGCGGCCATCCCTTCAGCCCGCCGCCCTTCCTGGCCGGCATCGTCGAATACGGCCCGCTGCTGATCACCAGGTACCGTCTGGCCGTGCTGGTGACGACGATGGCGCTGCTGGCTGGGCTGTGGGCCTTCCTGAACTACACGCCCTTCGGCCGCATCCTGCGCGCCGGCAGCCGCGACGCGGAGATGGTCGGCATGCTGGGCATCAACCTGCCGCGGGTTCTGACCGGGGTCTTCGGGCTGGGCTGCCTGCTGGCCGGCATCGCCGGGGTGCTGGCCGCTCCCTTGTGGACCGTCACCCCGTCGATGGCGGCCGGCGCCATCATGCCGGCCTTCGTCATCGTCACCATCGGCGGGCTCGGCTCCTACCTCGGGGCCATCGTCGCCGGCCTGCTGGTCGGCGTCGTCACCGCCCTGACCATCCAATTCATGCCTGAGGCATCCGCCGCCGCGATGTATGTGCTGATGGCCGCCATCCTGCTGGTCCGGCCGCGCGGCCTGTTCGGCGAACGCTGGGAGCGCTTCGAATGAGCCGCATCTCCCCTCTTAAAAAGTCCTTCCGCAATCCGCTTCTTCTGCTCGTCCTCGTGCTGGCCGGGCTGTCGGTCGCCGTGCAGCTGACCGGCACGCCGCTGTCCCGCGTCACGCAGATCGCCATCTATGTGCTGTATGGCGCGGGCGTGAACCTGCTGCTGGGCTACACCGGCCTGGTGCCGTTCGGCGCGTCGGTCTTCTTCGGCACCGCCAGCTACGCCGCCGCACTCGCGGCATTGCATTTCACCGACAACGAGATCGTCGGGCTGGGCTTCACGGTCCTGTTCTCGGTCGTGCTGGCGCTGGCGCTGGGAGCGGTCGTGCTGAAACGGCGGGGCCTGTATTTCTCGCTGCTGACGCTGGCCTGCTCGCAGATCGCCTTCGAGATCGCCTTCAAGTGGACGGACCTCACCGGCGGCGAGAACGGCCTGCAGAACGTTCCGCGCGGGATGTTCGGCAATTTCCAGGTCTTCCACGTCTTCGCGCTGACCACCATCGTGGCGGCCATGTGGTTCCTGTGGCGCCTCGCCCATGCGCCGTTCGGCCGCGTCCTCCAGGCCCTGCGCGACAACGAGCAGCGGGTGGCGAGCCTGGGCTACGACACCTACCGGCTGAAGCTGGCGGCCTTCGTCCTGTCCGCGGCGGTGATCGGCTACGCCGGCGGCCTGCTGGCCTTCCTGCTGCAAGGCGCCTACGCCAACAATCTGAGCTGGCAGCATGCCGGCGACAGCCTGTTGATGACCGTCCTGGGCGGCGTGCATCATTTCCTGGGACCGCTGTGGGGCGCCATCGCCTTCATCCTGCTGGAGGACAAGCTCAGCAGCATCACCGAGCATTGGTGGCTGATCTTCGCCCCCATCGTGATGGCCTTCGCCCTGCTGTCGCCGGAGGGCATCCACGGCCTCGCGCAGCGGCTGCTGCGCCGGGAGCGCTGGACCCTGACCCGCGACGGCATCCCGCGCCGCCCCGACGTGATCGCCCCCTACCGCAGCGCCGAACTGGCGACCGGCACCGGCAAGCCCATCCTGACCGTCAAGGGGTTGAGCAAGAGCTTCGGCTCGCTGGTCACCGCCAGCAACATCGATCTGGAGGTGATGCCGCACCAGCTTCACAGCTTCATCGGCCCGAACGGCGCCGGCAAGACCACCTTCTTCAACATGCTGACGGGCGTCCTGCCCAGCGATGCCGGCCGCATCGTCTTCGACGGCACCGACGTCACCCGCCTGCCGATGCACAAGCGCATCCGCCTGGGCATGGGCCGGTCCTTCCAGATCCTCAGCGTCTTCCGCAATCTGACGGTCTTCGAGAATGTCCGCGTCGCCGTCCAGGCGCGCAGCCCGCGCAAGTTCGGCCTGTGGCGCGACGCCCACGAGATCGACGAGATCAACGCCCGCAGCTGGTCGCTGCTGGCGGCGGTCGGTCTGGTGGACCGCGCGGCGGAGCCCTGCACCAACCTGTCGCACGGCGAGCAGCGCCTGCTGGAGATCGCCATCACGCTGGCGACCGAGGCCAAGCTGCTGCTGCTGGACGAGCCGCTGGCCGGTCTGGCGGAGGCCGACCGCGTGGTCGTGGCCGCCCTGATCCGCCAGCTCGCCACCCGCCATGCGGTGCTGCTGATCGAGCATGACATCGACCGCGTGCTGTCGCTGTCCGATCGCGTCACCGTGCTGCACCAGGGCCGCCTGATCGCCGACGGCAAGCCGGCGGAGGTCGCCGTCCATCCCGACGTCATCGCCGCCTATCTCGGCAAGTCGAAGGACGAGGAGGCCGTCGCCCGGCTGCCCGCCCCGGCACGCGGCGAGACCGCCATCGGCCGCCCGCTGCTGACTCGGAGAGC
>NZ_BADK01001045.1 GCF_000333595.1 Azospirillum sp. B506
CTATGGGCGCCTCTACGGCCCGGGAACCGGATCCGACACCCCCGCCGGCGCGGGGCCCGCTGCATGTCGACGCGGCAGCCAAGGCGGCGCTCCTGGTTCTCGCGCATGGGGTCCGGGGCATCTACAATTTCGCCGAGGACGACGGGGCGGTGAGCAGCGAGAAGGCCAAGCGGGACTTGCAGTGGTCGGCAGACTGGAGGAGCGCCCTGTGAGCACCTCTCCGCAATCTTCGACCGACATCCGCGCGATCGAAACCGATGAGGAGGTGGCGGCCTGCTTCCCGCTCATGCGGCAGCTCCGCCCCCACCTCTCCTCGAAGGAGGAGTTCGTCTCGCGTTGGCGGCGCCAGACCGCGGCGGGCTACAGGCTCCTGGCCTTGTGGCAAGCCGACGGCCCCACCGCCCTCGCGGGATTCCGCCTTCAGGACAATCTGATGCACGGCATCCATTTCTATGTCGACGATCTGGTGACGGACGAGAAGGCCCGCAGCACCGGTGCGGGCCGCTTGATGATGGACAGGCTGAAGTCCGAGGCGCGCCGGTCGGGCTGCACGCGGCTCGTCCTGGACACGCCGCTGACCAACATGCTCGGCCACCGCTTCTACTTCCGCCACGGGCTGCTTGCGCGGGCGTTGCGCTTCAGCATCGACCTCGACGAGGATCGGGCATGAGCAGGCTGCTGCATGTCAGCGCAAGCGCGCGTGGGGCCGATTCCCACAGCCGGCGGTTCGGCGGCCAACTGGTCGCCGCCCTCCGACGGCAGCGCGCCTTCGACGTCGTCGAGCGCGATCTCGCGGCCGACCCCTTGCCTTATCCGGGGCCGGCCTTCCTGAGCGCCAGCCTCATGGCGGATCGGGAACGGAACATCGCGGACAAGGCTGCGCTGGCGGTCTCGGAAAGACTGATCTCCGAACTCGAAGAGGCCGATGCCGTGGTCATCGATACCCCGATGCACAACTTCACGGTTCCCGCCGCGCTCAAGACGTGGATCGACCATGTGGTGCGGCCAAATCGGACCTTCATGACGACCCCCGAGGGAAAAATCGGCTTGCTGCGGGACAGGCCGGTCTATGTCGTGATCGCCTGCGGCGGCGGATTCGATGCCGGCGCCGGCGGCCAGGAGGACCATCTGACGCCTTACCTGCTCTATATTCTCTCGACGGTGGGCCTGCGGGATGTCCATGCCTTGCGGCTCGACCGCCTGCGCCGGGGCGATGAAGCCCTGGCCCGGGCCGGCACGCTGACCGAACAGTGGATCGGCGCTATCCTGGCAGGAGATGATCTTGAAACGCAGCATTGAGAACGCCGAGCATTATTCCTGGGGCGACCGCTGTGACGGATGGGTGCTCGCCCCTTCGCCGGACATGATGGTCATCCAGGAAAGGATGCCGGCGGCAACGGCGGAGCAAAGACATTTCCACACCAAGGCCCGCCAGTTTTTCTACGTGCTTTCCGGTGAACTGACCATGGAGCTGGAAGGCGTGCATCACACGATTGCCGCACTGTCCGGCATCGAAATTCCTCCCGGCGCGTGTCATCAGGCGCGGAACGACAGCGACAGTGACGTGCATTTCCTTGTCATATCGAGTCCATCGACACGCGGCGACCGGACGGATCTCGAACGGGCTTTTCCAATTGCCGATTCGAACAAGACTTCGGACGATGACCGATACCCGTCGCAACCGTAACGGTGTCGCCACCTTCGAGCGAGCCGGCACAGGCTCTCCCCTGGTCACGCCCGCTCGGTACGGTTTTACCGCTGATCTGGCGATCACCGTGCCAGGGAGGCCAGCGGAAAGCCCTCGTCGGCCGCCTGCTCGGGCGTGAGGGCGGCCTTCCGGTCCAGCAGCTTGCGGCCGGCCATGTGGTCCACCGGGCGGTTGACGGAATCGATGGCGACCAGGGCGCCGTCGCGGAAATAGAAGGCCGAGAACCGGCCATCCGCCAATGAACCGCGCAGCACCATCCGGTCGTGCCCGGCCGACAGGCCGACGATCTGCAGCTTCACGTCGTACTGATCGGACCAGAACCACGGCGGCGCCGTGAAGGGACGGTCCCGCCCCAGCAGCGCCGCCGCCGCCGACTTGCCCTGCTCGACGGCGTTCTGGACCGACTCCAGCCGCAGCAACGCTCCTGAATCGCCGACGCGCCGGACCGTGCAGTCGCCGACCGCGACGATGGCCGGATCGCCGGTGCGGGCGCAGTCGTCCACCAGGATGCCGTGCTCGCAGGGCAGTCCACAGCCTTCGGCCAGCGCGGTGTTCGGAATGACACCGATGCCGACGACCACCAGATCGGCCGGACGCAAGCGCCCGTCGGCGGTGCGCACCCCGGTCACGCGGCCCCCCTGCCCGTCCAGCCCGGCCAGCTTGGCGCCCAATTCGAGCGTCACCCCGTGGGACCGGTGCAGGTCGGCGTAGAACGCCGCCAGGAAGGGCGTCGCCGAGCGGNCGAGCAGGCGATCCGCCGCTTCCAGGATGGTCACCTCCAGGCCGCGCTTGCGCGCCGCCGCCGCGACCTCCAGCCCGATGTAGCCGCCGCCGATGACGACCACACGCGCCGCGCCATCCAGAGCCGCGCGGATCCGCCGGGCGTCGTCCAGCGAACGCAGGCCGAGCACGCCATCCAGCTCGCCCCCGGCGACCGGCAGCGGACGCAGCCGCGCCCCCGTGGCCAGCGCCAACCCGCGATAGTCCAGGCTGCGCCCATCCTCCAGGCGCACCCGGCGGGCGGGACGGTCAATGGCAACCACCCGTGTGCCGGTGAGAAGGTCGATGCGTTGCCGCTCCAGGACATCGGCGCCGCGGATGGCGAGTTGCGCCTCCTCCATCGTGCCGGCCAGCATCGCCTTGGACAGCGGCGGCCGGTGATAGGGGGCAAAAGGCTCGTCCCCGACCAGCGTGATGGGGCCGTCGTACCCCTCCGCCCGCAGGGATTCGGCGACCTGCAGCCCGCCCTGCCCCGCCCCGACAATGACCATCCCTGCGACCATCCCTGCGACCGCTCCCGCCACGTCGCTCATCAGCTCTGCGCCTCCGGCAGGCGCACCACGATGCCGTCCAGCGCGTCGCTCATCCTGATCTGGCAAGACAGGCGGCTGTTGCCCCGGCGTTCCGACGCCGTGCAGTCCAGCATCTGCTCCTCCGTCTCGCTGGGCGGCGGGAGGGCATCGATATGGGCCTCGTCCACATAGCAATGGCAGGTGGCGCAGGCGCAGGAACCGCCGCATTCCCCCTCGATGCCCGCGACGCCGTGCTGCACCGCGCCCTGCATCAGGGTCCAGCCCGCCGGAATATCCACGACCTGCTGCAAGCCGTCGTGCTCGATGAAGGTAACCTTCGCCATGGTCGCGTTCCCTCTGGATATCCATGTTGTGTCGTGTTGCGCGTCGGCGCGCGGTCTTCGGAAAGCTCAGGCCACCGCCAGTTCAAGGCGGGTCGGGCTGCGGAAGGTGGTGGAGGGCATCCAGGGCAACTGATCCTGCACGCGGACGAACTCCGGCACCTGCTTCAGGAATTCCTCGAAGGCGACGCGGGATGCCAGACGGGCGAAGGCGGTGCCGAGACAGGCGTGGACACCCCCGCCGAAACCCAGGTGCCCCTTCGGCTTGCGGTCGATGTCGTAGAGGTGGGCGGCGGGGAAGCGCCGCTCGTCGCGGTTGCCGGACCCGTAGGCGAGGCAGACGAAGTCGCCCGCACGCATCGTCTGGCCGTGCAGGTCCACGTCCTTCTGCAGGCAGCGGCGGAAACGCTGGGCAGAGGTGTTGTAGCGCAGCGACTCCTCGATGGCTTCGGGGATCAGCACCGGGTTGGCGGCGAGCCGCCGGCGCGCGTCGGCGTGATCGGCGAGGTTCAGGGCCAACATGGTCAGGAAGCCAGACAGGGACTCGATTCCGGCCATGATCAGCGTGGTGATGGTCATCTGCACTTCGCGGTCGGCCAGCTTCTCGCCGGCGACCTCGGCCTGGATCAGGGCGGTGATCAGGTCGTCCCCGGGCTCGCGCTTGCGCAGTTCCACCAGCTCCCTGGCGTACTCGCCCATCCACTGGAAGGCGGCGATGTGCTCCGGCCCCTTCTGGCGGGTGCGGGGATCGGACTGCACCATCAGCACGGCCTTGTCACGGACCATCCGCTCGTTCTCGCGCGGCAGGTTGAACAGGCCGAACAACACGTCCACCGTCACCTTGCTGGAGAAGTCGGCGACGAAGTCGAATGTCTTCTCGCCACGCACGGCGTCCAGCGCCCGCTTGGCCGAAGCGCGCACCGGATCGACCAGCCCCTCCACCGCTTTTTTGGTGAAGGCGAATTGGACGATGTTGCGCAGGCGGTCATGGCGGGGCGGATCGGTGGTGCCCAGGGTGTTGCCCGCACGGTTGGGCATCTCGTCCATCAGGTTGCCCTTGGCCGAAGAATAGGTTTCCCAGTCATTCAGCGCGGCGACGATGTCGTCGTACCGCGACAGCACCCACATGTTGGCTTCCTCGCTCCAGAAGCAGGGATACTCATCCCGCAAGGTCTTGTAGAAAGGAAACGGATCGGCATCTACGGCCGGGGAATATGGATCGAAACGGAACATCGGGCGCATTCCTCCGACACCCGCAACAGCGGGTGGCCAATTGGGCGTTTTGGTTTGATTGACGCGAACGGTTCATGCCGCGAACAATTGCATCCTAAACAGGTTCGCCCATGCCGCGGAATGGACGAAGCTGAAGGAAAATTGTACTTTTCCAACAAATGAAGGTGCAGGAGAGGACGGCATGGACCAGCGGGCGAATGGGGCGGTGGATGGGGCGGCAGGACCGCGCGCCCAAGCCCGGAAAAGCGGCGCGGTGCCGCTGTTCACGCTCTATGGCGAGGAAGCCCGGGTCACCGACGCCGAGTTCATCCACATCGAGGACATCGAAAGCCGCAGCCGCCTGTATGACTGGGACATCGGTTCCCACACCCATCGCGGACTGTTCCAGCTGGTGGCGCTGCTCCAGGGCGGGGCGCGCGTGCAGATCGACGACCGGATGGCAGACGTCGCCGCACCCTGCGTGATCGTCGTCCCCCCGGCGGTGGTGCATTCCTTCCAGTTCCGGCCGGGCAGCCAGGGCTATGTGCTGACGGTGGCCGAGGTAATGCTGTTCGACGGGGCAAGCGCGCAGAGCCGGCCGCTGTTCGAGGCCCTGTTCCTAAGCCCCTGCCTGATCGATTTCACCGACGCACAGGCGGCGGCGGAGCGCATCTCCGCACTGCTGGACCAGCTGATGACCGAGTTCCGCTGGCCGCAATTCGGCCGGTCTGCGATGTGCGAGTGGCTGCTGCGCGGCGTCCTGCTGCTGCTGGAACGCCAGCGCGCGGCGGCGGCCGGCTCCAACCCGGCGGAGCGCGTGCGCACGGACCTGTTCGCCCGCTTCCGCGCGCTGGTGGAAGAGCGCTTTACCGAGCACTGGTCGATCCCGCGCTACGCCGACGCGCTGGGGATCACGGAATCGCGGCTGAACCGGCTATGCCGGCATCTGGTCGACCGTTCGGCCTTCGACGTGGCGCAGGATCGCCTGTTGCTGGAGGCGAAGCGACGGCTGATCTACATCGCCGCGCCGGTGTCGATGATCGCCTATGAGCTGGGCTTCCAGGATCCGGGCTACTTCAACCGCTTCTTCAAGAAATTGACCGGAAAGACGCCGGCCGCCTTCCGGCGCGAGGCGCGCGCCGGGTGAAGCGGCGCTTCGGTCAAGGCTCCGACGGGTCGAGCCGCGCCAGAATGGCGTCGGCCAGGGTCCGGTAATCATCCGCGCCGATGGCGCGGGCATCCAGCTTCAGGTCGCCGACGCGCTGCTGCCACTCCACGGCGGCGCGGGCCATGCCGCCCCCCAGGCCCAGTTCGTCGACGGTGCGTGCAACCTCGCGCATCTCGGCGGCGCGGCGGATGCCGTGGGTCATGACGCGCTCCTGCATGTAGGCGGCGCGCTCCTTGAAGCCGAAGCCGGGATAGGTGACGTCCAGGGAGTCCAGAACCACCGCGTCCACCCCGGCCCTGCGCCCGGCCAGCACGCATTCCAGAAACAGGGCCTCCAGCCCCTTCATCATGACGCTGCGGATCATCTTGATGGAGGAGGCGGTGCCGACCGCCCCCGCGGCTTCCTTGGCGCTCATTTCCAGCCCCGACAATGCGGCAATGGCATCGGCGGCGTGTGGACCGCTGACCAGCAGGGGCGTCTTGTGGAGCTTCGGATGCACCGGCGCCATCACCGCCAGATCCACGTAACGGCCGCCGGCCGCCTCGACGGCCTGCGCCGACTCCCGCTTGGTGCCGGGCGCGCAGGAGTTGCCGTCGAAGAACAGGGCGCCTGGGGCGAGATGGGCGGCGGCGCTGCGGGCGGCGGTCTGCGCCTGATCGGCGGTGACCAGCGAGAAGACCAGCGCCGCGCCGGCCAGGGCGTCCTCCATCCGCTCGGCGCCGGCCACACCGGCCGCCGTGTAATCGGCCCATTTGCGGGCGCGCACCGCCTCGTCGGCTGAGCCGGTCTTGATGTCGAACGCGGCAACCGCCTCCGTCAAGCCGGCGGTCCGCCAGCCGGACAGAAAAGCCGAAGCCGCCTCCCCGAAGCCGATGAAGGCCACCTTCGCCGTGCGTCGATCCTGTTCCGTCATCACCGCCCCCATGCGCCGGTCGAATTGAACTATGGTCCGTTTCCCCTCGGCATCGCATGGCCACAGCGGCCTGCGATCCGCTTCGGACCGCGACGGCAACTTCGCTTTACCATGCCGGCAGTCCGCCGAGGCCATTCAATGACGGGCCAACCTATCGATTTTTTGGATAGCATCCGCGCGGCATTTTGAATGGCCTTCACGGGCGCGAGACGGGCGAGGCGGCGTGTTGCCCGGCGTCGCGCAGCAGGTTGAGAAAGCGCTCCTGCGTGGCCGTCGGGCGCCACCCCCGGCGCATGGTGAGGCCGATGGTACGCTCGGTGTTGGCCAGATCCACCGGAAGGATGACCAGCAGGCCCAACTCATGCTCATGCCTGATCTGGTGTGCGGAAATCAGGGTCAGCCGGTCGCTGCCCAGCAGCAGGCCACGCACCAGGATCTGGGAGCTGGTCTCGACCAGCCCGCGCGGCGGTTCGTTGGCGAACAGCGCCTCGAAGCGGTCGCGCGTCGGCGTGCCCCGCCGCGGGATCACCCACTGGCAACCGGCCAGTTCCTCCAGCGTCAGCTTCGGCTTGCGGGACAAGGGGTGGAAGGCGCGTGCGACCACGACCAGCGGATCGTCGAACAACGGCTCCTGGACCACGTCGTCGATGGGCAGCGGATCGCGCAACGCACCGATCAGCACGTCGATCTCGCCATGGCGCAGCCCGTGCAGCAGGTCGTCGTAGGGCCCGTCGAGCACGTCGAACTGCACGTCCGGACGCTCGCGCACCAGCGCGTTGACCGCGGTCGGCAGAATGAAGGGGCGCGACAGCGGCATGCTGCCCACGACGATGCGGGCCGTATCGCCGCCCAGGCTCTCGCCCACCTCCGCGAATCCCTGCTCCAACTCTGAAATCGCCAGCTTCACATGCTGGACCAGCGCCCTGGCCGGCGGGGTGAGCGCGATGCCGGCGGCGGTCCTGGTGAACAGCGGGATGCCCGACAACCGTTCCAGATCGCGGGCGGCACGGTGCATGGTCGGCTGCGAGATGCCGACATTGCGCGCCGCCAGGCTGAAGTTGCCGGCATCGGCAACCGCGACCAAAGCCCGGATCTGCGCCGCCGTCAGCAGCTGGTCGAAGTCCGCAAGGCCGCGCAGGCCGCCCTTGCGCCCTCCGATGCGGACCGCCTCCCGCGAGCCGGTACGCAGGCACTCCAACGCCCGCTCCACACGGTCCAGGAACAGCACCCCCATCGGGGACACCGCCATGCCGTCCGGTCGCCGATCGAACAGGGGGGCGCCGACCTCCTCCTCCAGCTTGGCAATCGCCTGAGTGATTGCGGGTTGGGACAGGTGCACATGCTCCGCAGCCTGACTGATGCTGCCGCGCCGCGCCACCTCCCGGAAGGCCCGCAAATGCCGGATGTTGGGGATGTCGTTCATCGGATTTTTCTGCTCCACAGCATTGCTGTCGGAGCGACTATAGCAAAACCCGATGAGGTTCCGTCAGCCTTCACGCCAGCGTGTTCGACGGCGCGGGGTGGCTGACCGGCGCACCGGCCCGGTGCCGAAACCCCGGCACGATGCTTTTCCATTCCATGCGCGATGGACGGAGGCGGGATCAGGTCGCGGCGACCCTCCGGCTCCGGTAGTCGGATGGCGCCTCTCCGGTCATTTTCATGAAAAAGCGCGAGAAATAGGATGGGTCCTGAAATCCGAGATAATAGCCGATCTCGCTCACCGAATGGCCGGTGTAGAGAAGATAGCGCTGTGCTTCGACCAGCCGCCGCCGATGGACCAGCTTCACCGCCGGTTCTCCGCAAACGCGCCGGCAGGCGGTCGACAGCCGGCTCTCGGTGACGCCGAGCCGACGGGCATAGTCGCCGAGCGGGATCTTCTCGCGGAATGTCCGCTCGATCTCCTGGCGGAACCGTTCGACCAGGACCGTGTCGCCGGTCGGGTTCCGGGGGGCGACTGGGCGGCGTTCCAGCGCGATCCGGCTTGCCCCGACCAGAATGCGGACCAGATGCGCCTCGATCATCGGCATGCGGCCGGGGGCCGGCCATGTGAATTCGGCGGCCAGGGCCTCGAACGCTTCGGGAATGGCATGGGCGGCCAGTTCATCGGCGATGGAATCCATGCACAGCACCGATTTCAGCAGACCGGCGACAACGGCGTCGCCCCGGCAAGCATCCGTGACGAAGGTTTCGGCAACGGTGACGACCGGCCCGTTCGTCTGGGGCGAGAACTCGAAGGCATGCACCACGCCGGCCGGCACAACGATCAGGGCCGGCGCGGTGAAGTGGAACTGTTCCGCCTCGACCTGCATGCCGCCGCCCCCGCTGGTCAGCAGCAGGATTTGGTGCAGGTCGGCATGGGCATGGGGCTTGATCGACCATTGATGGGCGCCGCTGCGCCTGGCGATGCGCTCCACATGCATGAAGCGCAGCTCGGCCTCGCGCACGGGCTCTCCATAAAGGGCATAGCGCTCGATGGCGGATACGCTGGGCATGCTTCGCCTGCCAAACAAAAAAAGTGCCAGTGTTTCTTGGTTCCATCCATGGAGGCCGGCGCCAAGGACCGCGTATTCTCGCAGGAATGGGGGCGAACTGCCAGTCGTCCGATTGCTGCGAGTGCACAGGACGCGCCCCCGGAGGAAAAGCCACACCTGCTTAAAAGTGCCAGACCGGAGCGACCTGTGACGGTCTCACCGCCGGCTCGCACCTCGACCGGCAGGGCCGCCCGATCTCCCCGAAGGGCAGGCGGTTTTCAACGGAGTCCCCTTCATGCTGCAAAAACCACTGATCGACCTGCGCACCTACACCATCGCGTTGCGCCGTATTCCGGAGTTCCTGGACGTCTTCGACCGGCTGGCGATGCCGGTGCAGCGTCGCCACCTCGGCCCGCCGCTCGGCTTCTATGTCAGCGACATCGGCCCGCTGAACCAGGTGGTTCACGTCTGGGGCTACGACAGCCTCGCCGACATGGAGGCGCGCTGCCTCGCACGCAATGCCGACCCCGACTGGCCGGCCTATCTGGAGGCGTCCGGGCACCTGATCGTGGCGCAGGAAAACCGCATCCTGCGCAGCGCGTCGTTGCCGTCGCTTGCGCGCTTCGGGGGGGCGAAATGACCGACGACTGGCTCGGCCTGAAAGGCAAGGTGTGTGCGGTCACCGGCGGCGGCGGCGGCATCGGGCGGGCCGTCGTGCTGGCGCTGGCGGAGGCCGGAGCCACCGTCGCGGTGCTCGACCGCGACGAGGCGCAACTTGCGGAGACGGCCCGGCTGGTGGCCGAACGGGGCGGCACCGCGCTGGCGCTGCCCTGCGACGTGTCCGACCCGGACAGCATCGCCGCCGCCGCGAAGCGGTCGCTGGACGCCTTCGGCCCCTGCGCCGTGCTGGTCAACAACGCCGCCCTGCTGCGCCCCGGCCCGCTGCGGTCGCTGGCCCTGGCGGAATGGAACGCGCTGCTGGCGGTCAACCTGACCGGCTGTTTCCTGTGCTCCCAGATCTTCGGGGAACAGATGCTGGACTCGGGCGGCGGCAGCATCGTCCATGTTGCCTCCATCGCGGCCAGCCACGCCCAGGCGTTCAGCGGGGCCTACAGTGCCGGCAAGGCCGGGGTGGTCATGCTGTCGCGCCAGCTGGCGGTCGAATGGGGGCCGTCGGGGGTGCGCAGCAACACCGTCAGCCCCGGCATGATCGTTACGCCCTTGAGCAAGGATTTCTACGCCGTGCCGGGCGTGCTGGAACAGCGCGGCGCCGTGGTGCCGTGCCGGCGCGTCGGCCAGCCGGAAGACATCGCGGATACGGTTGTCTTCCTTGCCAGCCCGCGCTCCGGCTATGTGAACGGCGAGGAGATCATCGTCGACGGCGGATTCGGCCGGGGTCTGATGAGCCTGATCCCGCGGCCGGGCTACGAACGGCCGGGCCAATCCTGACAGGAGGCGCCGGAATCACCCGATCGATGGCCCCGGTCAATGGCCCCGGTCAATGGCCAAGAACTTCGACGTTCTTGGCCGTGCCGGCCGTTTCACCGTCCGGGTGGATGAACTGCTTGACCATCAGGGCCAGGGCGGCGGCCAGGCCGGGAATGGCGATGATGGTGAAGATGTCGGTGAAGCCCAGCTGCTGGCGCGACAACTCGGCGACCAGGAAGGAACCGCCGATGCCGCCGAACCGGCCCAGGCCCAGCATCCAGGCCACCCCGGTGGCGCGCCCGTGCGTCGGGTAGAAGCTGGCCGCCAGCGCCGGCAGGGACGATTGGGCGGTGTTCATGATGGTACCGGCACCGAAGACGAACACCATCAGCAGCCCGAGATTGCCGGCCACCTGACCGACCGCATAGACGGCGACGAAGGTCAGCACGAAGCCGACGGCAATGATCTTGTTGGCGTTGAAGCGGTCCATCAGCCAGCCCGACAGGATCGCCCCGACACCGCCCAGCGGGAACAGCGCGGAGATCAGGGCGGCGTTGCGCGCCTCCAGCCCCGCGTCCTTGAACAGGATCGGCATCCAGTTGATCAGCGCGTAGAAGATCACCAGACCCATGAAGTAGGCGATCCACAGCATCACCGAACCGACGATGTAGGGGCGCGACAGAACGACGGCGATGCCGTTCCGGGACTTGGTCGCCGGGGCCGTCTCGGTGAGCACGAAGGACGTCGCTCCGGCGGCCGTTTCGGAAATGCGGCGCAGCACGGTGCGGATGCGCTCCGCCGCATGGTTGTGGGCGACCATGTAGCGGATCGATTCCGGCAGCAGTAGAAACAGCAGGACCGTCAGCACCAGCGGCATGATGCCGCCGAGCACCAGAACGCTGCGCCAACCCCACTGCGGGATCATCCAGGCGGCCAGGAAGCCGCCGAGGGCGGCGCCGAGCGGAAAGCCGCAGAACATGGCGTTGGTCACCATGGCGCGCCGGCCCTCGGGGCAATATTCGCTCATCAGCGTGACGGAGTTCGGCATGGCGGCACCCAGGCCAAGGCCGGTGACGAAGCGCAGCATGACGAGCTCGTCGAGGTTGGCCGAGAAGGCGGAGGCCAGACAGGCGAGGCCGATGATCAGCACCGAGCCGATCAGAATCGTCTTGCGGCCGAGGCGGTCGGCCAGAGGGCCGGCGGACAGGGCGCCGAAGGCCAGACCGAACAGCGCCGCGCTCAGGACCGGCGCCAGCGCCGGCTTGGCGATTCCCCATTCGGCGGTCAGCGACGGGGCGATGTAGCCGATGGCGGCCGTATCGAATCCATCGAGCAGGACAATGAAGAAGCACAGCGAGAACACCAGCCATTGGTATCTCGAAAAGGGGGTCTCGTTGAGGAACGCTTGAATGTCGACGCTTCTCTCTGCGGGCATGGATTTCCTCCTCGGGGCAGCTTTTTTGACAGGTGGCCCTGGCCCATTGGCATTGTTCTTGGCAACAGGGCATTGTTCGCGGACATTCCGGCAGTCCCCGGAACATCCGCGCGTGATCGGCGGTCGATGGTGATGCCGGCGCCCCGGAACGGGGGGCCTCAGGCCGGCCTCTAAGCTTTTGGTTTTCCGTGTGATTCACGCTTCAAGCGATACCGCTTGAAACGATCACACTCTAACCCTCATGGCCTTTCGGATCGCTTCCGGCGGCCGGTCAGGGGAACTGCTCGGTGTCGATCTCCGCCTGCGTGGCGGCGCTGTAGCGCGGGCCGTGCACGGCCGCGGGCGCGAACAGCGCATCGAGCCGCGCAATGGCGTCCGTAGCGAGCGCCAGATCCGCCGCCCCCGCATTCTCCTCCAGATGGTCGAGCCGGGTGGTGCCGGGGATGGCGACGACATGCTCCCCCCGGGACAGGACCCAGGCCAGGGCGACCTGTCCCATCGTGCCCCCCTGCTCCCTGGCGATGCCGGCCAGCCCGTCGAGCAGCCGCAGGTTGGCCGCGTAGGTCTCCGGTTCGAAGCGCGGCATCGCGCGACGGATGTCCTTGGCGTCGAGCGTGGAGACGTCGCGCAGGGTTCCCGTCAGGTAGCCGCGCGCCAGCGGGCTGAAGGCCACGAAGGTGACCCCAAGCTCGCGGCAGGCATCCAGAACGGCGATCTCCGGATTGCGCGTCCACAGGGAATATTCGGTTTGCAGCGCTGCGATCGGATGCACGGAAAAAGCCTTGCGCAGCGTCGTGGCCGACACCTCCGACAAACCGATTGCGCGGATCTTGCCCTCGGCGACCAGGTCCGACAGGGCGCCCACGCTCTCCTCGACAGGGATGCGCTTGTCCCAGCGGTGCAGGTAGTAGAGGTCGATGACGTCGGTGCGCAGGCGGCGCAGCGACTCCTCGCAGGTCGCCTTCAACACCTCCGGGCGGCCGTCGATCTCGCGCTTGCCGTCGGGGCCGCGGGACAGGCCGCATTTGCTGGCCAGCACGAACTCGTCGCGGCGGTGCGACAGGACCTCGCCGAGCAGGGTTTCGTTGACGCCGAAACCATACAGCGCCGCCGTGTCGAAGAAGGTGTGGCCGAGGTCGAGGGCGCGCAGCAGGACCCGCCCGGCCGTCTCCGGCGCGGGCGGCACGCCATAGGCGTGGGACAGGCTCATGCATCCCAGCCCCAGCACCGATACCGAGAAGGGTCCCAGCTTGCGCGTCAGCATGATCCCAGACCTCCTTTCATCGGGTCGTCAGGCGTCGAGGCACTTTTCCAGGCGGTCGAGCGTGCGCATGGCGGGCAGGCACTGGGCGACGCTGGCGTTGGGCTCGCGCTTGTCGCGGATGGCGGCGAAGAACTCGCGGTCGATCAGCTCGATGCCGTTGTTCGACACGGTGACGCCGCTGAGGTCGATCTTGTTGTCCTTGCCGTCGTACAGGTCGTCGTAGCGGGCGATGTAGGTGCCGTTGTCGCAGATGTAGCGGAAGAAGGTGCCCAGCGGCCCGTCGTTGTTGAAGGACAGCGACAGGGTGCAGATGGCGCCGGACGGCACCTTCATGCCGATGCTCATGTCCATGGCGATGCCCAGCTGCGGGTGCGTCGGCCCCTGGAGCGCCTGCACATGGCTGGCCACTTCGCCGGTCTGGTATTGGAACAGGTCCACCGTGTGGCAGGCGTGGTGCCACAGCAGATGGTCGGTCCAGGTCCGCGGCTTGCCCAGCGCGTTCATGTTGGAGCGGCGGAAGAAGTAGGTCTGCACGTCCATCTGCTGGATCGTCAGCTCGCCGGCCCTGATCCGGTTGTGGATCCACTGGTGGCTGGGGTTGAAGCGACGGGTGTGCCCGGCCATGGCGACCAGTCCGGTGGCCTTCTGCACCGCCACCAGCCGCTCCGCGTCGGCCAGAGTGTCGGCCATCGGGATCTCGACCAGCACATGCTTGCCCGCTTCCAGGCACTGGATCGCCTGGGAGGCGTGCACCGGCGTCGGCGTGGCGAGGATCACCGCCTCCACATCCGTGCGCTCCAGGCTCTCGGCCAGATCCTTGGTCCAGTGCGCGATGCCGCGCGCCTTGGCGAAGCCTTCGATGTCATCCGGCCCGCCGCCGACCACCGAAACCACCTCGATGCCGTCGATCGCCGCCACCGCTTCCAGATGCTTCACGCCAAAGGCGCCGGCCGCGCCCGCCACACAGATCTTCATCGCGTCCTCTCCATGCCTGTTCCGGGGCCTCTTCCGGTTTCGCGGGCGCTTTCCCGGTCCGGCGGGTCGAACGGCGCCGTCACCTTAGCGCCGATCCCGCGCTGCCGCTTCCGACCCGCGTGTCGTCCGAATTCTCTCACCGGACATTGGGTAGCACCCCCCCATATCGTGGAGGAAATTCGATGATCGAGTTGGACATTTGTTTTTTGAATAGCGGAGATGCGCTGTTCCGAATAGCCGCCCCGCTCACAACCGGCGCGCAAGCCGGCCGGACATTTCCGCATGGCGGGCCAGCTGCGCATTTCCTGACAAAGATCACCGCATTCCAACGGCATGACGTTACGTCTGGTATGACCATTTCATGCCGCGCGCCGGACCTGCCTTTTCAGCGAATTCGGCGCCTCAAGGCGCCAAGGCCACACCCACTATAGCAAAAACAAATCGAGTGGAAGGGAGTTCCAAATTGGAAATCCGTTCCCGCGGACGGATGATGCGTCCAACGGAATTCAAATGGCCACACTGGGGAGCGATCGCACATGGCACAGAACAAGACCGCGCTGGTACTCAGCGCCCACTCGGCGGACTTCGTCTGGCGCGCCGGCGGCGCCATCGCCCTGCATCAGCAGAAGGGATATGACGTGACCATCGTCTGCCTGTCCTACGGCGAGCGCGGCGAGTCCGCCAAGCTGTGGAAGCAGGAAGGCTGCACGCTGGAGCACGTCAAGACGGAACGCCGCAAGGAAGCCGAGGCTGCCGCGAAGGCGCTGAACGCCCACGACATCCAGTTCTTCGACCTGGGCGACTACCCGCTGGAGATCGACCGCGAGGCCAAGTTCCGTCTGGTCGACGTGATCCGCAAGGTGCAACCCGCCTTCATGATGAGCCACTCCCACTACGACCCGTACAACACCGACCATTCCTACGCGACCAAGATCCTGATGGAATGCCGGATGATCGCGCAGGCGTGGGGGCACAACCCCGGACAGAAGGTTCTGGGCGCGCCGCAGCTCTACCTGTTCGAGCCGCACCAGACCGAGCAGATGGGCTGGAAGCCGGACGTCTTCCTCGACATCACCGAAGTGTGGGACAACAAGCGCGCCGCCATCGAATGCATGGCCGGGCAGGAGCATCTCTGGGATTATTACACCAACCTGGCGCAGAACCGCGGCAACCACTTCCGCCGCAACTCTGGCGGTCAGGCCGGCGGCCGCAACGCCCGCTACGCCGAGGGCTTCCAGTCCGTCTATCCGCGCACCGTGGATGAGCTGTGATGAACATCGTCGTCCAAAACATCGAACGGGCGGACCCGGCGGTGATCGCGGGTCTGGCCGAGTGCGGTGTCGCCACCGTGCACGAAGCGCAGGGCCGCAAGGGCCTGCTGGCCTCCTACATGCGTCCGATCTATTCGGGTGCCCAGGTCGCGGCGTCGGCAGTGACCATCCTGGCCCCGCCGGCCGACAACTGGATGCTGCACGTCGCCATCGAGCAGGTGAAGCCGGGCGACGTCCTGGTGCTCGCCACCACCTCTCCGTCGGACGCCGGCTATTTCGGCGATCTGCTGGCGACCTCCGCCAAAGCGCGCGGCGGCGTCGGGCTGGTGATCGACGCCGGCGTGCGCGACGTCAAGACCCTGACCGAGATGGGCTTCCCGGTCTGGTCCAAGGCAGTCTGCGCCCAGGGCACGGTGAAGGAGACGCTGGGCTCCGTCAACGTGCCGGTGGTCTGCGCCGGTGCGTCGATCAACCCCGGCGACGTGATCGTCGCGGACGACGACGGCGTCTGCGTGGTCCGCCGCGAGGAGGCCGCCGAGGTGCTGAGGAAGGCGCAGGACCGGCTGTCGAAGGAGGAGGAGAAGCGGGCACGCCTGGCGGCCGGCGAACTCGGCCTCGACATCTATGGCATGCGCGGCACGCTCGCGGCGAAGGGGCTGAAATATGTCTGACGCGGCCCGCTGCATGTGGATGCGCGGCGGAACCTCCAAGGGCGGCTATTTCCTGGCCGGGGATCTGCCCTCCGACGCCGCTGCGCGCGACGCCTTCCTGCTGCGGGTGATGGGCTCGCCCGACCCGCGCCAGATCGACGGCCTGGGCGGCGCCGATCCCCTGACCTCCAAGGTCGCGGTGGTGCGCCGGTCGGAGCGCGACGGCGTGGACGTGGACTACCTGTTCCTTCAGGTGTTCGTCGACAAGGCCGTCGTCACCGACGCCCAGAACTGCGGCAACATCCTGGCCGGCGTCGGTCCCTTCGCCATCGAGCGCGGCCTCGTCGCCGCCACCGACGGCGTGACGCCGGTGACCATCTTCATGGAGAACACCGGCCAGGTGGCGGTGGCCAGCGTGCCGACGCCGGGCGGTGCTGTCACCTACAAGGGCGAGGCGCGCATCGACGGCGTGCCCGGCACGGCGGCGCCGATCCCCATCGAGTTCCGCGACACCGCCGGCTCCTCCTGCGGATCGCTGCTGCCGACGGGGAACGCGGTGGACGTCATCGACGGCGTTCCGGTCACCTGCATCGACAACGGCATGCCGGTGGTGGTGCTGCGCGCCTCGGATCTCGGCGTGCGCGGCGACGAGACGCGGGAGGATCTCGACGCCGACACGGCGCTGAAGGCGCGGCTGGAGGCCATCCGGCTGAAGGCCGGGCCGATGATGAAGCTGGGCGACGTGACGGACAAGTCGGTGCCGAAGATGACGCTGGTCAGCGCGCCGACGAATGGCGGAGCCGTCTCCACCCGCACCTTCATCCCGCACCGGTGCCACGCCTCCATCGGCGTCCTCGGCGCGGTCAGCGTGGCCACCGCCTGCGCGCTGGAGGGTTCCCCGGCCGCGTCGCTTGCCGTGGTTCCGGAAGGCCGCACCAAGACGCTGAGCATCGAGCACCCGACCGGCGAGATGACCGTGGTCCTCGACCTGGACGAGACCGGATCGGTGGCGCGCGCGGCCCTTCTGCGCACCGCCCGCAAGCTGTTCGACGGCACCGTCTACGCCGACTGATGCGGACAGCGCCCGAATGCGCCCTCCGCATCACCCTCTCGATCGATGCTAAGGCATTGATCCGCCGGGTTTGACGGTCGGCTGACACTGGAAGTGTCCAGTCGCCGGCGGTATGATCTCCTTGCCCAAAGGGAATCCATCCATGGACGCCGATTACCTACCCTTCCACCCCGACCCGAGCAAGCCGGCCTACGTACCGCCGCCGGGCGCGGTGGATGCCCACTGTCACGTCTTCGGTCCGGGCGACCTGTTCCCCTACGCGCCGGAACGCAAATACACCCCCTGCGACGCGCCGAAGGAGAAGCTGTTCGCACTGCGCGACCATCTCGGCTTCGCGCGCAACGTCATCGTCCAGGCGACCTGCCACGGCAAGGACAACCGTGCCCTGGTCGACGCGCTGAAGGCGTCCGGCGGGCTGGCGCGCGGTGTCGCCTCGGTCGGCCCGGCCATCACCGAGGCCGAACTGCGCGACCTGCACGAGGCCGGCGTGCGCGGCGTGCGCTTCAACTTCGTGAAGCGTCTGGTCGACGCCACGCCCAAGGAGGTCTTCCTCGGCATCGCCGACAAGATCGCCAAGCTCGGCTGGCACATCGTCGTCTATTTCGAGGCGCCGGACCTGGACGACCTGACGCCCTTCCTGCGCCAGTTGCCGGCCACCATCGTCGTGGACCACATGGGCCGCCCGGACATCGCCAAGGGCGTCGACCATCCCCAGTTCCAGAAATTCGTCAGCCTGATGGCCGACAATCCGAACATCTGGAGCAAGGTGAGCTGCCCCGAGCGGCTGAGCGTCCAGGGGCCGCCGACCTACGACGACGTCGTGCCCTTCGCCCGCCTGCTGGTCGACCGCTTCACCGACCGCGTGCTGTGGGGCACCGACTGGCCGCACCCGAACATGAAGTCCCACATGCCCGACGACGGGCATCTGGTCGACGTCATCCCACGCATCGCCACCGACGCCGCCAAGCAGAAGGCGCTTCTCGTCGACAACCCGATGCGCCTCTACTGGTCCGAATAAGAGAGAAGCAATAAGGAGGAAACGCCATGGCTTCGCCAGCAGGACAGGAACCGATACCCGGCACGACCATCTTCGACGGCAGGATGGCGATGAAGGGCTATGCCCTGAACAAGATGTGCTACTCGTTCAACGAGGCCGCGGCCCGGCAGGAGTTCCTGGCCGACGAGGAGGCCTACTGCGCCAAGTTCGGCCTGAGCGACGAACAGAGGACGGCCATCAGGGACCGCAACGCCCTGGCCCTGCTGGCGGCCGGCGGCAACATCTACTACCTCGCCAAGTTCGTCGGCATGCTCGGCCTGAATGTGCAGGACATCGGCGCGCAGCAGACCGGCATGACGGTCGAGGACTTCAAGGCGAAACTCAAGGCGGCGGGGAACTGAGACCATGGGCAAGATCGTCGGTGGCGTCACCACCTCCCACATTCCGGCCATCGGCAACGCCATTGCCAACGAGCTGTTCGAGGACCCCTATTGGAAGCCGTTCTTCGACGGCTATCCGAAGGCGCGCGAATGGCTGGCCGAGGTCAAGCCGGATGTTGCCATCGTGGTCTACAACGACCACGGCCTGAACTTCTTCCTCGACAAGATGCCGACCTTTTCCGTCGGTGCGGCCTTCGAGTACGAGAACAAGGACGAGGGCTGGGGCCTGAACCCGCTGCCGCCCTACCCCGGCGATCCGGAGCTGTCCTGGCACATCATCAATTCGCTGGTGAACGACGAGTTCGACATCTGCTCCTGCCAGGAGATGGCGGTGGACCACGGCTTCACCGTGCCGATGGCCCTGCTGTGGCCCGACCAGACCCAGCGGCCGGTCAGGACCATCCCGGTGGCGGTCAACACGGTGCAGCACCCGCTGCCGACCCCGGCGCGCTGCCTGAAGCTGGGCGAGGCCATCGGGCGCGCGGTGGCGTCCTACCCCAAGGACCTGAAGGTGGTCGTGCTCGGCACCGGCGGGCTGTCGCACCAGCTGGACGGCGAGCGGGCGGGCTTCATCAACAAGGACTTCGACCTGATGTGCCTGGAGAAGATCGTCGATGAGCCGGAGGCTCTGGCGAAATACTCCATCCACGATCTGGTCCGCCTCGCCGGCGCCCAGGGGGCGGAGCTGATCCTGTGGCTGATCATGCGCGGCGCGCTGGGCAAGACCGTGTCGAAGATCCACAGCAACTACCACATCCCGATCTCGAACACCGGGGCGGGCCTGCTGGTCCTGCAAAGCGCGGCCTGAGGCGGGGCGGTCGGCGACGGCCAAACGGAATGGGGGACCTCTCCCACCCTGCGGCGCAAAAACAAGGGAGGGCGCTGTCGCGTCCTCCCCCAGTTCACGCCCGATAAGGAGACCGGAGACTCCGGCGCGGTCAGTTGGACATGAGCACCGGAAGGGTCATGGCCGACAGGACGTACCGTGTGCCGTTCCCGCGCAGCATGTGCGGGAAGCCGTAATGGCTGTGCGCGCCCATCACCAGCAGGTCGGAACCGAGATCGGCGGCGCGGTTCAGCAGCATGTCCATGACGCCGACGCCATCCACGACGAGGCATTCCGACCGCGCCCGGATGCCGTGGTCGGCAAGGTGGTGAAGCGCATGCTCCACGGACTCCCGCTCATCGTCGGGCTTTGCGACGAAGGTCACGACGACCGTCTCCTCCGCCCCGGCGATCAGCGGCAGCGCGTCCTTCAGGGCGCGCGCCGCTTCCCGGCCGTTCTTCCAGGCGATCAGCGGGCGCCGGCCGATCCGCCCGAACCGGCCGGCGCCGGGCAGGATCAGGGCCGGCGTGCCGGCGTGCAGGATCACCTGCTCCGCCATGCCCGGCGGGACGGAGGCATGGTGCTGCCCCGCACCCTCGTCCTGTCCCATCAGGATCAGGTCGGCGGCGTGGGCGGCCTGCGCCACTGCCCGCACCACCTCGGCGGGGCTGCCCCGTGCGGCGTCGCGCCACTCCGCCCCGGACAGCCCTTCGGTGGCCCGCAGGAAGGCGGCGCGGCTGGCGGCCGCCGCCTCCCGGTAGGAGTCGCTAGGCCAGGTGGCGACGATGCCCACCTTGCGGGCCTCGCCCCGCTCGGCGAACAGACCGATCAACCGGGCCTCGTGCTGCCGGGCGAGCGAGACCGCCATGGCGAGCCGGGCGTCCGCGTCATCGTGGTCGAGGTGGACCAGCAAGGTCTTCAACGGCATGATCCGTCCTCCACCTTACGACGCGCGCCGCTGCGCGAGAGGTTCCCCGGTGGCGTCCCGCTTGGCGAGCACCGCCTTGGCCTTGTCCAGGGCGCGGCGGACACGCTCCTCCGGCCCCATGGCGCGGGACAGCGTCTCCATGGGGATCTCCAGGCTGACCGGCAGGTCGCGCGGCAGCGGGCGCATCATGCCGACAAGGTCGATGCCGCCATCGCCGGGGAACAGGCGCTCCGCGCGGGCCGCATGGATCAGCCCCTCCGTGGTGGCCGGCTTCTCCGCCGGGCCGTCGCAGAGCTGGACATAGTGCAGCCACGCCCGCGGGATTTTCGCAAGATCCTCCACGCGGCTGCCGGAGCGGTCGAAATGCAGCGCGTCCACCAGGATGCCGCCGTTCGGCCGGGCGGCGGCGCCGACCACGCGGATCGCCTTGGCGAGATCCGGAACGTCGGTCCAGGGCATGAATTCCAGGTCGGCGGTCAGGCCGTAGGGGGCGGCGGCCTCGCAGAAGGCGGCGTAGTTCGCGGTCAGCCGCGCCTCGTCGGGGTCGTTGCCGGCGACCAGGATCGCCTTGGCCCCCAATGCCTGCCCGAC
>NZ_BADK01001044.1 GCF_000333595.1 Azospirillum sp. B506
CCTCGGCCATCGCGCGGGCCTTGGGAGCGAAACGCCGCGAGGACGCCGAAGCGCTGATCTGGCATGCGGTCGTCCTGGCCGGCGCATTCGGCATCCTCTTTACCGCGGCGGCTCTCCTCGCCGGACCGATCCTCTATCGGGCGATGGGAGGAACGGGACCGTCGCTGACGGCGGCGCTCACCTATTCCGGGGTCGTGTTCGCCGGCTCCATCCCGGTCTGGGTCACCGCCCTGTTGGCGTCGGCCCTTCGCGGCGCCGGGAATGTGAGGGTGCCCGCCCTGGTGATCTCGTCCGGCACCGGTCTCCTCATCGTCCTGTCGCCGGCCCTGATCTTCGGCTGGGGGCCTTTGCCCCGTCTCGGCGTGGCCGGCGGCGGTGCCGCGGTGGTCATCTACTATCTGTTCGCCGCGCTGGCACTGACACTGTATCTGCGCTCTTCGCGGAGCCTTCTGAAACTGAGGATCGTTCCCCTGCGCCTGGGCCTGTTCAAGGACATCCTCGGGGTCGGTCTCCTGTCGGCGGTCGGCACCGTCCAGGTCAATCTCACCGTCGCCCTCGTCACCGCCGCGGTCGGCCGGTTCGGCGCCGATGCCATCGCCGGGTACGGCATCGCCTCGCGGCTCGACTACCTCCAGATTCCGCTGATCTTCGGGCTCGGCACCGCCTTGGTCACCATGGTCGGCCATACCATCGGCGCCGGGCAGATGGCACGGGCGCGCCGCATCGCCTGGATCGGCGCCGCCATCGCCTTCGGCATGACCGAGGCCATCGGCCTTGCCGCCGCGATCTTCCCGCAGGCCTGGGTCGGCCTGTTCAGCGACGATCCGCAGGTGTTGGCGATGGGCACCCTCTATCTGCGCACCGTGGCGCCGGTGTACGGTGCGGTCGGGTTGGGCTTGGCTCTCTATTTCGCCAGTCAGGGAGCGAAGCGCGTCCTGCTTCCCGTCCTGGCCGGCACCGTGCGCATGATCATTGCAGCCTTCATCGGCTGGTCGGCCGTGATCTGGTTCGGCGCCAGCCTTTCGACCCTGTTCCAGGTCACCGCCCTGGCAGCGATCTCATACGGCGTTCTGACGGTCGCCGCCATGATCGGCGGTGCCTGGGGCCGGCATTCCGCCTTCCGGCCGCCGGGCCGGAAAAGCCCTGCCGGATAGGCAGAGGTGGAGGATTGCATCCGTCATGCACATCTTCTATAGCGTTCGATCGAAATCCAAGGGGCGCATCATGCGTGTGAGCCGTATTCAGGCTGAGGAAAACCGGCAGACTGTGATCAACGTGGCGAGCCGCCTTTTTCGGGAGCACGGTTTCGACGGCATCGGTCTCAAGGATCTGATGGAGGCGGCGGGTCTAACCCAGGGCGCCTTCTACAAGCAGTTCGCATCGAAGGAGGATCTGGCAGTCCAGGCGTCGACGCGGGCGCTGGAGAGCGCGTCCAGTCGATGGACGGCGGCGATGACGGCAAATCCGGAGGATCCGCTCGGTGCGGTGATCGGCCTTTATCTGAGCCTCGGACATCGCGGGGAAAGGACGGATGGCTGTCCGATCGTCGCGCTCGGTTCGGATGCGGCCAGACACGGTGACGAGGTGAAAGCGTCATTCGAAGCCGGCATCAGGACACATCTGGAAGCCCTTGAGCGGCTGATTTCGCAAACGCAGGGCGAAGAGTTCACGAGCAAGGCGATGGCGATCCTGTCGATGATGGTCGGTGCACTGACGATCTCGCGTGTCGTCAACGACCCCGATCTCGCCAAGGCGTTTCTGGATACCGCCACCGCACAGGTCCGTGCCATCGCCGCCGGGTGAAGGGCCGAACGCCATTGAAAGCGTCGCAAGGGACGCCGGTGGGAAGTGAACTGATGGTAGGGATGTCCCCATCCCTCGGCATTGCAGTGTAGCAGGATCGATCTCGCCCCGGTTCGGCGGACGCCTCCGAGCGACGCTGCGAATGGAGCGGGAAGGTGTCTGACGACGACCAGGCGATACTTCAGGGGCGCGTTCAAGTCCGAGACCGTTGCCCTGCCGGAAGGGAGCGGCCTGCCATCGGAACCTGAGGCGTGGGAGCCTGGCCGGCAAACCTCGGTGCTGCGGACCTTGCGGCAGGTGGCCCGATCGTGCCGACGGTGCGATCTGGCGTCTTCGGTGGCGGCACTCTATCCCAAACTTCCGGCGAAACGCTCGGCAAGACGGTCCCGGCGGAACAGGTCGAACAGTGTGTCGATGAAAACACGCGTCTTTGCCGGCATCTGGGCACGGCTCGCATAGTAGAGCGAGATCGCGCCTGCGTCCGCGTACCACCGGGGCACAAGGCGTAGCAGATCGCCCCGCTCCAGATGCTGAAGCACGTCCGGGACGGCAAGAAACGCAACGCCCAGCCCGAGCAACGCGGCCTCGCGCATCGCCGCCGGATCGTTGACAACAATGCTCTCAGGCAGCAGCGCCGGCAGTTCGACACCCGCCACGTCGCGCATGGTCCACTGGCGCACCCGGCCGGTGTGGGCGGAGCGCATGACGATTCCCTGGTGCTGCGCCAGTCCGGCTGGATCGACAGGCGCCCTCCGGCCGGACATATAGGCCGGCGACGCCACCGCAATCATGTGGGCGGGCGCGAGCGGGCGCGCCACCACGCCCGGCGCCAGGTCGAAGCCGCCGCCGATCGCCGCATCATATCCTTCGGCGATCAGGTCAACCGGGCGGTTCTCGAAATGCCATTCCGGCCGGATCAGCGGGTGGCGGGCCAGAAAGGCGGGCAGGAGGGGCAGGACATGCGTGATGCCGAAGGTCGGCGGCAGGCTGACCTTCAGCACGCCGGCCGGCTGTTCCGCATTGGTCGCGACATCGGCGATGGCGGCCTGCAGGGTTTCGAGAGTGCCGCCGATCGCCGACAGGAAGCGCTCCCCGGCCTCGGTCAGGGTCAACCTGCGTGTCGAGCGGTGGAACAGCCGGACCCCGACATTGCGTTCCAGCATCGCGACGTTGCGGCTCACAGCCGCCGGCGTCAGGCTCAAACGGCGCGCCGCAGCGGAGAAGCTGCCGGTTTCGGCGCTGCGGACGAAGGCTTCCAGATTGGCGAGCGTTTCCATCCGATCATCTTAAAGCAATGCTTGAAGATGATCCAAACCATTCCCTGCTAACGCCCGCACCGAACCATGTGAAAATCTGAACCGTCCCACGGCGGCTACCAGGCCGCTCCAGCAAGGGTAAGCACAATGTCCTATGTGGATCACACGGCGCATTCATCCGAAGAACCGGACTACAACCGCCTTCTGCGCTCGAACCTGGAACATGTCTTCAATGAGCGGGACGCAGGGAAGCGCGCCGCGGCCATCGCAGACCTCTTCGTGGCTGAGCCAATCATGTACGAACCGACCAATATCGTCAGGGGACGTGCGGCCATCTCGGAGGTCGCGGGCGCTCTCCTGGATCAGTTCGGACCTACGTTTCGTTTTCAGCCGGAGGGCGACGCCGTGGGCCATCACGGCCTTGGATCGCTCTCATGGAAAGCGGGGCCGGCCGATGGCCCGGTTGCGGTCACGGGAAGCGATGTGGCGGAAGTCGTCGATGGCAGGATCGCCAGACTGTGGGTGCTGCTCAATCCGGCGAAGACCTGAGTGGATCATCAGCCAAGCTGTCGAAAGAATTGAGCATATGGCGCTGCTCGGCCGAATGGATCCATGCGGCTCGCGATCCGCCGCACGTCCGTCCGTTCGCCCCCCTCAACTCCTGCAGCCGAAGCATCATTGCGCGGCTCCCAAGCCGATGCCGATGCCCCTCACCATCTGCCAGGGTCAGTGATCTCTGCCCATCCGGCGGATGCCCCGCCAAGCCTTCCACGGTCCCGTCTCGCAACGGATCGCAATTTGGGGCGGTGTGTGAAGGAGGCGGCATCGCCTCCGGTCGCTAAAACTCCTCCGATCCTCCGGTCCCTCTCGATGTGTCATAGGCACGCTGTGCCCGTTCCATCGCGGGGCCGTTGGCCAGCGACCAGCTGTAAAGGGCGGCAAAGGGTTCGCGTAGCGAGCAGCCGAGAGGGGTAATCGTGTACTCGACGCCGATCGGCTGCGTCGGCAGGACTTTGCGACTGACAAGGCCGTTGCGCTCCAGGCGCTTCAATGACTCGGACAAAGCCTTGTGGGTGATGCCGTCGAGGCGGCGCTTGAGGTCGTTGAACCGCGCCGGCTGCGTGCAGAGGACGCTCAGGATCAGCACCGTCCACTTGTTGGCGATATGTTCGAGGATGGGTCGCGTCGCAGTGACATCGAGCGGCAGTTCGAGCACGTCTTCGGGCATGGGTATACGCCTCAATATCTGAGCATTGTTCCGGTATCTAAGCACTATCTGGTGCCTTCTTGTAATTAGATATCGAAATGATAGCTATTCCTCGTCACCAGCGATGTGAGGACGCATGAGCAGGCTTTCAGGAAAAATCGCCGTCGTGATCGGCGGCCATGGCGGCATCGGCGGCGCCATTGCAGAACGGTTCGCGGCGGAAGGCGCCACGGTTTACGCCACCAGCCGTCGCACCGAAGAGGGGGAGGTCGGGCTTGGGACCGGCAGGCTGCGCGCGCGCCGCGTCGATGCGTCCGATCTGACGGCGCTCGCCGCCTTCTTCGAGGCGGTGAGCCGCGAAGCAGGCCGGGTGGACGTACTCGCCGTCAACGCCGGAATCTCCGAGTTCGCGACCCTCGACGACATCGACGAGGATCATTTCGACCGGACCTTCAACATCAACGTGCGCGCTCTGCTGTTCGCAACCAAGGCTGCGACGGCGATCATGCCGGATGGTGGCACGATCGTGCTGGTTGGCTCGATCGCCGACGCGATCGGCACCAGGGGCTATGGCGTCTACGGGGCAACCAAGGCCGCCGTGCGCTCGTTCGCGCGGACCTGGGCCAACGAGCTGGCGCCCCGCAACATCCGCGTCAACGTCGTGGCGCCGGGACCGACCGACACCGCCATGATGGCGGCGGCATCCGACGAGGTGCGGGAAACGCTGACGAAACTGATCCCGCTCGGCCGTATGGGTCGTGCCGACGAGGTGGCTTCGGCCGCGCTGTTCCTCGCCAGCGACCAAAGCAGCTTCATCACCGGGGCCGAGCTGCCGGTCGACGGCGGCATGGCGCAGGTCTGAGCTGCGCCGCCGGTCCACCGGCATGGGTCCACCGACATGGGTCCACCGAAATGGCGCGGCCCTCGCAGGCGTTCTCGGCATGACCGGATTCACCGCCCCGGTGGGGACGGGCTGCGCCGTCATCCGCGTCTCCGACCTTCGGAGCGGAAGCGTGATCGCTCCGCGTCTCGGGTCCGCTTGGTTCGAGGCGATGAACGGCGCATCCAGGTCCTACACCAGTTCGGCGAGCGCGGCGGCGTCGAAGTCCTTCAAGGCGCTGCTATTGCCGGTCCGTACCTTCTCCACCCATGCCGGATCGGCAATCAGGGCTCGGCCGACGGCGATCAGGTCGAACTCATCGCGCTCCATCCGCTCTATGAGTTTGTCGAGCTTGGCCGTTGACGAGCCCTCGCCGCCGAACGCGCCCATGAAGTCACCCGCGAGGCCGACCGAGCCGACGCTGATCGTGGCCGCACCGGTCAACTTCTTGGCCCAGCCGGCGAAATTCAGGCCCTGCCCGCCATCGATCTCCGGGAACTCTGGCTCCCAGAATCGGCGCTGCGAGCAATGCAGCACGTCAACGCCGGCCTCCACCAGGGGACTCAGCCAATCGGCCATGAGATCGGGCGTATCCGCGAGCCGCGCGCTGAAGTCCTGCACTTTCCATTGGCTGAGGCGCAGGATGATCGGGAAGTCAGGTCCGACGCTCGCCCGGACAGCCGAGACGACCTCTGCGGCAAAGCGCGAGCGTTCGCGGATCGAGGCACCGCCATAACGGTCGGTCCGACGGTTGGTGGCGGCCCAGAAGAACTGGTCGAACAGGTAGCCATGCGCCCCGTGCAGCTCGATGGTGTCGAAGCCAAGACGCTTTGCGTCGCTGGCGGCGCGGGCAAAGGCGGCAATCGTCTCGGCGATGTCGGCATCGTTCATGGCAACGCCGCGCTCGATGCCCGGTGCCTCCAATCCGGACGGGCTTTCGACGGGCGAGTCCGGTACCCACTCCGTCAGGAAGCTCTTGAGCGCTCCGGTGTGCCAAAGCTGCGGGCCCATCCTGGCCCCGCCATCGTGAACCGCATCGATCACGCCCTTCCAACCCGCCAATGCCGCGTCCCCGTGGAAGAACGGGACGCGCGGGTCGTTCCGCGACGCCGGTCGGTCGATCACCGTGCCTTCGGAGAGGATGAGGCCCACCCCGCCGTCCGCCCGGCGGCGATAGTAAGCAGCGTGCGCCGCACCGGGGATGCCATCCACTGCGAAGCTCCGGGTCATTGGGGCCATGACGATGCGGTTCGCAAGCTCCATGGCGCCAATGCGGAACGGCCGAAACAGCACATCAGTAGCGGTCATCAGAGCACCTGCCTCCTTTGGAAAGGCCTCAAAGATATACAGGAGACATCAGGTTGCAAGAACGCACCTAGAATCGCCTAGGTATATGCAGGTAAACCGCATGCCTGAAGACGATCATTGCTCGACCCGATTGGCGATGAACGGTCGATGCTGTTGCAGACACGCTCAATGCGGGTCCGGTTCGATTCAGCCGCATCGGAATGTCACTTCATGAGATGGGCAAGGAAAGACAGTGAGGAGGCCCTGATCTTTTGCCCCGGTCATGCCCCTGAGCGCGGTGCAGGAGTTGTCGGGAACCGGCCCGCCCCGCTGCGCGATGATCTCGCCCTCACGTTGCCCGCCACGGCCATATGACCGCCCCGGCCAGTCATGCCGGACACCGGATGAGCACGCCAGATCTTGCACCACGCCGCGGGACACGATCCCGGTGACCGCCATTGAGCGGAATGCCGACTGCGCCGAAGCGGTTGGCCTGGCATCGGGCGACACACCCCTCAAGCGCCGGTCTGGGTATACACGTCGGTGTAAAGCTCCGGCGGATCGGGCAATGGACTGTTCTTGGCGAACTCCGCGGCTTCGAGCACCATGGCCTTGACGTCCTGGTCGATGGATTTCAGGTCTTCCTCGCTCGCATGGCCTTCTTCGAGGATCCGTGCCGTACATCTGGCCGCAGCGCTCCTCGAAGCGCCGGATCAGCAGCATGTTGCGGAAAGCGGTGATCTCCTCGTCCTTGGAAAAGGCGAGAGTCGGATCGGCATTGCGACCGGTCATGATGAGTCCTTCATTTTGAAGCAAGCGGCCGACACGGATGCTCAAGCGGTCGTCAGCTTGAGGCCGACGATCCCGCCGAGCGTGACGGCGATCCAGAAGAAGCGGGCGAAAGTCACGGGTTCATGGAACATCGCGATGCCGACGACGACCGAGCCGACCGCGCCGATGCCGGTCCAGACCGCGTAGGCGGTGCCGAGTGGCAGCGCCTGCAACGCCTTGCCGAGCGCATGGACGAAGGCGGCGAGAAGAACGAAGGACAGGAGAGACCAGGCCGGACGGCTGTAACCGTCGGCCATCTTCACACTCACGGCCCACGCGACGTCGAGAATGCCGGACAAGATGAGCAGTGCCCATGCCATCGCCGATCCCATTCCCATCTCCTTGTCGTCAGTTTCTTGTCCTGCAATCCTGTGCGGGCGCGATCGCGCCGGCCCGGGCAGAGCGGAATGATAGGAATAGGGCTGCAGACCGTGTGTTGTGGTTTGGCAAACAGGAATTTCCAGCCGGCAATTGCCTGCTGTTTCCTTCGAGCCCCAAATTGGGATGTGCATGCCGACGCGCCGGCTGGACACTCCATGACCGGTGTCTTGCCGATCGGCAAGGGAAGCGTCGGTTTTCGAAGCGACTGTGTGAGACGGCAAGCATGACCGACTGGAACGAGTTCAAGATTGTGCTGGCCATCGCGCGCGCGGGATCGCTGGCCGGTGCGGGAAAGGATCTGGGCCACGATCAGTCGACGATCTTCCGGTGGCTCAATGCGATGGAGAAGCGTCGCGGGGTCCAGCTGTTCGACCGGGCGCCGGGCCGGTATGTCCCGACCGATGCCGGCTTGCAGATGGTGACGGCGGCGGAGCGTCTGGAAGCGGAAATCATGGCGCTCGACCGGTCCATCACAGGGCGGGACGCCAGACTGTCCGGCAAGCTCAAGATCACGTCCTCCGAGACGCTGGCCTTCCGCATTCTCAACGAGGTGCTGGCCTCCTTCCGGCGCGAGCATGACGGGATCGAACTCGAATTGCTCGTCGACAACCGGCAACTCGATCTCCTGCGCCGCGAGGCCGACATCGCCATCCGGGCGACCCGTCCCGAGGAAGGAGACTTGTTCGGACGCAAGATCGCATCGACACCGTGGACCTTCTACGGCAGCAGCGCCTATCTCGCCACTTGCGGCCGCCCGACGGACCTCGCGTCGCTTTCACGGCACGCCATCGTCGGCTGGGACAGCAGCGCGGTGGCTGCCGCATCCCTGTGGTTGACGAAGACCATATCGCCCCATGCTTTCGCCTACCGTTCGAGCAGCCTCATCAACCAGCTGATGGCGGTGAAGGCGGGATTGGGCCTGGCGCTCCTGCCCTGCTACCTTGGCGACCTGGAGCCCGGCATCGAGCGGGTTCTGGAGCCGCTCGACGAACTGACCAGGGAACTGTGGCTGATCACTCACAAGGACCTGAGAAACACCGCGCGCGTGCGCGCCTTTTTCGATCATGTCGGTGGTGGATTGCTGGCGCGCCGTGCGCTGCTCGAAGGCGGGTCTCCAAGGACTGCGGCGGCAACGGACTGAACGGATCGGGCGCCCGGCCGCCATCCCCTTGAGGCCCCGTGCGTTCGATGCGAAACGCGCGGTGCCACGGCGTCATGTTCGACGGGCGGGGTCACGCTCCCGTTCGATTCTCAATTCTCGGCGGTCCTGTTCTTGTAGCCGGGGTGCTGGAACGGATGTGCGTCGGCGAATGCCGGCAGCTCGAAGCACCGCTTCCCCAGCGCCATCACCCTGGGAAACGCCGAAACGTCCACTTCATAAAGGTCGGCGGTGACGATCTGGCCTGCGATGCAGATATCCGCGACCGTCGGTGCGGCCCCCAGCGCAAAGGGAGAGGCCGGGCGTCGCGTGAGCAGCCGCTCGTAGGTCGCAAGCCCTTCCCGCGCCCAATGGCTGCACCATGCCCCGATGGCGGCCGCATCCGCGCCGAATGCCTCGCCAAGATGCTTGCGCACACGCGGCACGACAAGAGGATGGGCATCGGCAACCGATACCAGGGCAAGCGACCGGGCATAGGCTCGCTCCTTCGCCTCGGCCGGCAGCAGCCTCGGCTCCGGCTGGAGGTCGTCGAGATATTCCATGATCGCCAGCGATTGGAAGATGCGATGGCCGTCGTGAACGAAGGTGGGGACCACATGCTCCGCGTTCACTTCGGCATATCCGGCATCGAACTGGCGTCCGGACAGGATGTCGACTTCGATCTCTTCAAAGGGAAGCGTCTTCAACGCAAGTGCGACACGGACGCGGAATGCCGCATTCGAGCGCCAGAAGCCGTAGAGCTGAATGGTCAAGGGATCGGTCCTTTCCGAGGTCTCCGTTGGGAACATATGCGAACCCGACCTGAAGGCCATGTTGGAAGCCGGCAAGAGACGCTTGCAGACTGGCAATCGGCCGGAGCGACCTGCTGCACGCCGGTGCCCTGGGCCGCCCTCGACACGATGGCAGGCTCTCTATTCGGCCGTCGGCTTGCGTCTGGACAGCCAGGCCCCCCAGAACAGGCTGGCAAAGAACCGAACCGGCTCCTCGAATCCCGCTTCGGCAGCGCCGCAGCGCTTTCCCGCGCCTTCTCCCGGAAATTCGGTTGTCCGCCCGTTCAGGACAAAGGGCATGACGGCGGCTGAGTGCTTGGCTCACTCCTCTCGCGTCGGATTGCCGAACTCCTGTGCGAGGAGGGCTTCCGCCTCCCGTGCCACCGCGGCGACGTCGAGGCTGAGCGCAAGTCCCGCCTCGTCAAGCTCGTCGAGGCCGAACCATTTCGCCTCAAGCGCATCGTCTCCGGCAATCGGCTGGCCCGCCCTCCATTTGCAGAGCACCGCGACCAGAATGAAATGCTGGCGAAGCCGGCCGTGCTCGTCATGATCGAAGGCATCCACCGCGGTGAAGACCCGGAGCGCTTCGGCGTCGATCCCCGTCTCTTCCCGCAACTCGCGGACCGCCGCTGTCTCGATGGTTTCTCCCGGCTCGATCTTTCCACCCGGAAATCCCCAGCGACCGGCGTCCGGCGGGTTGGCCCGCCGCACCAGGAGGATGTTTCCGTCGCGGAATACGGCCGCAATCGCCGCCGCAATGGGACGGAATGCCGGGGCGACGGGAAGGGATCGGGTGATCTGGACTGGCATGGCTACTCCTCATGGATTCCTTGTCGATCCTATGACCCGCTTCTGGCGACGCCTGTGAGCCATCGCCTGACAACGGCTTCGTCCGCTTCGGAAAGCGGCTCCGAGACTTCGCGCTCCAACGCCTGCACGCGGTCCCGGCATCGGTGCAACAGCGACAGGCCGCTGGGCGTCAGTTCGATCTGCAGGATACGGCCATGGACACTGTGCGGCAGCCGCCTGATCGTCCCGGCGCGCTCCAGATTGGCGACGATGACGCTGACCGTTTGCGGTGTCAGCATGGCGAGGCGAGCGACGTCGGCATTCGAAATGCCTGGATAGGCGTCAG
>NZ_BADK01001043.1 GCF_000333595.1 Azospirillum sp. B506
GTCGGGTCGCCGCGGATGTGGCGCGGCGTATCCTCGGCGATGGAGGCGGACAGGCTCAGTCCCTTGGCCGCCGCCCGCACCAGGAAGAGCTGGACCACATCCTCGACCAGCCCGGGCAGGGAGAAGTCGATCTCCTCCAACGTCAGTTGACCGGCCTCGATCTTCGAGAAGTCGAGCACGTCGTTCAGGATGGTCATCAGCGTGTCCGCCGAAGACCGCAGGGTCCTGACGAAGGCCTTCTGCTGGTCATTCAGCGCGGTGCCCATCAGCAGGTCGCCCATGCCGATCACCGCGGCCATGGGAGTCCGCAGTTCATGGCTCATCATCGCCAGGAAGCGCGACTTGGCGTTGCTGGCATTCTCCGCCGCGATGCGGGCGGCCTCCGCATCCTCCCGCGCGCCGTCGAGCTTCTCGGCCAGCGCGAAGGTCTCCGCCGCCAGCCGGGTAAGCTGCTCCTCGGCGGCGCGCAGTTCCTGCTGCGACCGGCGGCTGTGGGTCACGTCGGCGCAGGACCCGGCGATCCAGCGCGCCGGCGCCCCGGCCCCCGCTTCTGCCGGCCCCGGCACCGGCCGCAGGGTCAGCGCGTTCCAGAAGGCGCTGCCGTCCTTGCGGCGGTTCAGCACCTCCACCGACAACGGCCGCAATTCCGACATTGCGGCGCGGATCGCCGCCGCGGTTTCCGGATCGGTTTCCGGCCCGTGCAGGAAATCGGGGTTCCGGCCGATCACCTCCTCGGCCGCGTAGCCGACCATGTCGAGAAAGGCGCGGTTGCAATAGACGATCGGGTGGTCCGGACGGGTGGCGTCGGTGACGACGATGCCGGCGCCGCTGGTCTCGACCACGGCGGCAAGCATCGCCGCGTCGGGCGAACTGCCGAAGGCCGGGATGACGGAGGCGGGTGGCACGGTCAAGAGGCGCGTCCTGATCGGTTCGGGTGGGGTATGGGTGCCGAAGAATAGGCCGTCGCGGGACGGAACGCCATTATCCGGTCAGAGAATCGGACCTGGGATCCGGTGGGCAAGGCAGCGTCTTAGCGAGTCCGTTAACGACTGTGCAATGGTACACTCAGAAAACTGTGGGGGCCGGCCATGCGGATACCGGTCGGAGAACACTGGCGGAGCGGAGAGCGTCATGGTGGAGGAGGCAGGCGGACGGACCCGTCAGGTTCGGACGATTCACGATCTTGGTGTGCTTCTGGTCGAGGACGACGACTTCACCCGCAAGTTGATCCATCGCCTCCTGCACGACATCGGGCTCCGCATGGTGTTCGAGGCGGCGGACGGCATCCAGGCGCTCGACGTCCTGCGCAAGACCGGCGGGGATGTGGACGTGGTGATCTGCGACCTGGAGATGCCGCGCATGGGCGGGCTGGACCTGTTGCACGCGCTGCGCACCGCCACCGGCAACCCGCTGGCCGATCTGCCGGTGCTGGTGCTGACCGGTCACCGCGAGGCCGATGTGGTGAAGCGCGCCATCGCCTACGGCATCTCCGGTTATCTGGTGAAGCCGGTCTCGAAGGCCGATCTGATGAAGCGCCTGACCTTCGTTCTGCAGAAGCGGCAATAGCCGGGTTGAGCGGCTGCGGCCCTCTTGCGCACCGCAACCCGCGCTGGCGCTTTCGTCCGCCTTCCTGTAGAAGGGAGGACATTGCCGCCGCGACGCGAAAGGTCCATGGGTTCCTACCATCCTTCGCCCGGTCCGCTCCGATCCCGTTTCCGGCATCGGGGAGAGCCGTGAGCAAAGATCGACCTCCCGGGTCGTCCCCCAGGTCGCACGACGCACGCCATCCCGGTGCGGACCGGTCCCGTGCGCGCGTATCCGACCTGCTGGACGACTTTCTGACGCACGGCGATCCCACTTCGGGCGATCCGGCGCCAGCCGGCAGTTCGCCGGGCGAGATCCCTTCCAAAATCTCGTTGGCCGAGATCATGGATGCGCTGGGGGACCGCGCTTTCGGTGCGCTTCTGCTGATCCTGTCGATTCCAAACGTGTTGCCGGTCCCCGGTTTGTCGACCGCCACCGGCGTGCCGATGATCCTGCTCGGCGCCCAGATGGCGGTGGGCCGGCACAGTCCCTGGCTGCCGCGGCGCATGCTGGCGGCCAGCTTCGACCGCAAGGCCTTTCTGGGGGTGATCCGCCGGGCCAAGCCCTGGGCGGAGCGGGTGGAGCGCCATCTGCGTCCGCGGCTTCCGGCCCTGGCCGGACCCACCGCCGAACGGCTGCTGGGGCTGGCGGTGGTGGTTCTGGCCGGCATCCTGGCGCTTCCCATCGTCTTCGGAAACCAGCCTCCGGCCTTCGCCATCGCGCTGATCGCGCTGGGGCTGATGGAATCCGACGGTGTCTTCGTCTCGGCCGGCCTCGTCGCCGGCCTTCTTGCCATCGTCATCGTCGCTGCCGTCCTGCTCGGTCTCGGGCAGGCGGCGGTTGCCGTGGCGCAACAATTGATCGGTTGAGGGAGCGCCCCCACGGGCACAATGCCATGATCTGGGAACTGTTGGTCATCGTCCTGCTGATCCTGCTCAACGCCTTCTTCGCGATGTCGGAGATGGCGCTGGTGTCGGCGCGCCGCGCCCGGCTTCAGCAGATGGCCGAGGAAAAGGGCGGCGCCGGTGCCCGCGCCGCGCTGGAACTGTCCGAGGACCCGAGCCGCTTCCTCTCCACCGTGCAGGTCGGCATCAGCCTGACCGGCATCATCGCCGGCGCCTATGGCGGCTCCACCCTGGCCGAACGGCTGGGCGGCGTGCTGGACGAACAGGTCGCGTGGATCGCTCCCTACGGGCACACCGTCGCCTTTGCCCTGGTGGTCGCCGCCATCACCTATTTCTCGCTGATCATCGGCGAACTGGTGCCCAAGCGGGTGGCGCTGATCTCGTCGGAGCGCATCGCCTCGCTGGTCGCCTCCCCGATGCGCATGGTGTCGCGCCTGTCGGCCCCGGTGGTCTGGCTGCTCGGCGTGTCGAGCGATGCCGTGCTGAAGCTGCTGCGCCTGCCGACCTCGCGCGAGCAGACGGTGACGGAGGAGGAGGTCAAGACCCTGATCGCCGAAAGCACCCAGAGCGGCGTTTTCGAGCCGGCCGAACGCCAGATGATCGAAGGGGTGATGCACCTGTCCGAACGTACGTTCGGT
>NZ_BADK01001042.1 GCF_000333595.1 Azospirillum sp. B506
CGGAGATCTGGACGGGGATGTCGTACACCGCCTCCAGATCCTTGGCGATTCCGGGGCTGGCGTAATCGTCGCCATCGCCGCCGTGCAGATCGTTCAGCGAGAAATTGTCGCTCGGCATGTCGGTCCCTGACCTCCTTCATTCCGGACACCCCTTAGACGGGGGCCGGAGCCTCCAGCATGTGCGCCGCGCGGCGTTCGATTTCAGCCAGCAGCTGGGCGGTGTCCCGCTCCACGCCGCCTTCGGCCCATTCGATGCGGCAGCCGCCGGGGGCGATCGACGGATCGCCGATCACCATCAGCCTGGCGCCGAAGCCGCGCGACCCGACCGTCTCGTCCAGATGGCCGCGCACCAGATCCATCGTGTCCTCCGCCACCCGGATGACCAGCCGCGGCTCGTCGATCAGGTCGGTCAGGCAGGCGCGGACCATCCCCTCCACCTCGACCATGCCGCCGCGCCGCGCCCATTCCGGCATCAGCTTGCGGACGATGGCCAGCGCCAGATGGACCGGCTGTTCGCTGCGCGCGGCGTTGCCCGCCTCGTGCGCGGCCAGCAGATGGGCCACCCCGTCGGCGATCTGGGACAGCGCGTTGGCGATGCGGTTGTTCACCGTCGCCTCGATCTCCGCCTTGCCGCGCTCGTAACCGGTGTTCTGCCCGGCGGTCATGCCGTCGGTGAAGCCCTTGCCGTAGCCGGCGGCGGTCCCTTCGGACTTGCCGGCAGCCAGTCCCTCCTCATAGGCCTGGGCACGGGCGGCGGCCAGTTCCTCCTCGCCGAAGGTCGGGGCCGGCGGCAGTTCCGGCTCCGGCTCCGGCTCGGGTTCGGGATGGGCCGACAGCTCGTCCTCGGGCAGAAGGTCGTCATCCTCCACATGGGTCATGCGGGGGACGGCGTCCACGTCGAAGGACTCGTCGAAGAGGAATTTGCGCACGCTCATCGCCGCGCCCCCCCTTCGGACAAGGTGGCCTCATGCGGAGTGGATACGGAGGCCGGCATGGCTCAGCTCTCCTGATACAGCCAGTTGCGCAGGATCGAGACCGCCTCTTCCGGGTGCTTGTCGACGATCTCGCCGACCTTGCGCAGGGAGGAGGCGCGGACGCGGCCCTCGACCCGGTTGATGTCGATCATCTGCTCCAGCTCCTCGTCGGCCTGGGCGGCCTCCAGCGCCAGATCCTGGGCCAGGGCGCCGGTGGGGGCGGCAAGCGCCGCCGGCATGCCGGCCTGATCGGTCAGCAACCGGTCCATCTCGTCGTCCTCCTGCATCTCCGCCTTCTCGAAGGCGCGGGCGATCAGCGGGCGGATGACCAGCAGGATGATCAGCACAGCGACGATGCCAAGGACCACCATCTCCGCGATGCGGAACAGGTCGTCCTTGGTCATGCCCATGAACAGCTCTTCGGGCTTCTGGATGTCGTCCTCGGGCGACCAGAAGCGCATGTTGATCACCTCCAGCGAGTCGCCGCGCACGGCGTCCAGCCCGACGGCGGAGCGCACCAGCGCCTTGATGCTTTCGATCTCCTGCTCGCTGCGCGGCTGGTAGGCCGGCGGGGCGTCCTTGGACAGCTGGTAGGTGCCGTCCACCAGAACGGCGACCGACAGGCGGCGGACCTGGCCGGCCTCGCGGACGTGCGACTTGGTGGTCTTGGTGATCTCGTAGTTGATCGTCTCTTCGGCGCGGTTCGACTTGTTCGAGGACAGCGGGCTGGCGCTGCTGCTGGCCTGCGCCGTCGGCAAATTCTGGTCCACCGTCACCGGGGCCAGCGGATCGCGGTCGCTGCTTTCGTTCGATTCGTTGACGGTCTGGGTCGAGCGGACGACCTGGCTTTCCGGATCGAAGATTTCCGACTGGGTGGTGATGCGGTCGAAATCGAGGTCGGCCGACACCTCCGCCCGGACCTTGCCATAGCCCAGCGTCCGGCCCAGCAGATCCTCGATGGTGCGGGCCAGCCGGCCCTCATAGGCCTGCTTCTTCTCCTCGGCGCTCGCCATCATCGCCTCGGCGGTGTCGCTGCCGGTGCCGCGCGCCAGCAGCTTGCCCTTGTCGTCGACGATGGAGATGCGGTTGGGGTCGAGGTTGGGGACCGAGGCGGCGATCAGCTGCTGGATCGCCTGGATGTTCTCGCGGCTCAGCTGGGTGCCGGGGCGCAGCTTCAGGAAGACGCTGGCGGTCGCCGGATTCTGCTGGCGGGCGAACAGCTCGCGCTTGGGCAGCACCAGATGGACGCGGGCCTGCTGGACGCCGTTCAGCGTCTGCACCGTGCGCGCCATCTCGCCTTCCAGCGCGCGCAGGTGGTTGATGTTCTGCATGAAGCTCGTGGCACCGAAACCTTCGCCCTTGTCGAACAGCTCGTAGCCGACCGACCCGCCGGACGGCAGGCCCTGGGCCGCCATGCGCATGCGCATCGGCCCGACCTGATCGGCCGGGACCATGATCTTGGTGCCGGACTTGTCGACGCTGTAGGGGACCTTCGCCTCGTCCAGCTTCTTGGCGATGGCCGCCGCCTCCGTCTGCTGGAGGTCGGCATAGAGCAGTTCCATCTCCGGCGTGGACAGCCGGGTGGTCAGATAGACGAAGAATCCGATCAGCAAAAGCCCGACGCCGCCGATCGCCGCGAGGCGGGCGGGCCCGAGATTGCGCAAGGTCTGCAGCAGGTTGTTCACGCGCGGTCCCCGATCGGAAGTCTTCCCGGCATGCTCTTCACACAGTCTCCGTTCGCGATTGCGAAACGGTTTCTGCAAGTTCCGCGCCGGGCTTGCCTACGTTGGGGCATGCTGCGGCGTCTTGATGAACAGAGGGTTAATCAGCGGCAGTTTTTGCCGGGCGCCCGGCAAAATATGCCTAGTGCCCCCGCAAATGTTGCAGCCCTGCGGCGGTGCAGCCACAAGGCATTCCGCAACCCTGGGTCACAATGCCGCAGCGGATCCCCGGTGGAGGCTGTGCCGGACAGCGCACGCGACCTGGGGTAAAGAGATACCGCCAGATGCGCGAAAAGAGTGCGGCTCTATGACCAATTGGACGATTCCCGCGAATTTCACGCTACCCAAAAGAGGTAAATGGCGGAGCCGTGGTTGACATCGTCGGGTCGCAGTCATAGCTGAGTTGCATTCGAGGCCCGAAACCGGCCGATTCGTCTTCGCGGCGAGGTGTTCCTAAGCCCCGACTCCAAAGGCGTTGCTTCACGGTTGACGGGCCCGCCCAGCGTTCCGGACGGCGGCGGGAAGAATCGTCTGCCGGGACCCGCACAGGATCGAAGGGAAAGAGCCATGAAACGCCGTGGCCGCGAAAAAAAGGAAGGCCTGAACGAGGTCGATGTGTTCGTCGGCCAGCGCCTGCGCGAGCTTCGCATGCTCGCCGGCCTCAGCCAGAGCGATGTCGCCTCGGCCCTTGGGCTGACCTTCCAGCAATTGCAGAAGTACGAACGGGGCTTCAACCGGGTGTCCTCCAGTCGCCTGTTCAAGCTGGGCCAGTTCTTCCGCGTCCCGGTCTCCGTGTTCTTTGAAGGACTTGAGAACCGTCAGCCGGCGGCTGAGGGGGGCGTTCCGGCGGCGGCCGTTGGCGGCGAGGAGCAGGAGAACACCCTGCAATCGCGCGAGGCGCTGATGCTGGCGCGCTATTTCCAGAGCATCCGCGATCCGCAGATCCGTGCCGCCATCCGCGAACTGGCCGAACGCTGCGCCGAGCAGCAGGGCGACGGCAGCGCCGAAGCCGGCCTCGCCTCGGCGCCCAAGCGCGGCCGTGGCCGCCGGTCGCAGCAGGGCGGCCACGCCTGACGCCGTTCCGCCTCCTGCCGACCGGCCTCAGGCCGGTTTCAGCCGCCGGTAATGCTCCAGGAAGTCGGCCAGCGCCTCTTCCGGACCCAGCGGCAGGATCGGGGCCTCGTCCGGGTCGGGCAGGTCGCGCCAGTTCACACGGTGCGGCGCGCACAGGTCGCGAAGTTCCGTCGCCAGCGCCCGCTGGTCCGCCAGCTTGACCGCCTTCGGCTCGGGATGGCGGAAGCCGAAACGCTCGGCCAGTGCCCGCTTGATCGGCTCGACCGCCTGCCGGATGGCATCGCGGCCGATCCGCACCTTCCACGGCGTCGGCCAGTCGCCGGTGAACGCCTCTTCCGAATCATGCATCAGCGCGTCGTAGGCGTAGCCCTCCGGCGCCAGCCGGCTGGCGAGAACGCAATGCTGGGCCACACTGAAGAAGCGCTGGGTGTTGCCGACGAAGCGACACTGGTAGGCCAGCGGGCGGGCGATGTCCTCGATGTCGAAGGGGCCGAAATCCGGGTGTTCCAGATCGACCGTCCGTCCCGAATAGGTGATCATGACCGCTGTCGGCTCGGGCGCGTCGAGCAGATCGAACTGATCGGGATGGGGGACGCGCGGCGACCCGCCGCGCCGCTTTGGCGCTGCTTTCTTCATGGTCCTTAAGTCTCTAGAGCCCGTCCGGTGCCTGTTGGAGCACTGGATGGTCTCTAAGCTTCTGGTTTTCCGTGTGATTCACGTTTCAAGCGATGCCGCTTGAAACGATCGCACTCTAGCAGATCGGTCGCCCGGCGCTCAACCGCGCGTCCGACGGAAGGGCCGTCAATCGCCGGTCCCCGCCGGCTCGCGCACCAGACTGCTGGTGGCGGCGACGGTGGTCTCCAGCAAGGGCAGCAGGGCGGCGACCTTGCCCGCATCGGCCGCGCCGTCGTTGATGGCGCGCGCGATGGCGGCCATGCGCGGCGTGCCGAAATTGGCAGCGAGCCCGGCCAGCGTGTGGGCCGCCTGCTTCAGTTCCTTCGGCCGCCCGGCCTGCAGGGCGGACCGGATGGCCGTCACCTCGCGCAGGGCGGTTTCCGGCAGCAGCTGGAGCATGCCGTCCAGCGCCTCGCCGCCCAGCGCCAGCCGGAGTTCCGCCAGCTTTACCCGGTCGACCAGCGGCAGGGCCGAGAAATGGCTGCTCTCGGTTGCCGGGCGGCTGGGCATCGGCACCACGCGCCCCTCCTGCGGCCGGGTCGCCAGATCGACCAGCACGGCGTTCAGCTCGTCCCAGTCGATGGGCTTGGTCAGATAGGCATCCAGCCCGGCCGCCAGATGGCCGTCGCGATGTTCCGGCAGGGCGTCGGCCGACAGCCCGACGATGGGGATGCGGCTCACCGGGCCATCCATCCGGCGGATCGCCCGCGTGGCCGACCGTCCGTCCAGCACCGGCATTTCCATGTCCAGGATCAATGCGTCGTAATCGGACGTCCCGACCGCGTCCAGGGCCGCCCGCCCGTCGGCGACGGCGTCGATGCGATGCCCCATGCGGGTCATCATGGCGACGACCAGCATGCGGTTGATGTCGTTGTCCTCGGCCAGCAGCAGCCGCAGCGGCACCCGTGCCGGTTCCGGCAAATCCGCCGGCGATGCCAGGGCGCGACGGGCGCCAAGCTCGCCCACCGGCTGTGCCACCGCCAGCCGCGAGCGGATGGAGAAGCGGAAGGTGGAGCCGCGGCCCGGCGTGCTGGTGACGGTGATCTCGCCGCCCATCGCTTCCACCAGCCGCTTGCAGATCGCCAGTCCCAGGCCGGTGCCGCCATATTTGCGGCTGGTCGACACGTCGGCCTGGACGAAAGC
>NZ_BADK01001041.1 GCF_000333595.1 Azospirillum sp. B506
GGCCATCAGTTCCTTGCCGCGTGCCGCTCTCGCCGGTGATCATGACCGAAGCGTCGCTGGGCGCCACCTGCTCGGCCAGCCGCAGCGTCGCCAGCATCGCCGGGTCGCTGCAGACGATGGAGTGGCTTTCCTCCGCCACCGCCTCCAGTACCGCGGCGATCAGCTCGGCATTGGGCGGCAGCGGCAGATATTCCTTGGCGCCGGCGCGGATGGCGCGTACCGCCGCCGCCGCGTCGGTGCCGATGCCGCAGGCCACCACCGGGATGGTGATCCGCTCCGCCTTCAGGCTGTCGATGAAGGTGGCGATGTCCAGCTTGACGTCGATCATCACCAGGTCGGCACCGGCGGCGGCACGCAAGGCGTTCAGCGCCCCTTCGATGCTGTCGGTGTGCGACACCTTGGCCCCCCGCTTCATGGCGATCTTGCCGGCGGCGGTGATGTAGCCTTCCAACGTTCCAACGATCAGCAGACGCATAGCCTTACGCTCCCACTCTCGGGGCTTCCCGGTCGAAATACTGGATCCGCTTTCCAGGCGGCAGGACGGCGTTCAGGAGCATCTCCAGACGCCGCGGATTCTCCTGGCGCGCGATGGATACGGCGCCGATGGTATAGAGGGTCTTGACCAGCGCGTCCTCCTCCGCCGCCCGCTCCACCTTGGCGGCGAGCGGGGAGAGGACGACATTGCCGAGCACGGCCCCGTAGAAGGTCGTCAGCAGCGCCAGCGCCATCGCCGGGCCGATGGCCGACGGGTCGCTCAGGCTGCCCAGCATCTGCACCAGACCGACCAGCGTGCCGATCAGCCCCATCGCCGGTGCCACTTCCGAGGCGCGGCGCAGCACGCCGGCGCTCTTGCCGTGGCCGCCGGCGGTCGCCTCGACCTCGCCGGTCAGCATCCGCTCGATGGCGTCGGGTGGCAGACCCTCGGTGATCAGGGTGACGCTGCGGTGCAGGAAGGGCTCGCCGCGCAGTTCCGGCAGGACGTTGCGCAGGGTCTCCGGTCCGGCCCGGCGGGCGGCCTCGGCCAGCAGGAGCACCTGCCGCGCCACGCCCTTGGGGTCGAGCGTCTGGTGGACCAGCACCGCCGCCGCATTCTTCCAGGCCACCGCCACGTCGCCCAGCGAGAAGGAGGCGGTGGTGACCGCCAGCGTTCCGCCCAGCACGATCAGCAGCGACGGCGGGTCCAGGAAGGCGCGGGCCGATCCGCCGGTGGTGATGGCGATCAGGATCACCCCGGCCGCCGCCGCCAGCCCGACCAGCGTCGCCACGTCCAGCCCGCCGCGCAGCCGCACGCTGCGTCCCGGCGCGGTCGCGCCGGTGGCGGCTGCCGCTGCTGGCTGGGCCTGGGCTGCCCTGGCGGGGCGCGCGCCGCTGTCGGACGGAACCGCCATCAGCCGCGGTCCGACTTGATGATTTCCGTCATGGTCACGCCCAGCCGGTCTTCCACCAACACCACCTCGCCGCGGGCGACCAGGCGGTTGTTGACGTAGATGTCAATGGCCT
>NZ_BADK01001040.1 GCF_000333595.1 Azospirillum sp. B506
GAATGGTCAATACTATGAACCCGTCGATTTGAACGACCCGTCTCTGCTGTTGACCAACGGGCTCGATCCGACCGAAGCGGATCCGCGGTTCCATCAGCAGATGGTCTACGCCGTTTCCAGTGAAACCATTCGCCGCTTTGAATTCGCCCTTGGACGGGAGATCACATGGAGGCCGCGCGCGGGCACACGAAAGGGGGCGCCGTTGCGCGCCCACCTGCGCATCTTTCCGCACGCCTTTCAGCAGGCCAATGCATTTTACGACCGGCGCATGAAGGCGCTGTTGTTCGGATATTTTCCGGCATCGCTCGACGATGCCGGCGACAGCATTCCGGGGCAGACCGTCTTTACCTGCCTGTCGCACGACATCATCGCGCATGAGACCACACATGCCGTGTTGGACCGGATTCGCCGTTATTTTTCCGAATCGACAAGTCCCGACACCACGGCCTTCCACGAAGCCTTTGCGGATATCGTCGCGCTGTTTCAGCATTTCCGGCTTGAAGAGGTCGTTCTGGACGTCATCAACCGGACCGGCGGCCGCATTCATCTTGCGACGCTGGACTCCGACGTCGCTCCCAACGGAGAGGCGGTGATCCGTGGCGAGCAAGCCAGAAGCAACCCGCTCGTCGGCCTGGCCAAGCAGTTTGGCGAATCCATGGGGCATCGCAAGGCACTGCGCGAGGCCATCGGCAGCGCCCCTGACCCGTCCGCCTACCGCAGTGTGACCAAACCCCACGAGCGGGGCTCGATCCTGGTGGCGGCCGTCTTCGATGCCTTCTTTACAATCTATGTGAAACGCACCCGCGATCTGATCCGCATCGCACGAGCCGGCGGCGCGCCAGTGGACGGCGGGAACGTCCACCCCGATCTGGCGCGAAGACTGTGCAAGGAAGCGGTCAAGACGGCGACGCACTTCCTGAACATCTGCATCAGGGCGATCGACTATTGTCCGCCGGTGGATCTCCAGTTCGGGGAATATCTGCGCGCCCTCGTCACCGCCGACTCCCAACTGGTGCCTGACGATCCCTATGGCTATCGCACCGAACTGATCAACGCGTTCCGCGCGCGCGGGATCGTTCCGGACGGCGCCATGTCCTATTCGGAGGATGCCCTCGCCTGGTGCGGCCCCGAGGAAAGGGACAGGCCGGTACCGCGCTGCGAGGGACTGATGTTCGACGTCCTGAAGGATATCGATCCGAAATCCGCGGAATCGAACGATGAACGGGCACGCCACAACGCGATTACCTTGCAGAGCTATGCCAAGACCAATGCGTTTGCCCTCGGATTGGATCCGAAATGGGGAGTGCAGCCGTGGTCCTATCATCCAATCTTCCGCATCGCTCCGGATGGGCGGCTTAAGGTGGGATTCGTGGTCGAGTTCGTGCAGAAGCGCGTCGTTCACCTCGATCCCAATGACCAACGGTCGCCGATCTTCAACTTCAGGGGCGGCTCCACCGTTATTTTCGACCATCAGGGCAATGTCCTTTATGTGATCGAAAAGGGGCTTTCCAGTGCGGGCCGGCTGGAGGGGCAGCGGGATTTCCTTTTGCAGCTGAACGCGGATTCTCCGCTCTTCGCCTATAACGGACGCAGGCAGCTGGAGATGCCCGAGTTCGCGGCCATCCACAGAGGGTATTGAGATGCCGGGGACCGCCGTCAAATCCACGACGCGGAGACGCGCCACCCGCCGCGGGCGAACCCCGGCCGCGGCGGCCGCCGTCCCGGCCGCGCCTGGGCAGCAGCCTGCGGCTCCGGTCGGGCCGGCCATCCGGATCCGGATGTACCGCGTCGGTTTCGGCGACTGCTTCCTGGTGACTTTGCCGACCGATGCCGGGAAGACCCATATCCTGATCGACTGCGGCGTCCACTCACGAGGCAACGTCGGCACCCTGAAAAAGACGGTCGAGAATCTGGCGCTTGAATGCGAGGGGCATCTTGCCCTCGTCGTGGCCACCCATGCGCACCAGGATCACATCTCCGGCTTCGGTCTCCACGCCGACATCTTCAAGACCGTTCGGGTCGATCACGTCTGGTTGCCCTGGACCGAGGACGGCGAGGATAAGCAGGCCATCGGCTTGAGACGGCTGCGCGACGGCATGACCGCGGCTTTGGCCAGCCGGTTCGCCGCGGCGCCTGCAAGTCTCTCCGCCAAGGCGGTGTTCGAACTGGCCACCGGCAATGCTGCGGCGTTGGACTTGCTGAAAGCCGGCATCAACGGCGGCGCGGTGCGCTATCTGGCGGGCGGCGACCGGATCGACGAGAATGCCGTCGGCATTCCCGGCCTGGGCGTGCGGGTGCTGGGGCCGCCGCGCGACACAAGTTTGCTGGGACGCATGGCCCCGCCGAGCAGCGACCGCTTCCTGAGGACCGCAGGCGACGGGGCGGCAGCGGGGGGCCCCGTCCAGCTGTTCAGCCGGAATTGACAGTTCCGGCTCAAGCCTAC
>NZ_BADK01001039.1 GCF_000333595.1 Azospirillum sp. B506
GGCACCTGCCTGGGTGGCGATGGGATTGTCGAGAGGCTGGGGGGCCGGGCCCTCGAAGCGGGACCACAGCCGGTCCAGCCCGCCGACGGTCAGGCACCGGGCCAGAGCCGGGTGGCTGGCCGGGGCATCGACGCGCAGATGCATGCCGCGGCTTTCCGGCCGGACGAGCGCGGCGCGGGTGCACCAGCGGGCGACGGCGGTCAGGGCGGCGCTCTCGCGCGCCTGCACCGTTTCCCCCGCCGTGGCTGCCCCTTCGCCGTCCAGATGGTCGCGCAGGTCGCTCCACACCCCGTCCAGTCGCGACAGCGAGCGGGCCAGCGCCGGACCGCGGCGGAAGATGGTCTTGTCGTAGGGCAACATCTCGGCCTGGACGGCGGCGGTGATGGCGCGCGGATCGACCGCCGCGGCATGGCGTGCCGGGCGCAAACCGGCCTGTCCCAGCGGACGGGCGGGAGTGTCGGTGAGCCGGCCCTGGCGGGCTGCCCGCGCCGCGGCGGCGCGTCCGGCGATCACGCCCGACGACAGCGCCCAGGCGGCCAGGATGGCGCCGCCGCCCGACACCGCCCCCGCCACCGGCTCGCGCGTCGCGGCATCGCCGACGACGAACAGCCCGTCGGCGGCGGTGCCGCAGTCGTCATCCGCCAGCCGGATGCCGCCGGACCCGCGGATGGTGCCCTCCGGCCGCAGCAGGACGGGAAAGCGCCGGGTGAAGGGATCGAGGCCGCCACCACTGCGGTCGAAGGGCAGCATCATGTTGGGCTGCACCCGGCGCAGCCGCTCGCGGATGTCAGCCGGCATGCGGTGCAGGCTGCACAGCACCGGGCCTTCCAGCATGGCGCGGGCCAGCGTCCGCGTGGTGTCGCCGGGCGGCACGGCGATCTCCCGCCCCTCCGCGTCGTAATAGGTGGCAAAGGCGAAGGACATCGATCGGGTCATGGTCGAGTGGGCCGGCGCCACCGTGTGGTAGGTGGAGAACTCCATGCCGGAGAAATCCACCCCGGCCTCCGCCGCCATCAGATGGCCGTCGCCGGTGTTGGTATGGCTGCCGAGAAGCCGCGATTTGAAGGCGCAGCCGCCGGTCGCCAGGATCACCGCCCCGGCGCGCACGGTCCAGGCTTCGCCCCGCTGGCGGCGCAGGCCGCGCGCGCCGACGATGCTGCCGCCGGACTCGGCCAGCAGTTCCAGCGCCGGACTCTGGTCGAGGATGCGGACGCCGAGCCTGTGGATCTTGCGGCGCATCGCCCGCAGATATTCCGGCCCGCGCAGGCCGCGGTATTGCACCGTTCCGGTCTCGTCGGTGGAGAAGTCGTAGACATCGGCGATGGTCGGCAGGGTGGTCCAGGTGATGTCGAGGATCCGCTCCATCCAGGCCGGGTCGGCGATGCCGCCGGCAATCGCCATGCGCTGGCGGATCGCCTCGGCCCGTGCGTCGGCATCGGGGGGCACCCACCAGTGGCCGGGACCGGAGGTGGCGGCGACCCCGCTTGCGCCGCAATAGCCCTTGTCGGCCAGAACCACCCTGGCACCGGCCTGCGCAGCTGCCAGCGCCGCCCAGGTTCCCGACAGGCCGCCGCCGATCACCAGGACATCGGCGGCGATGGCCGGCAATTCGACGTTCGGTGCAGTGGTCGATCCCAGGCTGTTCGCCATTTCTGTGAAACTCCACCGGCTTGATGTATCTGTATGTTGGTTCCTACAATATCGCAGTAGTACTTCGTCAATTTTGGAATACTCATGATTCTATTGAGTTTTCCAAACGAGTTGGGCGCCGTCAGCCTCCGCCCGGCTAAGCAGAAACACTGGGAAGTGTGATAAGATCATCGGATTCCATTTTTAAAACAGGGAAAAGGGATGTTTAAGCTCTCTTCCCATTCCTATGGTGAATATGCAGTACTGCACATCTCTGCGATCACCCCGTCCACCGGCCATCTGTGCGCCATTTGGTCGGTCCAACCGGGCAGGGCGGTAGTGACGGGCAGCACCGGGATTACGCCGTCGTGCAGCCGTTTGATGGCGTCATAGCCGCGGGCGGACAGGTTGCCCCGTTGGATCAGCATGTCGTCCAGGTCGATCAGGACGAAGCGCACGCGGGTCAGTGGCGCTGCCGGTCCTGCGGCCGATTGGGCTACCGGCTGTCCGGCACGGCGATCTGGGTCCGGTGCATGCGGCGGCGCTGGTCGTCGGGGAAGGGGTCGCGACGGTGCATGGTCCAGCGGTTGTCCCACATCACCAGATCGCCGACCCGCCAGCGGTGGTGCCAGGCGAGATCCGGACGCACCGCCGCCGCCCAGATCTCGTCCAGCAGGGCGTCGCTCTCCACCACGGAAAGGCCGGGGATGTAGGCGTTGGGCCGGCGGCCCAGCAGCAGGGCCCTGGCGCCGGTGGCGCGGTGGGTGATGACCAGCGGATGCACCGTGCCGGGCGATGTGGCGACGTCGGTTGGCGGGGTGAAGCCCTGGCGCAGGTAGCCGCCGCTGTTGGTGGTGCTGTCATGCTTGACCGACAGCCCCTCCACCCGTCGCTTCAGCGCCTCCGGCAGTGCGTCGTAGGCGGCGAACATGCTGAGGAAGCCGGTGTCGCCGCCTTCCGCCGGCACCTCCAGCGCATAGAGGCTGCTGGCATAAGGCGGCGTCTCCAGATAGGTCATGTCGGCGTGCCACACGGATTCCCCCGCCCCCAGCGCGCCGATGGGGCGGCCATTCTCCGTGATGTTGGAAATGACATAGACCTCCTCATGACCCGGCGCATGCAGCCGGCCGTTCTCGGTGATCGGTGCCTTGTCGAGCGGGCCGAAATGGCTGGAAACCCGAACGAGGTCCGCGTCGGTCAGCGTCTGGTTGCGAAAGACCAGGACCAGATGGCGGTCCAGCGCGTCGGCCAGGGCGGATGCCGTGGCCGGGCCGAACGGTCGTGACAGGTCGAGGCCACGGATTTCGGCGCCGAGCGTGGGCGAGACCGGGTGGATGGTGACGTCTGTATCTGGCATGTCGGGTCCTCAGCTGCCGGCGCGGTCGTAGATGTTGGCGAAGAACAGGTCGCGCCAATCGGTCGGCCGATTGCGGATGGAGCCGATGCGCGCCATGAAATCGGTGAAGGTGCCGATGCGACGCGGGGCGAGATCGTAGGAGATCTCCGGATGCGTGATCATCGCCGCCACCTCCTCCACGCCCAGCCTGGAATTCTCGATGCGGATGTAGGCGCGGGCGGCCTCCTGCGGGTCCGCCTTTATCTGCGCCACCGCCTCCTCCAGCGCCGCCAGCACCGCCTTGATCAGCCTCGGGTTGGTGTCGTGGAAGGCGGTGGACGTCCACAGCGCACTGAAGGAGGCCGGGCCGCCCAGCACGTCATAACTGCTCAGCACCTTGTGGATCTTCGGATCGCGCAGTTGCTGGTCCTGGAAGGGTGGGCTGGTGAAATGCGCCGTGATTTCCGTCTTGCCGGACAGCAGCGCGGCGGTGCCGTCCGGATGGGCCAGCGAGACGGTCTGGGCATCCAGCTTCGCGTGTTGTCCGGTGCCGAAGGCCTGCTCCGCCGCGATCTGCAGCACGATGGCCTGGTAGGAGGCGCGGACCGATGGAACGACGATGCGGTCCTTTTCGGTGAAGTCCTTCAGGCTCTTCACCTCGGGGCGGTTGGTGTTGAGATAGGCCGGCTGGGCGTTCAGCGCCGCCAGTCCCCGCAGGTTGGCGTTCCCTTTGGTCTTGTCCCAGGCGATGATGAAGGCCGGCACCCCGGCGGCACCGAAATCGGCATTGCCGGAGAGGGTGGCCTCGGTGATCGTCGTCGGGTTGCCGAGCGGGATGTAGCTGGCCTTGACCTCCCCCAGCCCGGCGGCGCGGGCCTGCTTTTCCACCAGGCCCTTGTCCTGCATGACATAGAGCGGCAGATAGCCGAGGCCGAGATTGCGGGCGAAGCGGACCTCCGTCGCCTCCGCCCGTGCCGCTTCCGGCATCAGGCCGGCGATCCCGGCGGCGAGGAGCAGCGCCGTGCCCAGCAGGGACCGGCGCAGGAGGGAATGGGAACTGGTCATGGCGGGTCTCACCGGGGGCAGCGGATGACGGGGAATTTGCGGGCGCCGTCGGCCCTGGCATCCGGCGGGGTCAAAGGATGACCACCGCCTTCGACAGGTCCAGCCGCGGCGCGCGCGGGCGTGACGGCGGTCCGTCGGCATGGCCCAGGGCCACCAGCAGGTTCGTGCTCAGGCGGCCGTCGGCAAAGAACTCCGCATCGACCGCTGCGGCATCGAATCCCGACATTGGTCCGGCATCCAGCCCAAGCAGCCGGGCGGCCAGGATCAGGTAGCCGGCCTGCAGCGACCCGTTGCGGAACGCGGTGGTTTCGGCCAGCGACGGTTCGTCGACGAACATCGGCGAGGGGTCGTAATGCGGGCTGAGCAGTGGCAGATGTTCGAAGAAGCGGCGGTCATAGGCGACGATGGCGATGGCGCCGGCCGTCAGCTTGGGCTGGTTGCCACGGCTCAGCGCCGGGCGCAGCCGCTCCTTCGCCTCCGGTGTCGTCAGGAAGACGAAGCGCGCCGGGCTGCCGTTGAAGGCGGTCGGTGCCAGCCGGACCAGTTCGTAGAGGTGGTGCAAAGTCTCCACCGGGACCGGCCGGTCGGACCAGGACTGCGGCGTACGCGCACTGAGGAACAGGCGGTCGGCGGCCAAAGCGATGTGTTCGGGCGCGATGTCGTCGCGCAGCCGTTCGGTGACGGGAAAAGTGGTGTCCGGCATGGGGCAGGCTCCGTCTGGGGATTGGTTCACGACCACACATGCTGGCGGCGGTCGTCGATTCGTTTGGCCTTGTGGACGGCGCGGGGCAGAGTGCCGGGGGCGAGCAGGGCGACCTCTGCCCCGACGCCGGTGGCGGCCTTCAATTGGCGGCGCAGCCGGCCCCGCAGCTCTTCCAGATCGCCATTGAATCCTTGGGTGTGTTCCGCCTCGACCGTCAGGCGGTCCAACCGCTCGACCCGGTCCAGCACCAGCCGGTATTCGCCGGTCAGCGCCGGATCCTGGCGCACCACCGCCTCCACGTCGCCGGGGAACAGGTTGACGCCCTTGACGATCAGCATGTCGTCGAGCCGCCCATGCACGCCCTTCAGCCGCAGCGAGGTGCGGCCGCAACGGCATAGCTCCGTCGTCACCGACACGATGTCGCCGGTGCGGAAGCGGATGATCGGGCGGGCGCGCTTGCGCAGGGTGGTCAGCACCAGCTCGCCGCGCTCTCCCTCCTCCACCGGTTCGAGGGTTTCGGGGTCGAGAACCTCGACCAGGATATGGTCCTCGGCCCAGTGCAGCCCGTCCTTCTCCACGCACATGCCGGCGCAGGAGCCGAAGATGTCCGACAAACCGTAATAGTCGTAGACCTCCGCTCCCCACAGCGCCTCGATCCGTTCGCGCGTCTCCGGGATGGAGCCGCCGGGCTCGCCCGCCACGAACAGGCGGCGGACGGCAAGGTCGCGGGCCGGGTCGATGCCCTCGTGCTGGGCGGTTTCGCCCAGATGCCAGGCATAGGATGGCGTCGTCCACAGCGCTGTCGCCTTGAACTGGTTCAGTACCGCCAGCAGCCGTTCCGACGGCAGGGTTCCGGCATGGATGCTGAGTGCTCCCAGCTTCTGTGCGCCCAGCACGCAGGGACCGCCGACGAACAGCGAGAAGTTCAGCGCATGCGCGTAGCGGTCGGTCGGGCGCAGGCCGCTCGACCAGAACTGCCGCGCTTCATAGTCGATCCACTCCTCGAAATCCTTGGCGGTGAAGGGGGAGGCGGTCGGCACCCCGGTCGAGCCGCTGGAGGCTGAAATGTAGACGATCTCCCGTTCCGGTACGGCGACCAGATCCCCGAAGGGCGGCACCGCCACCTGGCGGTCGCGGATGGTCGCCTTGGTCAGGAAGGGGAAGCGCCGCAGGTCGTCCAGGGTGCGCAGGTCCCCCGGCGTTACCCCCTGCGCGTCGAAGGCGGCGCGGTAGTAGGGCGAGCCTTCGTAAGCGTGCTGGAGATGGTCCTTCAGCAGGTCCAACTGCAACTGCCGCCAGTCGGCGCGGCTCTGGGTTTCCAGGCCGGGGTGCCAGTATGCGTCATGGTCCTGAACCGCCACTTTTTCTTATCCTTCGAGAGTTGGAGGCGACTGCCGGCCGGATCAGGCCAGCGCCGCCAACGATGCCAGGAGAATGGCCGAGGCAATGCCGAGACCGAGGGGAAGCAGGCCGATGTCCCCGCCGCCGTCCCCATTGCTGGCGTCCCCGTTGCCATTGTCCGGGACGCCAGGATCGTTCACGTCGGCAGTCGTGCCATCGGACGGCACAAGCGTCAGCATGAGCGCGCCGGAGGGACAGAGCGACGCCATCACCATCCGGTCGAAATCATCCAAATTCCGCATGGCAGGTCTCCGTGTCAGGTGGTGGGGTCAGGTGGTGGGGCCATGACGTTTCCGAACGGCTGCAGCAATATCACATATTGATGTTGTTTAAATTATGAATTGCCTATAGGAAAATAGGAAAATGGCGCGAGGTCAAGTGCCAGCTTGATATCGGGCGATGTTTTTGTCGGAGCCAACCACGGGCAGGAGAGCGCCCATGCTCCAGGTCCGCAACGCCAGCGTCCGCTTTTCCGACCGCGACGGCCGGGTGGTCCATGCGCTGGACAGCGACGCCGTTGAACGCCATCGCCGGCTTCCAAACCCTCGCAGGCTTCTCATGCCGTTCGCCGCATTGTTGGCGGCGCTGATCATTCTTGCGCAGGATCGGTGCCAAGGGATATAAATCGAGCGCTCGCTCGATTTTATAGGAGTGCCGGTCGGGACGGTGTCCCGTCTCCGCGCCAAACGATCCCAACCATGGGAGGAAGCATGAGCGTCACCATCGACCTGATTGGCAGGACGGCGCTGGTCACCGGCGCGTCGAGCGGTCTCGGCCGGCATTTTGCTGGCGTGCTGGCGAGGGCGGGCGCCCGTGTCGTCCTGGCCGCGCGGCGGACCGATGCGCTGGCCGAAACCCGCACCATCATCGAGGCGACCGGCGGCAGCGCCGTGGTCGTCGCCATGGATGTCACCGCTCCCGCCTCCGTCGCCACGGCGGTGGGCGAGGCGTGGGGGGCGCTTGGGCGCATCGACATCCTCGTCAACAATGCCGGCGTCACCGCCACACGCTCCTTCCTCGACATGGGTGAGGAGGAGTGGGACCGGGTGGTCGACACCAACCTGACCGGCTGCGCCAGGGTGGCGCGCGCGGTGGCACGGCGCATGCGCGACGACGGGAAGGGCGGGGCCATCGTCAACATCGCCTCCATCCTTGGGCTGCGGGTGGCGGGACAGCTCTCGTCCTATGCTTCCGCCAAGGGCGGGCTGGTGCATCTGACCAAGGCGATGGCTCTGGAACTGGCCCGTTACGACATCCGCGTCAACGCGCTCTGCCCCGGCTATGTCGCGACCGAGTTGAACGCGGACTTCTTCGCCGGCGAGGCCGGCAAGGCGCTGGTCAAGCGCATTCCACAGCGTCGGCTCGGCCGGCTGGCCGATCTGGACGGCCCGCTGCTTCTGCTGGCGTCGGATGCCGGCGCCTACATGACAGGGGCGGTGCTGGCCGTCGATGGCGGTCATCTGGTCTCCTCGCTGTAACGATCCCGCATTAATACTATCGAGGAGCGTTTCCATGGACTTCACCCTTCCTGCCGAACTGGAAGACTATCGCCGCCGGGTCCGCGCCTTCGTCGAGGACGAGATCCTGCCGGTCGAGGCCGACCGCGCCAATTGGGACGAGCACGAGAACATCGCGGAAGCGCCGCTGGAAGCCTTGCGCGCCAAGGCGAAGGCGGCCGGCCTGTGGACCCTGCAACTGCCGAAGGAAGCCGGTGGTCAGGGCCTGCCGATGGTCGGCGTCGCCGCCTGCTACGAGGAGATGAACCGCTCGATCTTCGGTCCGGTCTGCTTCAACGCCGCCGCCCCGGACGACGGCAACATGCGGTTGCTGAGCATGGTCGGCACCCCGGCACAGAAGGATCGCTGGCTCGTCCCCATCGTCGAGGGGCGGGTGCGCAGCGCCTTCGCCATGACCGAACCGCATCCCCGCGGCGTTTCCGACCCGTCGATGATGAAGACGAGGGCCGAGCGCAGGGGCGACCGCTGGGTGATCACCGGGCGCAAATGGTTCATCACCGGGGCCCGCGTCGCGCAGCATTTCATCCTGATGGCGCGCACATCGGAAGACCCGCGCAAGGGACTGACCGCCTTCCTGTTCGACAGGGACCAGCCCGGCTGGCGCATCGAGCGCCGCATCCCGATCATGGGGCCGGAGGAGCATGGCGGCCATTGCGAGCTGGTCTTCGACGGTTTGGAGATCGCGGACGAGAATGTGCTGATGACGGTCGGCGACGGGCTGAAGGCGACGCAGATCCGGCTGGGACCGGCGCGGCTGACCCATTGCATGCGCTGGACCGGCCTCGCCAAGCGCTGCCTGGAGATCGCCGGAGCCTATGTCAAGGAGCGTGAGAGCTTCGGCACCCCGCTGGCCGAGCATGAAGGGGTGCAATGGATGCTGGGCGAAGCGGCGATGCAGATCGAGATCGGCCGGCTGCTGACCATGAAGGCGGCGCACGCGCTGGACAACGGCAGTTTCGCCCGCAAGGAGGTGTCGATGGCCAAGGTCCAGGTCGCCGACACGCTGTTCAAGGCGGCGGACACGGCGATCCAGCTGTGCGGCGCTCGTGGCTATTCCAAGGACACGGTGTTGGAATGGATCTACCGCTACGCCCGGCAGGCCAAGCTGGTCGACGGCGCGTCGGAGGTCCACAAGATGGTGCTGAGCCGCAGCTATCTTGCCGAAGGTGACGATTTCTGGGGCTGGCGGTGAGCGGTGGCGGGAAGGCCGGTCTCGAAAGCTGGCTGCATGCTTTGGGCGAGCATGGCGGCCTTGCGACCCTGCTGCCATACATCTTCTGTTGGATGACGCCGCCCCTACCGCTGGTAATCTGAACGGCTTACCCTGGATATCTTCCTGATTGGTTGTGTCGACAACTCGCGTGGGGTAAGCTCATGCCCGCTCTGGTACACGTTGATTGCCGTGCCTTCGATTGGTTGTTGCCGCGAAAAATGTGTGGAATCTCCTGATTTTTACGAACGGACAAAAACTGGGAGATCGGAGAATGGTCTCGGCAGGCCGCTACCCGAAGCCACAATCGCGTCCCTTGAAGGTTTACGCCTTCGATCCAACCAGTGGGCGCGGGCCGATGAACCATGTCGTGCTCAAAGTTCCCTACGAGAATTTGGATGTCGGACCCGTCGGTCGGAAAATCGCGGTAATCGATTACGATGC
>NZ_BADK01001038.1 GCF_000333595.1 Azospirillum sp. B506
AGCCGATCCGGAGTGGGCGGCTGTCGGCCGTGGTGGCGGCCCCGGCCGGGGCGATGCCGGCGAGCAGCACGATGGAGCCGTACAAGGCAGCGGACAGCGCCGCGGCGAACATCCGGTTCATGCGCGAAATCCTTTTGATCGGTGCTGGTTGGAAGCTGGCAGGGAAACGTCCGCAGGGCGGCTCAGGCCGCGGCGACGATGGCGGAAATCCGCTCCAGCAGCGTGTCGGTCAGGGTGGTGAAGCGCTCCAGCCGCCGGGTCTCGCGCAGGCGGCGCGGGCGGGGCAGGTCGATGGCCAGTTCGCTGTGGATGCCGGCCGGGGCGATGCCGAGCAGCACGACGCGGTCGGCCAGGAACACCGCCTCCTCCACGTCGTGGGTGATGAACAGGACCGTTTGGCCGAGCCGGCCGCAAAGCCGCAGCAGTTCTTCGTTGAGGGTGGCGCGGGTGATGGCGTCCAGCGCGGCGAACGGCTCGTCCATCAGCAGCAGGCGCGGTTCCAGCACCAGTGCGCGGGCCAGGGCCACCCGCTGCTGCATGCCGCCCGACAGCTGGTGGGGGAATTTGCCGGCCGCGGCCTCCAGCCCGACCAGCGCCAGCGCCGCCATCGCCTTGTCCCGCCGGTCCGCATCCGGCAGCCGGCCGGCCATTCTCAGACCGAATCGGACATTGTCGAGCACGTCCAGCCAAGGAAACAACTGCGGCGACTGGAAGGCATAACCGAGCGACGGCATTTCCGGCGTCACCGTCTCCCCGTCGATGGTGATGCGGCCGGAATTGGGCGGCAGGAAGCCGGACAGCAGATTGAGCAGCGTGGTCTTGCCGCAGCCCGATGGGCCGAGCAGCGCCACGAACTCTCCAGGGCGGGCGGTCAGCGCCAGCGATCGGAATACCGGGTGTGCGCCATCATAGGCGAAATCCACACCGTCCACATGGAAGGCGGCTCCGCCGCTGCGAACGCTGGAAGGAGAGAGCAGGATTTCACAGCCCATATCCATTCTACCCTTCCTATCAACCGGTTCAACAAGACAATACAATATAATACATATAATAAAATACTTGGCAACTAGGGAATTTAATCGGATTCACGCAGCCGGCGGCCTGGCAGCGTCGAGGCTTGAGCCGTCCCGCCGCCGGTGGCATCTAGGCAGCCTCGATCCGTTGGTCGGGTCGATCAATCAGGGAGGGAAGCCTGGGTGCCCGTGGTGCGAGACAACGCGACGGCGCTGTACCGGCAGATTGCCGACCGGCTGCGCGACGAGATCGCCGCTCGTCTGTTCGAGCCGTCGGGGCGGTTGCCGACCGAAAACGAGATCGGTGTCCGCTTCGGCGTCAGTCGGGTCACCGTCCGGCTGGCGCTTGACCGGCTGGAGGCGGAGGGGCTGATCGAGCGCCGCAAGGGCAAGGGAACCTTCACGGCGGGCAAGCGCGTCCAGCATCCGCTCGACCGTCTGCGCAGTTTCCACGAATCGCTGCGCCTGCAGGGGTTGGACGCCACGATGCGGCCCTTGTCGGCGCGGCTGGTGCCGACTCCGTTGGAACTGCGGGAGGATTTCGGCCCGACCTGCCTGGAGGTGTGCCGCCTGCATCTGGTGGATGGCGAGCCGGTGGCTCTTGGCCGCAGCCTGCTGCCTCCGGCTCTGGAACTGGTCGACTGGCAAGCGGCCGGGCACAGGCCAATCTACGGCATCCTGCAGGACATCGTCGGCAAGCCGGTCGGCGGCGCCGACATCGAGGTCAAGGCGGCAGCAGCCGAAGCGGAGGTTGCGGCGGCACTCGGCCTGCCAGCGGGCACGCCGGTGCTGGTGATGCAGCGCCGGTCCGTCTTCGTTGGCGGCGGCTGTGCCGACCGTTCGGTGTTCGACATCCGGTCCGAACGCTACAGCTTCATTCTCTCCCACCGCTGGGACGGGTAGGGTTTGGCAATGGGCGGGGCTGCTCCGCCAGTCGATTTACCGGCGGCGATCGATCCGTCCTGGCCAAATTCGACCAATGCCGATGACACAGGGTGTTGGGATCGGCGCCATCGGGCTCCGCCCGGATCAGGCGCAGCAGCGTGTCGCCCGCTCACCGGCATGGCGAGCCGGGTGGCCAACCGGGCGGCGGGGACAGTCCGCTGCCGCACGCCGGAAGTGGCGAACCTGCGGGTGAAGGTCGCCAACCCGGCCCTGCCACGGCAGATCGCCCAGATGTCGTGAGTACCGACTGTGGATGCGTGCGCACGGGCTGCGGCACAGCGGACAGGCTGCCTTTGTCGCCCGCATGTGGGCCACAAAGGTCACCCGATCAGCGTCGACGGAAACCCGGTCGACGACAAGGCCGGCAGGGAGCAACGAAAGCAGTGATTTGGACAAGGAAGCCGGGGCGTAGATGACGATGGTCAGCACGATCACCGGCAGCAGCAGCGCCAGGAAGTGGATGCGCGGATGTCTTCGGCCTTGGCATCGCTGCGCCCAGCGCTTCCGGCACCGGTGCCGCGGCCGGGAAATCGGCAAACTCCAGCGTTTAGGGGATGTTCTTCAACTGGCCGGAGGCGTCCGGGAGCGAGTGGATGGTGGAGCGCTGGTGGCCGACGTTGAGAGTGTCGCCGGCGGCACCGGTGGCATTGGCGGCGGCGAAGGCCGGGCGGGCCAGCAGTCCGGCGGCTGCGGCTGTGCCAACTCCGCTCAGCANGCGGCGGCGCGACAGGATGGGCGAACGGTGCTCGGTCATCTTTGAATTTCCAGTTCGGAGAAGCGGAGTCAGGATAGGGCCGGGGCGCGGGCGAAAATCTGGTCCATCCGCCAATGTTCGTTGGCGTAGCGCGGGTCGCCGGCCCATT
>NZ_BADK01001037.1 GCF_000333595.1 Azospirillum sp. B506
CGCTGGTCGAGGATGTTGACGAGCCAGACCGGCCGGTCCGCCAATGGCGCCAGCCTGTGGGCCGCTTTCTCAAGCGCCGCTTCGGCACGGGCGGCCAGCGCTTCCGCCGCCGCCTCCAGACCCAGGAGGGCGGCCAGCCGCCTCGTCTCCGATCCCGCCCGCTCCAGCACCGCGGCTCCCGGCCGGTCGAGGGCCACGGCGAAGACCGGCGCCACTCGCTCCAGCGGACCGCGCATCACGTCCAGTCCCGGCGGGATCAGGATCGCGTCCGGCTTCAGCTCCTGCAACAGCTCGAAGTTCGGCGTGAACAGCAGGCCGACATCGACCACCCCGGCCGGCAGCGCCGGGTAGCCGACATAGCGCGTGCACCAGGACGGCGCCGGCACGCCGACCGGGACGCATCCGAGCGCAACGCAGCTGGCCGCCAGCCCCCAGTCGAGCACGGCGACACGGCGCGGCGGACTGGCAGCCTGGGCGGCGCGCGCGCCCAGCCCGCCAGTCCATTCTCCGCCACCCCCCAGGGCGAATGCGCCGCCCAGCAGGCGGCGCCGCGACACGGGGAGTGCCCAGGGAGGCGCCCCGCGAACCATGGCCGCCGTCACCAGGAGTAACGCACGCTGGCATAGACCGTGCGGCCCAGGCCATAGCGGCAGCCGACGGCCGAACAGACCGACACATATTCACGGTCGAAGATGTTCGAGGCGTTGACCGCCAGTTGCGTTCCCTGCAGGGAGGGCAGCGCCTGTCCCAGGTCGTAATGCACCGCCGCGTCGAACACGGCATAGTCCGGGATCTTCACGGTGTTGGCGTTGGTGGCGTAGGTCGGTCCGACATAGCGGGCGCCGCCGCCGAAGCCCAGCCCCTTCAACGCCTGCGCCTGGATCGTGTAGTCGGCCCACAGCGAGGCGATGTGCGCCGGCACATTGTTCAGCCGGTGACCGACATTGCCGGAATTGTCCTTGGTGATCTCGTTGTCGAGATAGGCGTAGGAGGCGCGGACGTTCAGCCCGTCGGCCAGGCTGGCGACGCCGCTCACCTCGACGCCGCGCGAGCGGATCTCGCCGGTCTGCACGTTGAAGTTCGCGTTGACCGGATCTGGCGTGGTGACGTTGGTCTGGCGCAGGTCGAAGGCCGAGACGGTGGCGAAGCTGTTGGACCCCTTCGGCTGGACCTTCAGCCCGACCTCGACCTGCTTGCCTTTGGTCGGCTCGAAGGCGGCGCCCTGCCGGTTGGTGCCGGCGACCGGCTGGAAGGAGGTGGCGTAGCTGACGTAGGGCGCCAGACCGTTGTCGAACAGGTAGGTCAGCCCGACGCGGCCGGTGAAGGCGCGGTCGAACTGGCTGGTGCGGCGGTTGGTGACACGGTTCTCGCTGTCTGTCGTCGCCCAGTCCTCGCGCCCGCCCAGCAGCAGCGACCAGCCGCCCAGCCGGATCTGGTCCTGGAGGTAGGCACCGACCTGGCTCTGGGTCTGGTAGGCGTTCTGGAAGACGCCGGGCAGCCTGATGACCTGATTGTAGTCGGGCGCCAGGATGTCCAGCGTCGGCGCGGCGCCGAAGCGGGTGAAATTGTCCCAGTTGATCCGCTGGTAGTCGAGCCCCGCCAGCAGCGTGTGCGACAGCGGCCCGGTGTCGAGCTTCAGCTCCGCCTGGTTGTCGATGGCGAAGCTGTCGAGCCGCTCGTCGGCGGTGTAGGTCTGGCGGTTCAGCGTCCGCTGGTCGGCTTGGAGGTTCAGTCCCTGGACCGAGGCGTAGTCGATGTCGATGTGGGTGTAGCGGGCATTCTGCCGGACGGTCAGCGTCTTGCCGAAGCGGTGCTCGAACTCGTAGCCGATCTGGCTCTGGTCGCGCCTGAAGCTCTCGAACCCGGTGTCGCCGGTGTAGAAGCTGGGCGAGATCCTGCCGTAGCGGTTGGGCTGCAGGGTGCCGGAATAGGGCAGCAGGTTCCAGATGCCGCCCTTCGGGTCATGCAGGTGGCTGGCCAGCAGGGTCAGGCTGGTGTCGTCGTCCGGCTTCCAGGTTACCGACGGGGCGATGGCGACGCGCTGTTCCCTGGTGTGGTCGGTCTGCGTCTCGGCGGTCCGCCCGATGCCGGTCAGCCGGTAGAGCACGCGGCCCTCCTTGTCGAGCGGCCCGCCGAGATCGAAGGCGCCTTGCGTCATCGCGCCGGTGCCGGACTGGATCTCCACCTGATGCAGCGGCTCGGCGGTCGGGCGCTTGGCGACCATGTTGAGGATGCCGCCGGGCGACGCCTGCCCGTAGAGGACGGAGGAGGGGCCGGTCAGCACTTCCGCCCGTTCCAGCAGGTAAGGCTCGGTCTTCGGCACCGCCCAGGTGCCGGAGAGTTGCTTCAGCCCGTTCAGATACTGGTCGAGCGCGAAGCCGCGCGCCGTCAGGCTGTCCAGCCGGTTGTCGGCGTCCTCGCTGATCTGCACGCCGGGGGCGTAGCGCAGGACCGACCGGACGGTCTGCGGCCGGCGGGCGTCCAGCTCGTCCCGGGTGATGACGGTGACGGTCTGCGGCGTTTCCAGCAGGGTGGCGCCGGTCTTGGTGGCGCCCACCGCGGCGGGGGCGACGTAGCCGTCGGCTGCCAGCGCCGGGTTGCCGGGGCTCGCCGTCACCGACACCGCAGGCAGGCTGAGCGTCGCACCGCCCTGCGGTCCAACCCCTTGCTGGCCGGCCCCTTGCTGCCCGGCCGCATTCTGTGCCCAAGCCGGCGTCCAGACGGTCGCTGCCACCGCCAGCATCGCCGGGATCGTGGCATTGCGCCGGTTCTTCCTCTTCCCCTGGCTCTCCGCCGTCCGGATCCGCACCGTCTGCCCCATCGCATCCTCTGTCGCTTGTCCTGCTGCACGCCGGAAGCATCTACCGGCCCGTGATGAGAATGAGTATCATTCCTCATTGCATCCCGCTCCTGCGGGTGGGACAGGAACTATCGAGACGAGGCCATGCGGCTGCTGAATTATTCGCTTGCCAGCCTGGATGCGCCCGAACAGCCGACGGTGCTGGCGATCGGGCGGGAGCGCGTGACGAAGCCGGTGACGATCCGCTGGCACAGCCATGCCCGCGGGCAGGCGGTGGTGGTCTCCACCGGCCTGCTGACGATCTACACCCGCCAGGGAAGCTGGATGGTGCCGAGCGGGCATTGCGCCTGGATCCCGCCGGGGCAGGAGCATGCGTTGCGGCTGTGCGGGAGTTTTTCCGGCTGGTACGTCTATGTGGCGCCGGAGATGTGCGGCCGGCTGCCGGATTGCTTCGGCAGCGCTTCCACCCCGAGCCTGCTGCGGGAGGGGATCGCCCGTATCAGCCATTGGCAGGACGGCGCCGATTCAGGCACGCGGGAGGAGCGGCTCGGGCTGGTGGTCCTCGATGAAATCGCGGCACTGCCGCTGGAGCACGAACATCTGCCGATGCCGGCCGACCGCGCGATGGCGCAGATCGCCCGCATGATCATCGATGACCCGGCGGACGATCGGTCGCTCGACGCGCTGGCGGACACGGTCGGGCTGTCACGGCGCACCGTCACCCGGCGATTCGGCGATGCGACGGGAATGAGCTTCTCGGCGTGGCGCCAGCGGCTGCGTCTGTTCCAGGCGGCGGAGATGCTGACGAGCGGCACCCCCGTCACCACCGTGGCGCTCAACCTCGGCTATGACAGTCCCAGTGCCTTCACCGCGATGTTCCGCCGCCACTTCGGCGTCACGCCCTCCCAATTCGCCAATCATGGCGAAGACACGCAACGCGGACGCCATACCGGGTGAAACCCCGCCTCCGGTCGCAGATGGCGCGGAGAATGGCGATCGCCGCCGCGACGATGGCCGGCGACGCCCTGCTTCGCCTCGCCGGTACGCAGCAGCAGTATGTTGGTCCGGCCGTCCGGTGTGGCGTACAGCTTTGTCGCTGGGGATCGGCGGCAGACCACGCCAGGTCAGGAAGGGTGAGCCGTGCAGGGTGACGGTGGGCGGAGGCCCGCCGCGGCGGGTGCATTCGCGGCCGAAGACAGCAATGGCGCACGGATGGGCCAGGAAGAAGGCGGGCACCTTCCAAACCTTGTCGATCAATTCGTCCAGGTCGTCGGGGGTGGGCCGGCCCTTGCGGGTCTTGGTTCGCATCGCTGACCCGGTTCACCGAGCAGGGCGGGGTGGTGGTGATGCGCCAGGCCCAGACCAGGACGTTGATTTGACCCGATGGGCTGGCCCAGTCGCGGCTGCTGGCCCCGCCGGGGGACGGGTGGGGGGCGGACATCTTCGAGATCCGCCTGCATCCGGGCGGCAGCGAGGGTGACGGTGGTCATCCGCCGGGAACGAGTGCCCATCTGATCGTTGCGGAGGGCGCGGTGGGGCTTCGGACCGTCGGGGACCTGGGCCGGCGGGCTGTCGGCGACACCATTCTTTTCGATGCCGATATCCCCTATGCCTGCGTGAACAGCGGAGACGGCGACGCCTTGCTGTTCCTCGTGCTGTCGCACACCGATACTCTGTCCTGAGCCTTTTTTCTCCAGGCACTTTCTCCCTGTCTATCCCATCCGGGCGTTCAGGCGGCACCCGCTGCGCGCGAACTGGGGAGCCATGTCAGCAGTCCCCAAGCTCCGCAAATGATCAGGGCCAGACTCCAGGTCGGCGCTTCCGGGAGACCGAGCAAGCGTGCCCAACGGCTGGGGGAAGTACTGCCACATCGATCATAAGAGTCACCATATGAATTGTTTGTTTATCTTAAAACCATGATTTCCAAACAAGGAAATAACGCGATGGAGCGTGAGCTGGGCCATGGAGATGCATCCATCGCCATCGCGGGGCGGCCCAGCGCGTTCGACACGCAAATAGAACAATCTAGAATTGTTTAATAATAGAAAGCGACAAAATACATACGTTTTTATGTTGCGGAACAAAAAAGCCGTTGATAGTCCTTGGAAAAAGGGAGTGCAGCACATGGACGAAATGAAGATTCAGCGGCGCAGTGCGCTCGGTGCGATCATGTTGACCGGCGCCGGGGCCGGTGTTTCCCTCGTCGCCGCCACACCGGGACCGGCGGCGGCGCAGCAGTCTGCCGATACCCTCCAGCAGGTCCGCAACCGCGGAGAACTGCGGATCGGGACGCCGCCCGGCGAGCCCTGGTTCTTCAAGGACCAGCGGTCGGGAGAATGGAAGGGGATCGGCTGGGGCGCCGGTGTCGCCCTGGCCGAGGAACTCGGCGTCAAGCCCGTCGCCGTCGAGACCACTTGGGGAACCGCGGTCGCCGGTCTTCAGGCGGGGCAGTTCGATGTGCTGTTCGCCATGGACGCGACGCCCCAGCGGGCGCTCGCCGTCGATTTCCCGGTTCAGCCGATGTTCTACTATGCGCTCGGCATCCTCGCCCGCGACGGTCTGGCAGCGAAGAGCTGGAGCGACCTCGACAAGCCCGATGTGCGCATCGGCGTCGTGCTCGGCACCTCGCCGGACCGCGAACTGACCGCTCGCTTGACCAATGCCAAGCTGGAGCGCTTTCCCAACATCGACGAGGTGGGGGCCGCCTTCGTCTCCGGCCGTGTCGATGCGGTCTCGCTGTTCCATCCGGCCCTGGTCATGCTGCGCAGCCGCGTGAAGCGCGGCACCGTGCTGCTGCCCGATCCGATCCGTGCCGCCTCGACCAGCGCCGGCGTGCGGCGCGACGTGGACAAGTCGTGGCGCGACTGGGTCGGCATCGCCATCCAGTCGCTCTATGAATCGGGCAAGATCCAGAAGATCTACGAAGAGTTCCTCGCCTTCCGCGGGATCGACCCCAAGGACGCTCCGGCGCTCGTGCGCGAGCAATGGTCCCGCAGCTGAACCGGTCATCCGTCCCCCGGCCGGTCCTGGGGCCGGTCCGGGGGGCGGGCTTGAAGCACAGGAAGGGGAGCGCAGGAACGCCTCATGGCCTATGTCTGGGATTTCTTCGCCGTCGCCCGCAATGCCGATATCCTGCTGGCCGGGCTGGGCCAGACCCTGCTGCTCTCGGTCTGCGGCATAGCGGTGGGGGTGGCGGTCGGCGGCCTGCTGGCGGCGATGCGCCTGTCGGGCCGGCGGACGCTGTCCTGGCCGGCACTGGCCTTCACCGAATTCTACCGCAACACGCCGCCATTGGTGCATTTCTTCTGGTTCTTCTACGGCCTGCCGATGGCGTTCGGGCTGACCCTTCCCCCCTTCGCCGCCGCCCTGGCGGCGCTGGGCATCCAGTCGGCGGCCTTCTTCGCCGAAGTGTTCCGCGGCGGCATCCTGTCGGTCGAGCGTGGCCAGTGGGAGGCCGGCCGGGCACTCGGCATGGGGCGGGCGCGGCTGATGCGGCGGATCATCCTTCCGCAGGCCGCCCGCCGGATGGCGGCGCCCTTCGTCGAGCGCAGCTTCGAGCTGGTGAAGACAACGACGCTGGCCGCGGCACTGGCCTTTCACGAGACAATCTACAGCGCCATGGTGATCGTGACCCAGACCTACCGCCCGCTTGAGGTCTACACGGTGGTCGCCGGATTGTTCTTCGTCGTCCTGTTCTCCGCCAGCCAGCTGGCCGAGTGGCTGGAGGCGCGCGGCCGCCGGGCGGGAGCGCGATGACCATGCCGACGATCACGATGCCGGAGTTTCAGTTCGGCGAGGTCTTCGCCAACATCGACCTGCTTCTCGAAGCCTGTGGCCTGACGCTGGCGCTGTGGGCGGCGGCGCTTGCCGCCGGCCTGTCCGGCGGGCTGCTCATCGGCCTTGCCCGCATCTCGCCGCGGCGCTGGATCGCCTGGCCGGCGCGCGGCTTCGTCGAACTGTTCCGCAACACGCCGGTTCTGGTCCAGCTCATCTGGTTCTACTACGCGCTGCCGGTGCTGAGCGGCATCCAGCTGCCCGCCTTTGCCGCCGCCGTGCTGGCCCTGAGCCTGAACGCCTCGGCCTATTGCGCCGAGATCTACCGCGGCGGCATCCAGTCGGTTCCGGCCGGGCAGTGGGAGGCCGGGCGGGCGCTCGGCATGGGCCGCCTGCGGCTGTTGCGCCGCATCATCCTGCCCCTGGCGGTGCGGCGCATGGTGCCGGCCTTCACCAACCGTGCGGTCGAACTCGCGAAGAACACCTCGGTCGCCTCGGTCATCACCGTTCACGAGCTGATGTACAGCGCGCGGCTGTTCAGCAGCCAGAACTACATTCCCATGGAAACCTTCACCGTTGTGGCCATGATCTATTTCCTGCTGATCTATCCCTTCACGCTGGCATCCTACGCGCTGGAACGGCGCTTCGCGGCGGGCCGGGCATGACGAGGGCCGACGACGTCGTGCTGCAGGTCGAGGATCTGCACAAGAGCTTCGGCTCCACCGAAGTGCTGAAAGGCATCGACCTTTCCGTGCGCCGGGGCGAACGCATCGCGATCCTCGGTTCCAGCGGGTCGGGCAAGAGCACGCTGCTGCGTTGCCTGAACGTGCTGGAGATGCCGACCAGAGGGCGCCTGATCCTCGACGGGGAGGCGGTCGGCCGGCCGGCGGCCGGCGGCGCCACCCGCTACCGCGAGGCCGAGCTGAACCGCCTGCGGGCACGGGTCGGCATGGTCTTCCAGCAATTCAACCTGTTCCCGCACATGACCGCGCTGGAGAATGTGATGGAGGGGCCGCTGTCGGTGCTCGGCCGGCCGAAGGCCGAGGCGCGGGCGACGGCGCAGCGGCATTTGGACCGGGTCGGTCTCGGCGGGAAGGCCGACGCCCATCCGGCCCGCCTGTCCGGCGGCCAGCAGCAGCGTGTCGCCATCGCCCGCGCCCTGGCGATGGATCCGGAGGTGCTGCTGTTCGACGAGCCGACCTCGTCGCTCGATCCGGAGCTGGTTGGGGAAGTGCTCGGCGTCATCAACGACCTGTCGGAGGACGGGCGGACCATGCTGCTGGTGACCCATGAGCTGGGCTTCGCCTATCACTTCGCCACCCGCATCCTCTTCCTGCACGAGGGCCGCATCCTGGAGGACGGCCCGCCCGAGCAGGTGCTGAAGTCCCCGCGCGAGGAGCGCACCCGGCGTTTCCTCGACCGTTTCACCGCTTTCCGATTCTGACGGTTCTCCCATGCAACTCACCGGCAAAGGCGCGCAGACGCCGCAAGACGACCACCGCAACGATGGGGTGCTGATCTGGCTGAACGGCCGGCTTGTCACCCGCGCGCAGGCCACCGTCTCCATTTTCGACGCCGGCTTCGGGCTGGGCGACGGGGTGTGGGAAGGCGTCCGCTATGTCGATGGGCGCTTCGTCTTCCTCGACGATCATCTCGACCGGCTGGAGGCGGGGGCGAGGGCCATTGCGCTCGACATCGGCCTGTCGCGCGATGGATTGCGCGAGGCGCTGCAACAGACCATCGACGCCAACGGCATGACCGACGGTGTTCACATCCGCCTGATGGTCACGCGCGGCGAGAAGACCACCATCCATCAGGATCCGCGCAACGCGCTGGGCCGCCCGACCATTGCCATCGTCGCCGAGCACAAGCGGCCCGACCCGCAGGTGAAGCGCGACGGGCTGGTGCTCGCCACCACGCCGGTGCGCTGCAGCCCGCCCGACATGTTCGACATGCGGCTCAACTCCCACAGCCGCCTCAACCTTATCCAGGCCCTGCTGCCGGCCATCGCCGCCGGCGCGCAGGAGGCGCTGATGCTCGACCCCCATGGTTTCGTGTCAAGCTGCAACTCCACCAACCTGTTCTTTGTGTCGGGCGGGACGGTGCTGACCTCGACCGGGCGCTACTGCTTCAACGGGATCACTCGGAAAAAGGTGCTCGACCTTTGCGCGGCACATGGGATTCCTGTGCGGCAGGCCGATTTCACGCTGGCCGAGGCCTGTGCCAGCGAGGAGGCCTTCGTAACCGGCACCTTCGGCGGTATCACGCCGGTGTCGCGATTGGACGGGCGGACGATCGGCGGCAGCGGCCGGCCGGTGACCGAGCGGCTTTCCGCCCTCTACGAAGCGCTGACGCGGGCAGCATGACTTCGTTGACGCGGCGCTTGGCAGATTTCGCGGCGGGGCTGGAGGTCGCGGACATTCCCGCCGATGTCGCCGGCAAGATTGGGCTGCACCTGCTCGACGCGCTCGGTTGCGGCCTTGCCGGTGCAAAGACCGATCCGACCCGGCGTGTGCTTGCCGCCGTGCGGGGGGACTATGCCGACGGTCCCTGTCCTGTGCTGGGTACCGGTGTTTCCCTCACGGCGGCCGGGGCGGCCTTCGTCAATTCCGCGGCGATGAACGCGCTCGACCATGACGACGGCTTCGAGGTCGATGGCAAGGGAATGGGGCATCCCGGAGCGACCCTGGTCGCCGCCGCGTTGAGCGGTGTCGCGGTCTCCCAAGCCGATGGCGGCACGCTGCTGGCGGCGCTCGCCGCCGCCTATGAGATCAACGCCCGCATCATCCTGTCGATCCAGCCGAGCCGGGAGCGCTTCCGGCAGGTCTATGGTGTGTGCCAGCACCAGTCGCTGGCAGCGTCTGCCGTCTACGGACGCCTTCTCGGACTCGATGGCGCCGATCTCGCCAACGCCTTCGGATTCGCCGGCACGCTGGCGCCGGTGCCAAGTCTTCGGCGCTACAATTGGGACAGCCGTCCGCTGGTCTCCTTCAAGGACTTCAACGCCCCGGCAACGGAAGCCGGTCTTCGGGCTGTCCACTATGCCACCGCGGGGCTGGTGGGGGCCGCCGACGTCCTCGACGGGCCGACCGGCTTCTGGAGGATGATCGGTTCGGATCGCTTCGATCCGGACGTCCTCTGCGACGGGCTGGGAGAAGTCTGGTGGGCGCGCCATGCCAGCTTCAAGGCCTATCCGGCCTGCCGCTGGATGCATACGGCGCTGGAGTCCTTCGAGACCCTGCGCGACACCTTCGGGCTGGCGGCCGGCGAGATCGAAAGGATCGAGGTTCTGACCTCCGCCGGTCTGGCGCGCGACTTCATGGATGCGGCCCCCGCCACCATGGTCGATGCGCAGTTCAGCCTGCCATACTGTCTCGCCTGTCTCGCACTGGGGCTGCCGCCGGTCGACTGGCATGTTGCCGACGCCCTTGCCGACGATGGCCGCGCGGTTCTGGCCACCCGCGTCACCGCGACCGTCGACCGCGAGATCGACGGGGCGATGAGCGGGGAGACCCGCCGGCCCGCCGGACAGGTGCGTGTGTGCGCGCGCGGCCGCTGGTTCGAGGGGCCACGGCTGTCCCATCCGCGCGGCTGCCGCGAACGTCCGATGAGCGATGCGGACGTAATCGCCAAGTTCCGTGCGAATGCTGCGCGGGTGCTGGCCGAACCGGCGGTCGACCGCTTGCAAACCACGGTTCTGACCATTGGAACAGCCAGCGACGCCCGCTGTCTCTTACAGGATCGGGTGGCCTGACCATCGGGATGGCTTCCGGTACCGTGAGCGTCCGCTTCGGCGCCAGCGATTGCAATTTCGCGATCTCGTCCGTCCGGACGGAGCTGTGGTGGACAGGCCGATGGGATTCCGTTTCCTCCGGCTTTGCCCGTTTCAGGGCCGGGCGAGGTGCCAGTGGCGGTAGCGCCGCTCGATACGGCGGAAGACGAGGCTTTCGGTGATCCAGGCGGTCATGCCGATGATGGCGACGCCCAACAGCACCTGGGTGGCATTGCCGATCTGGCCACCCATGGCGACCATCCAGCCGATCCCCTGCGAAGCGCCCAGCATCTCGGCCGCCACCAGCGCCCGCCAGGCCTGGCTGAAGCCGATGCGCAGCGCTGCGGTCAGGAAGGGCAGCGAGGCAGGCAGATAGACGTAGCGGATCAACTGCCAGCGGCGGGCGCCCAGCACGCGGGCCGCCCGCAGATTGCCGTCGCGGATGGCAAGGAAGCCTTCCTGCACCGTCACCGCCATCGGGAACAGGGCGGCGACCACGATCACCATGGTGATGGCGACATAGCCCAGCCCGAAGAAGATCATCGACATGGGCGCCCAGGCGATGGGCGGAATGGCCATGAACAGGCCGGCCAGCGGAGCGGAAAAGGCGCGGAAGTGCGGCGACAGCGCACCGGCCAGACCCAGCGCCAGCGCGCCCAGCACGGCGACCGCGAAGCCGCCGGCCTCGCGCAGCAGGCTGGCGCCGACATGGACGGCGAGTTGGCCGTTGCCGAGCCACCGCACCGCCTCCGCCGCCACCGCCCAGGGCTGCGGCAGGACATAGGGCGGCAGGTTCCAGGCGGCCGCACTCCACACCAGCAGCAGCGCCGGGAAGGCGGCCCAGCCGTAAAGCCGGGTCCGCATCAGCGGCCCGCCCGGCGGAGATAGGAATTGTCGACGATGTCGGTCGCCTTCATCGGCGCCGGAACGAAGCCGAGCGCCAGCGATGTGTCCATCAGCCGCTGGATGAAGGCGAGGTCGCTCTCTTCCAGCCGATCCGACCAGCCCAGCCGCTTGCGCGCCTCGGCGGCGACCGTGGCCGGGGCGATCTCGCTGCCATCGGCGCGCTTCACCGGCTCCAGCTTGAACGCCTCGGCGATCAGGGCGTCGCCCTCGGCCGGGTGGTCGGTCAGCCAGGCGATGGCTTTGGCGTGGGCGCGCAGCAGCTTCACCACATCGTCCGGCCGCTCCGCCAGCGTCTTTTTCGGTGCCATCACCACGTACCAGGGATAGCCGGGCAGCGCTTGGTTGACGTCGAACAGCACATGAGTGCCGCCCCGCAACACCTGCTGGCTGATGAAGGGTTCCCAGGTGAAGGCGGCGTCCACTGTGCCGCTGTCCAGCGCGGCGTTCATGTTGCCGACCGGC
>NZ_BADK01001036.1 GCF_000333595.1 Azospirillum sp. B506
CCGTTCAGCCCGGCGCACCGCCGCCGGGATGCCGTCGACCTGATGGCAGACCCAGCGTTCACCAGCTCGGTGAAGTGCGGCGTCGGAAATAGTCTGCGACGGCGCTCGTCCTGACGGACCAGCCCGCGCAGCTCCATCGCGTTGATCAGGTTGCGAATGTGGGATCGCGACACCCCCAGCAGCCCGGCAAGCTCGCTGGCCGACGCCTCCACCCAGCCACCGGCCCCCTCCTGCGTCAGACCACGCTCTGCCAGCGTCAGGGCCAGATAGAGGCCACTGTCATGCTCGTCGAGCCATGCCAGTTCGGGAAAGCGCAGCAGCGCCCGGTGGCGCGGGTCGAGCAGGACCGCGCATTCGCACAGCACCCGGTCATAGAAACCGCGGTCTCGGCGCAACCTCTCTCCCGCATCCCCGCCGCCGGCCAGCCGGCGATGGCAGGCGAGATGCAGGGCCAGCCAGTCACGCAGGCCATCCAGGATGACCGGGCCGGGGACCAGATAGCGGATGCGGCCGTCGCCAGGATCGCGTTCGGTCTGGACGATGCCAAATCCGCGCAGCAGGGCGACGAAGGCGGCGGTCTGCCGCGTGCCGGGCAGGCGCTCCTGTAGACGGGTCAGGGTCGGCCGCTCCTCCGGCGTCCGGGCGGTTGCGTGCATCGACACGATCCACCCGGCGATCTCGGTCGGCGCCCGCTGGCCGAACAGCTTGATCATCAGCCGCTGCCCACGCAGCGGAGCGACCAGCCCGGCGCAGAACTCCGCGAGCATCGCCGGAAACTCGGGATGGCGCCGCATCCATTCCGGCCCCTCCTCCGGCAGATGGATCGGCTCCAAAACCATTGGCACAATAACCATGGGCTGGACTCCGCGTCTGGGTTCCGGCTTGCCGTTCGCCGGGTTAGTCTAAACCATTACGCGTACGATCAAATGGACGGCGATAGGCACAACTCATATTGACACGCGATCTTCGGGGCCTCTTTCATAGCGTCCCGATATGGACTGCACGGGTTGCGGCGATATGGACGTGCGGCAGCTTCGCTATTTCCTGGGGATCGTCGAACATGGCTCGATCTCCCGCGCGGCCGACGCCCTGCGGGTGGCGCAGCCGGCGCTCAGCCTGCATCTGAAGCGGCTGGAAGAGGATTTCGGCTGCCAGCTCGTCCTGCGCACGGCGCGCGGCGTGGTGCCGACCGAAAGCGGGCGGCGGCTGGCGCAGCGGGCGGCGATGCTGATCGAACAGATGGACGGGCTGCGTGACGAGGTGCGCGCGGTGGAGGCGGTGCCGGCAGGTCCGGCGACTGTCGGCATCCCGACCTCGCTGGGGCCGGTGCTGACCGTGCCGCTGGCATTGGCGGTGCGGCGCACCCATCCGCAGATCCGCCTGCGGGTGGTCGAGGGGCTGTCCGGCCATATGCTGGAATGGGTGCTGTCGGGGCAGCTCGACCTCGCGCTGGTGTTCGGCACCCGCGAGATGGGCGGGCTGGAGACCCAACTGGTGGCACAGGAGAAACTGCATCTGGTCGGACCGGCCGACGATCCGCTGCTGCGCGGCCGCAGTGCCATTCCCTTCGCCGAGGCGCTGGCCCTGCCGTTGATCCTGCCCGGCCGGCCGCACGGCGTGCGCGAGGAGGTGGAGCATGCCGCCCTGCTGGCGCGGGCAAACGTCACCGTGGCGATGGAGATCGACGCGCTGGAGCAGATCAAGGCGCTTGTGGCGGAAGGCTGTGGCTATACCGTGCTGTCCGACCGCGTGGCCCGCCACGGCGGGACGGCGGAGCGGCTGACCGGCCTGCCCATCGCCGATCCACAGATCGACCGGACCATCCTGTTGGCCCATGCCGCCAGCCGGCCGATGTCGGCAGCCGCCCGCGCCACCCACGCCATCCTGTCCGGGATCCTCACCGACCTGACGCGGGACGGCGGCTGGCGCTGAGGGCCGGGAAGCGGACGGCCGGAAGAGGCCGAACCGGAACAAGTGGGGCCGGAGTACGGAAAGCGGAATAGCCCTCCTGCTCATGGGCAGCGCATCGCTGCGCACCATTTTTTGCCGCAGCACTGCGTGGTTCCCGGTCTTGCTCCTGCCACAGTGCGGCGATACCGTGCAGCCCACGCCGCAGCCGTTCCGTGGAAACATGCACGACATCGTCATTCAAGTCCTCGGCGTCGCCGGGCTCCTCGCCCTCGTCAGTTTCCTGCCGCCGCTCGCCGCCCGCTTCCAGATGCCCTACACGGTGCTGCTGGCCGGCGTCGGCGTGGCCCTGGGTGCGGTGATCCAGACCTTCGCCGGACCGGGCAAGGATCCCCTGCATGACTTCCTGAATTCGCTGGCCGAGCTGGACGTCTCGTCCGATGTGCTGCTGCACGTCTTCCTGCCGATCCTGCTGTTCGAGACGGCGCTGGCGGTCGACGTGCGGCGGCTGTTCGACGATCTGGGGCCGATCCTGCTGATGGCGGTGGTGGCGGTGTTCGTCTGCACCTTCGCCGTCGGCTATGCCGTCAACCTGTTCACGCCGATGCCGCTGGTCGCCTGCCTGCTGCTGGGCGCCATCGTCGCCTCCACCGACCCGGCGGCGGTGATCGGCATCTTCCGCGACCTGGGCGCGCCAAGACGGCTGACCACGCTGGTCGAAGGCGAAAGCCTGCTGAACGACGCCGCGGCCATCGCGCTGTTCACCCTGCTGCTCGACATGCTGACACGCACCTCCCATGGCGGCGCGGGGGCGGCGGCACTGGACTTCCTGCGCGATTTCGCCGGCGGCGTCGTCACCGGCTATGTCTGCGGCCGCATCGTCTGCATGCTGGTGGAGCCGGTGCGCAACCAGCCGATGGCGGAGATCACGCTGACGGTGGCGCTGGCCTATCTGTCCTATGTGCTGGCCGAGCATTATGTCGGCGCATCGGGCGTGGTGGCGGTGGTGACCTCGGCGTTGGTGATCGGTTCGGTCGGACGCACCCGCATCTCCCCCGCCACCTGGGGCGCCATGGAACATGTCTGGCAGCAGCTGGGCTTCTGGGCCAACTCCATGATCTTCCTGCTGACCGCCATCCTGGTGCCGCGACTGATGGCAGATGCCGGCTGGGCGGAGGTCGGGCTGGTGGTGGTGGTGGTGCTGGCGGCCTTCGCGGCGCGGGCAGTCGTGCTGTTCGGCCTGCTGCCGGTGCTGTCCTGGGCCGGGCTGGCGCAGAAGGTCAGCATTTCCTACAAGGCGGTGATGCTGTGGGGCGGCATGCGGGGGGCGGTGTCGCTGACGCTGGCCCTGGCGGTGACCGAGAATTTCCGCGTGCCCGACCGGGTCCAGAGCTTCGTCGCGGTGATGGTCACCGGCTTCGTCTTCGTCACCCTGTTCGTCAACGGAACCACGCTGCGCTGGCTGATCCGCGTGTTGAAGCTCGACGAGCTGACGCCGGTGGAACGCGCCATGCGCAACCGCGCGCTGGCCCTGTCCACCGACAGCATCCGCGACCGCGTCTCCGCCGTCGCCAAGACCTATGAGGTCGATGGCGCCGTCAAGGACGTGATGATCGCCCGCTACGAGGAGCGGCTGAAGCAGATCGACCGCGATAGCCAGGAAGATGCCCAGTTGACCGGCGAGGACCGCATCACCATCGGCCTCGTCATCCTGGTGAACCGCGAGGAAGAACTCTATTACGCCCACTTCTCCGAAGGGGTGGTGTCGCGCGGGGTGATGGAGATGCTGTCCGGCCGCAGCGGGCGCCTGCTCGACGCGGTGAAGAGCCAGGGCCGCAACGGCTATCGCGCCTTCGAGGAGCCGTTCATCGCCTTCTCCCCCTGGATGCGGATGGCAAGCTGGCTCCAGCGCCGCTTCGGCATCCACCGCCCGCTGGCCCGGCGCCTGTCGATGCGGTTCGAGGTGCTGGTGGCCGTCCGCACCGTGCTGCGCGAACTGCTGGCCTTCACCCGCGACCGGCTGGCCCGCGTCCTCGGCCAGGAGGTGGCGTGCGAGCTGGAAGGCATGCTGGTCGGCCGGCTGGGCATCGTCGAACAGGCGTTGTCGGCACTGAAGCTGCAATATCCCGACTATGCGGTGGTGCTGCAGAGCCGCTATGTCGGCCGCGCCGCCCTGCGGCTGGAGCATGCCGAATACCGCGCGATGCATGCCGAATCGATCATCAGCCAGGAGGTTCTGACCGACCTGGAGCGCGACCTGGAACAGCGCCGCCGGGCGCTGGAACGGCTGCCGAAGCTGGATGTCCGCTTCGACGTGGCCGAGCTGGTGCGCCGTGTGCCGCTGTTCGCCGGCCTGCCGTCGGAGCGGGTGGCGACCATCGCCACGCTGCTGCACGCCCAGCTGGCCCTGCCGGGAGAGACCATCGTGCGCCGGGGCGACCGCGGCGACGCCATGTTCTTCATCGCCTCGGGTGCCGTGGAGGTGCTGGTGCCGATGCTGGCCGAACCGGTCAAGCTGGGCACCGGCGACTTCTTCGGCGAGATGGCGCTCCTGTCCCGCCAGCGGCGCAATGCAGACGTGCGGGCGCTGGGCTATTGCCAATTGCTGGTGCTGGATGAGAAGGATTTCCGCCGGCTGGTGCAGAAGGACGCGGATTTGCAGTCCCACATCCAGGCGGTCGCCGAAGCGCGCCGCCAGCCGACCCAGTCGTCTCCGGCCGTTCCGGCGGTGAGCTGACCGGACGGGGAAGGGACAGTCGATGGGTGAGACCACGACGGGCGGCGGCCAGACCTGGCTGCGCCTGATGCCGGGTCTTTTCGTGCTGCTGTGGAGCACCGGCTTCATCGGCGCCAAATACGGGCTGCCCTATGTGGAGCCGCTGACCTTCCTGCTGCTCCGTCTGGGGCTGGTCGCCGTGGTGCTGGCGCTGGTGGCCCTGGCGAGCCGGGCGCCCTGGCCCAGGGACTGGGCAACGGCCGGGCGGATCGCGCTGGCCGGTCTGCTGGTGCATGGTGTCTATCTCAGCGGCGTCTTCCTCGCCATCGCCCATGGGCTGCCGGCCGGCGTCACCGCCCTGATCGTCGGCATCCAGCCGCTGCTGACAGCAGCCCTGTCCGGCCCGCTGCTGGGCGAACGGGTCAGCGGCCGGCAATGGGCGGGGCTGCTGCTGGGCCTTGCCGGCGTCGGGCTGGTGGTGCGGGAGAAGCTGTCGGTCGACGCCGAGCACATGATCGGCATCGGCTATGCCGTGGCGGCGCTGGTCGGGATCACGCTGGGCACGCTGTACCAGAAGCGCCACGGCGGCGGCATGGATTTGCGCAGCGGCACCGCCATCCAATATGCCGCCACCGCCGTCGCCCTGGCGGCAATCGCCCCGATGACCGAGACCATGCAGGTGCAGTGGACGGGAGAGTTCGTCTTCGCCCTGCTGTGGCTTTGCTTCGTGCTGTCGGTCGGCGCCATCTTCCTGCTGTTCGCCCTGATCCGCCGCGGGGCGGCGGCCAAGGTCGCCAGCCTGTTCTATTTGACCCCGCCGGTGACGGCGCTCGTTGCCTGGATGCTGTTCGGCGAAAAGCTGGGCGTCACCGCCCTGGCCGGCATGGCGGTCGCGGTCTGCGGCGTGGCGCTGGTGAACAGGAAGTGAGGCGGGAGTGTGCGGGGCCTCAGCCCCACTTCATCTCGCCCAGCGCCACCTTGGCGCCGATGTCGAGCGCGATGCCCATCCCGGCGTCGGGATAGTGCCGCGTCATGGCGGCGATCAGATCGGCACTGGTCTTCGCCTTGGCAAACTCCTCCTCGAAGGCCAGAAGATAGGTCTTGGTGTAGGCGATGGCGGCTGCATCGGGCGCGGCTCCCGGTGCGGCGTGACCGGCGACCACCACCGCCGGATTGCGGACGGCCATGGCGTCGAGCGCCTTCACCCAGGCGGCGCGCGCCTCAGCCGTCGCGGTGTCGGCGGTCCAGACATGAAGGCCGGAGAACACCAGCACTCCGCCGAAGACCGCCTGCAGCGACGGCACCCAGAGGTGACGGCGGTTCGGCAGCCCCTGGGCGTCGACGATCTCGATGGTCTGGCCGTCCAGCGTCAGGGCGGCGCCGTCGAACGGCTGCGGCATCACCACATCCGCCAGGGTCTGCGGACCGTTCTCCTTGAGCTTCGGGCCCCAGACCGCCAGCTTCTTCTCGACAGTGCCCTTGATCGCCGCGACGGCGGCGGAGGTGGCGATGACGCGGGCGTTGGGGAAGGCCGCCTTCACCGGCCCCAGGCCGAAATAGTAATCGGGATCGCTCTGGCTGACATAGATGGTGGTCAGCGTCTTGCCGGTCGCCTTGATGGCCTCTGCCAGCGCCTTGCCGTCGGACAGGGTAAAGCCGCCGTCGATCAGGATCGCTTCGCGGCTGCCGGACAGCAGGACCGGAGCGCGGAAGAAACCGCCCTCCCCGGCGGGGAACGCCCGCCAGCTCAGCGGTGCCGCCGTTGCGGCAAGCCCGCCGGCCGGAGCCAGAAGGGTCGCGGCCCCGGCCAGCGTCAGGGCGTGCGCGGCGGTGGCAAGGATGTCCCTGCGTGTGATCATCGTCGATGTCCTCGGTTGGGTGTCGGCTTTCAGCCGGCGCTGAGAACAGCGGCCAG
>NZ_BADK01001035.1 GCF_000333595.1 Azospirillum sp. B506
CGGCGTCCGGCTCGGCCTTCGCGCCTCGCGCTCGATCTTCAGCTGGGCGACGCGGCGATCGACGGCGTCGAGCGCCTCCGGCTTGCTGTCAATCGCCATGCGCAGGCGGCTCGCCGCCTCGTCGACGAGGTCGATGGCCTTGTCGGGCAGCCGGCGGTCGCCGATGTAGCGCGCCGACAGGTTCACCGCCGCGACCACCGCCGCGTCGGCGATGCGCACGCCGTGATGCACCTCGTACTTGCCCTTGATGCCGCGCAGGATCGACACCGCGTCGTCGGCCGACGGCTCGTCCACCGTCACCGGCTGGAAGCGGCGGGCCAGCGCGGCGTCCTTCTCGATGTATTTGCGGTACTCGTCCGGCGTGGTGGCGCCGACGCAGCGCAGCTCGCCTCTAGCCAGGGCGGGCTTCAGCATGTTGGCAGCGTCCATCGCCCCGTCGGTGCGGCCGGCGCCGATCAGCGTGTGCAGCTCGTCGATGAACAGGATGATGCGGCCGTTCGCTTCCTGCACCTCGCTCAGCACCGACTTCAGCCGCTCCTCGAACTCGCCGCGGAACTTGGCGCCGGCAAGCAGCGCGGTGAGGTCGAGCGCCAGGACGCGCCGGTCCTTCAGCCCTTCCGGCACGTCGCCGGAGGCCAGACGCTGGGCCAGCCCCTCGACGACGGCGGTCTTGCCGACACCGGGATCGCCGATCAGGACGGGGTTGTTCTTGGTACGGCGGGCCAGCACCTGGATGGTGCGACGGATCTCGTCGTCACGGCCGATGACCGGGTCGAGCCGGCCCTGCCGCGCCTCTTCCGTCAGGTCGCGAGTGTAGCGGGCCAGCGCCTCGCCGGACGTCGTCTCGGTCTCGGCGTCGGCGGGATGGTCCTTGCGCTGGGCATCGGCGGCGGCGGCCAGCGCGTCGGCATCGACGCCGGCACGGCGGAACAGGGCGCGCAGCGGACCGCTCTGGCGGGCAAGGCTCTCCAGCAGCCGTTCGGCGGTGACGAAGCGGTCGCCACCGGTCCGCGCCGAGGCGACGGCGCCCTGAAGCACGGCGGCCAGCGCCGGCGACATGTAGAGCGGCTGCGGTCCCTCCCCGGCACCGGCCTGGACGGGAGCGCGGGCGAGCTGTTCCTCGGTCGCGGATTTCAGCAGGTCGGGGTCGCCGCCGGTGTCGCGCACCAGACGCGCCGCCACGCCGCTGCCCTCGTCGATCAGGGCCTTCAGCAGATGTTCGGGGAGAAGCTGTTGATGCCGCTCGGCAAGGGCGGCGATCTGTGCGGCCTGAATGACGCCGCGCGCACGATCGGTGAATTGACCGAAGTCCATCCGGCACTCCGTTTCCATGGTCTTCCGCCCAGCCATCCGGCGCGGAACGGCGCCTCCGCGGTCCGCAAAATGCGCGACCGCCCGGTGCCTGATGGGTAAATGGTTAACGGATTTGCGGCGATCAAGAGGGGGACAGTCCAACCCCGCAGTCTCCGCTCCGACCGGCGCGAGCCGGGCTGTGACAAGCGCGCCTGCGTCCGATGCCTGCAGTTTTTGGACGACCGCAGAGTCCGGCGCCATGCCAACACTGATGGGCGTGGACAGGCCGCCGGACTAAACCGGTGCTGCCGAGCGTCCGCACCGACCGGTGATCCCAAAGCGGAGGGTTAGCTATGTGTCTGTTGTGCGAAACGGCGGGCCTTGGACTGTCGCGCCGGCATTTGCTGAAGACCGGTGCCGCGCTTGCCGGAACGGCCGGTGCCCTGGCGATGACACCCGCAGCTGTCGCGGCAAAGGAGAAGGCGGCGGCGCCATCGCCGCTGTCGCCTGACAAGGCCTTGCGGAAACTGACCGCCGGCAACGCGCGCTATGTCGCCAACACCTCGCGCAACCGGGACTATTCGGTCGGCCGGGCGGCGCGGGCGGCGGCACAGTTCCCCTTCGCCAGCATCGTCAGCTGCGCCGATTCCCGGGTCGCTCCCGAAATCCTGTTCGATCAGGGGCCGGGCGAGCTGTTCATCGTCCGCGTGGCCGGCAATTTCGTCAACGACGACGGGCTCGCCAGCCTGGAATATGGCGTCAAGGCGCTGAACGTTCCGCTGATCCTGGTGCTCGGCCACACCGGCTGCGGCGCCATCGGCGCCACCATCAAGGCGATCCAGGACGGGACGCAGCTTCCCGGCCATCTGCCGGGACTGGTGAACGCGCTGAAAGCCGGCGT
>NZ_BADK01001034.1 GCF_000333595.1 Azospirillum sp. B506
CCCCCCATCACCCCACTCTCCCCCCTCACCCCAACCCTCTCCCCGCCTTTCGGCGAAGCTGCGCTTCACCTGTCGGCAATACAAGCAAGGCTTGTGTTGGAGGGGAGAGGGAACCCCCCCGCGGGCGAAAGATCATGATCCCAGCCGTCTCGCTGTCGGGCGTGCGGCACCGCTATGGCGGAACGGTGGCGCTGGCGGACGCCTCGCTCGACATCGCCCCAGGCACCAGCGTTGCCATCATAGGCCCGGACGGCGTCGGCAAATCGACCCTGCTCGGCCTGATTTCCACCGCCAAGAAAGTCCAGCAGGGCAACATCCGCGTGCTCGGCACCGACGTTTCCGACCGGCGTGGCCGCGCCGCCCTCCAGCCGCGCATCGCCTATATGCCGCAAGGGCTCGGCCGCAACCTCTACGCCGACCTCAGCGTCGCCGAGAATCTCCAGTTCTTCGGCCGCCTCTTCGGCCTCGACGCCGCCGAGCGCCGGCGCCGCATCGCCGACCTGCTGGAGTCCACCGGCCTCGCCCCGTTTCCCGACCGCCCGGCCGGCAAGCTGTCGGGCGGAATGAAGCAGAAGCTCGGCCTGTGCTGCGCCCTGCTGCACGACCCCGACCTGCTGATCCTCGACGAGCCGACGACCGGCGTCGATCCGCTGTCCCGCCGGCAGTTCTGGGACCTGATCGCCCGCATCCGCACCGGCCGCCCCGGCATGACCGTGCTGGTCGCCACCTCCTACATGGACGAGGCGGAACGCTTCGACCAGGTGGTGATGATGAATGCCGGCCGCCTGCTGGCCCACGACACACCGGCCGCGGTGAAGGCGCGCACCGGCGCCGCCGATCTGGAGGAGGCCTTCGTCGCCCTGCTGCCGGAGGACGCCAAACGCGGCCACCAGCGGCTGACCGTCCCGCCCCGCCCACCCGAGCCGGACGGCGCCGAACCCGCCATCGAAGCCATCGGCCTGACCCGCCGTTTCGGCGATTTCACCGCGGTGTCGGACATCAGCTTCCGCATCGGCCGCGGCGAGATCTTCGGTTTCCTCGGCTCCAACGGCTGCGGCAAGACCACCACCATGAAGATGCTGACCGGCCTGCTGCCCGCCAGCGCCGGCGAAGCGCGGCTGTTCGGCAAGCCGGTGGACGCCGGCGACCTGGAGAGCCGCCGCCGCGTCGGCTACATGGCGCAGGCCTTCTCGCTTTATGGCGAGCTGACGGTGCGCCAGAACCTCGACCTGCACGCCCGCCTGTTCGAGCTGACCGATGCCGACACCCGGCTGGCGGCGCTGGTCGAGCGTTTCGGCCTGTCCCCCTACATCGACGCCGTGGCCGACCGCCTGCCCTTGGGGGTGAGGCAGCGGCTGTCGCTGGCCGTCGCCATCCTGCACGGGCCGGAACTGCTGATCCTCGACGAGCCGACCTCCGGCGTCGATCCGGTGGCGCGCGACCAGTTCTGGCGCGACCTGATCGCGCTGTCGCGCGACCAGGGGGTGACGATCTTCGTCTCCACCCATTTCATGAACGAGGCGGCGCGCTGCGACCGGGTCGCCTTCATGAACGCCGGACGCGTCATCGCCGCCGGCCCGCCCGACGCGCTGCGCTGCCAG
>NZ_BADK01001033.1 GCF_000333595.1 Azospirillum sp. B506
GCCATCGCCGCCCACCAGCGTCTCAAGCAGAGAGACCTGCACGGTGTTGCCGGCGCTGTCCAGGGTGACGACATCGGTGCCGATGCCGCCCACCAGCGTCTCCAACAGCGAGACCTGCAAGGTCGCACCGGCGTCGCCCAGGTTGACGACATCGGTGCCGATGCCGCCGATCACCGTCTCCAACAGCGAAACCTGGATGGTCGAGCCGGCGTCGCCCAAGGTGACGACATCGGTGCCGGCGGTGCCCACCAGCGTTTCAAGCAACGAGACCTGCAGCGTCGAGCCGAACGTCCCCACAAGTGTGACGACATCGGTGCCGATGCCGCCGGTCACCGTCTCCACCAGCGAGACCTGGATGGTCGAACCGGTGTCGCCCAGGGTGACGACATCGGTGCCATCGCCGCCCACCAGCGTCTCGAACAGCGAAACCGTCACCGTGGCACCATCGGCACCCAGCACCAGCACGTCGGTGCCGATATCGCCGATCAGCGTTTCGATTCCGGCCAGCGTCACCGTATTGCCGCCGGAATTGGCCAGCGTCACCACGTCGGTGCCCACCCCGCCGATCAGGCTGTCGATCGCCGACACCACCAGCGTGTTGCCGGCTCCGTCCAGTGTGATGACTTCGGTGCCGGCCCCGCCGATCAGCGTTTCGATGCCGCCGACCACCAGGGTCGAACCGGCCGAGCCGATGGTGACGGCATCAGTGCCATCGCCGCCAGTCAAGGTCTCCAGACCCGCAACCACCAGAGTGTTGCCGGCGCTGCCCAGGCTGACGACATCGGTGCCGATGCCGCCCACCAGCGTCTCCAACAACGAGACAAGGATGGTCGAACCGGTGTCGTCCAAGGTGACGACATCGGTGCCGATGCCACCCACCAGCGTCTCAAGCAGCGGACAAGGATG
>NZ_BADK01001032.1 GCF_000333595.1 Azospirillum sp. B506
TGCGCGACCAGAAGCGCCTGCCTCTGGAAAAGGCCATCAGCATGCTGTCGCGCGAGACGGCGGCCTCGGTCTGCCTGAACGACCGCGGCATCCTGAAGCCCGGCTACAAGGCGGACATCAACGTCATCGACCTGGATCGCCTGCACCTCTACGCGCCCCGGGTGAAGCGCGACCTGCCGGCGGCCGGACGGCGGCTGAGCCAGAAGGCCGACGGCTACGAGGCCACCATCGTCTCCGGCACCGTGACCTATCGCAACGGCCGCGCGACCGGCGCCCTGCCCGGCCGCCTGGTGCGCGGCGCCAAGAGCGCGCCCGCCGCTTGAAATGGATCAGCTTGAAAGCTCAACAAGGCAAAAGGGAAACGGACATGCCGTTGGACGAAAAGAGTGAACGCGGACTGGCGGTGATCGGTGACATGATGGGGCCAACCTTCAGCGACGCGCTGCGGACGGCCGCCACGTCGGGCAAGTTCGGCTCGGCCATTTCGCAGATGGCCCTGCACCATGCCTTCGCCGATGCCTGGGGACGCGAGGGACTGGAGCGGAAGCAGAAGAGCCTGGTGGTCATCGGCGTGTTGATCGCCCAGCGCCAAACAGCGGAACTGAAGAACCATGTGAAGATCGGGGTGGCCAACGGCCTGACAGTGGCGGAACTGGAAGGCGTGCTGATCCAGGCCCTGCCCTACGTCGGCTTCCCCGCCGTCGCCTCGGCCACCACCGCGGTCATCGAGGCCCTGCGCGAGGTGGGGCTGGACCCCAACGTCAAGACCTCGGAGGAGCGCGGGTTGCTCTGACCTGCCACAGGCCCGTACCAAAAAAATGGCGCCGCGCTGAACCATCAGCGCGGCGCTTCAGTTTTTACCTGTTCTCAGTCGAACAGGGCGGGATCAGCCAGGCGGTCGGCGATGAAACCGGCAGAAACGGGCAGCGTCGGCGCCGTTGATGACGCGGTGGTCGTAGCTCAGCGACAGGGGCAGGACCTGGCGCCAGACCACGCCGCCATCGGGTGCCGGGGTGGCCACCGGACGGACGCGGGTCACGCCCAGGATGGCCACCTCGGGCGCGTTGACGATGGGGGTGAAGCCGGTCCCCCCAATATGCCCCAGTGAGGTCAGGCTCATGCAGCCGCCCGACATCTCGGCCATGGGCAAGCCCTTGGTGCGGGCCTTTTCCGACAGGGCGGCGATCTCGGTGGCGATGGTGTCCAGGCTCTTGGTGTCGCAATCCCGCACCACCGGCACCAACAGGCCCCCGGGTGTGTCCACGGCTACGCCGATATGCACGTACTGTTTCAGGACCAGCGTCTTGTTGGCCAGGTCCAGCGAGGCGTTGAACTGGGGAAAGGCCTTCAGGCCGGCGGCCATGGCCTTCACCAGCAGGGGCACGATGGTGATCTTCGGGCCACCGGCGGCGTTGCGGTCTCGCCGGCGCTGCTCCAACTCGGTGATGTCCGCCTCATCCTGGTGGGTGACATGGGGGATGGCCACCCAGTTGCGGCCCAGGAAAGCCCCGACCAAGGCCTGGATCCGGGACAGTTTGCGGGTTTCCACAGGGCCGAAGGCGGCGAAGTCCGTTTCCGGCCAAGGGGCCAGCCCCTCCAGCAATGCGCTCATGATCGCGGGCCCCTATTCGATGACGGCCAGCAGGGTTCCGACCTCGTAAGTCTCCCCCACCTGGGCCTTGATCCGCAGGGTACCGGTGGCGGGGCTTTCCACCTCCTGCGTCGACTTCTCGCTTTCCATCGCGTAGAGCGGAAGGCCTTCCACGGCCTGTCCGCCGTCGGGCACCAGCCACTCAAGGGGCAGCCCTTCGTTCATGG
>NZ_BADK01001031.1 GCF_000333595.1 Azospirillum sp. B506
CGGCGCGCGCCCGGATCCGTTACCGGCGAAGGTTCTGCGCTGGATCGCTCTCGCCAACCCCGGCGGCGGCAGCTTCAACGACATCGCCGCCTTCATCCGCGAGAATCCGGACTGGCCGAACATGCCGGCGCTGCGCCGTCAGGCCGAAATGGCGATGCCCGACATCCCGCCGGCCGACGTGGTGGAGTGGTTCCGCCAGAACCCGCCGCAGACCAACGACGGCTTCGTCCGCTATGCCGATGCGCTGATCGCCACCGGCAGCGCGGAACGTGCGACCATCCTGATCCGCAAGCAGTGGGCCGACGCCACCTTCACCCCGGACGAGGAGGCGACCTTCCTCTCCCACTACACCCCCTATCTGCGCCAGCAGGACCACAAGGCGCGCATCGACCGGCTGCTGTGGGCCAAGCAGGAAGGCCCGGTCCGCCGGATGTTGCCCTTCTTCGACGAGGCGTACGACACGCTGATCGAGGCGCGGATCGCGCTGGATGGCGACAATGCGGGTGCCGACGCGGCGCTGTCGCGCGTGCCGCCCAGCCTGCTCAACGATCCCGGCCTGATGTACGACCGTGCCCGCTATCTGCGGCGCAAGGGCGACGACGCCGGTGCGCTGGAGATCATCGCCCAGGCCGGCTCAGACATGGGCCGTCCACAATCCTGGTGGTCGGAACGCCATCTGCTGGCCCGCCGGGCGATGGAGCGCGGCGACCACAATCTGGCCTACCGGTTGGTCAGCGCCCACGGCATGAGCGAGGGCAGCGCCTTCGCCGACGCGGAGTTCCTGTCGGGATTTCTGGCGCTGCGCTTCCTCGACAAGCCGTCGGAAGCCTTCACCCATTTCCACAAGCTGTACCGTTCCGTGACCGCCCCGATCAGCAAGGCGCGCGGTGCCTACTGGTGCGGTCGCGCGGCGGAGGCGCTGGGCCAGACCGGGCCGGCGCGCGACTGGTACGCCAAGGCGGCGACCTATCCCACCACCTTCTATGGACAGCTTGCCTTCCGCCATGTCTCCGGCGGCGCGGTCACCCTGCCGGCGCCGCCGACGGTCTCCAGCGCCGAGACGGCCGCCTTCAACAGGCGTGAGGTCGTGCGGGTCGCCCGCCTGCTGGCGGAGATCGGCGGGAATGCGGCAGACCAGATGACCGGGTTTGTCCGTCGTGTCAGCCTGGATTCCAAGACACCGGCCGACTATGTGCTGGCGGCGCGGCTTGCCAGCGACGTCGGCCGCCGCGATCTGGCGGTCGCCGCCGCCAAGGACGCCGCCCAGAACGAGGTTTTCCTGGTCGAGGTCGGCTATCCGTTGATCGATGCCCGCCCGGCGGCGCCGGAACTGGCACTGATCCACGGCATCATCCGGCAGGAAAGCACCTTCAACCCAAACATCGTCTCGTCGGCCGGGGCGCGCGGACTGATGCAGCTGATGCCCGCAACGGCACAGCTGGTCGCCGGCAAGCTGGGGCTGAAACACACGAACGCGCGGCTGACCGCCGACCCCGGATACAACGTTACGCTGGGTTCGGCCTATCTGGCCGAACTGATCGACCGTTTCAACGGCTCCTGGGTACTGGCCATTGCCGGCTACAACGCAGGCCCCAACCGGGTGCGCCAATGGCTGCAGACCTATGGCGACCCGCGTACTGAGACCGTCGATGTGGTCGACTGGATCGAATTGATCCCGATCTCGGAAACGCGCAACTATGTCCAGCGCGTTCTGGAAGCCGTCCAGGTCTATCGTGCCCGCCTGAGCGGCGACCGTGCGGAGCCGAATCTCGACCGGGACCTGCGGAGGTAGGACGGTTCGGTTGGGGAGGGGCGATGGCGGAACAATCCCCTCCCTCGGACATCCGGTCGGACGGTCACCTCACGCTGTCGTCGGGTTGGGCATGCCAGGCATCGGCTCGTCGGCTGGGGGAGGGACTTCCGGCAGGATGCCGGGATTGTCGGGCACCGGATAGGGATCGGGTGTCGTCGGCCGGTCGGGCTGCGGCGGGTTCGGGTTGGACGGTGGCGGAATCTCGCTGGGGCTCGACGGCTTTTGCGGCTCGCTCATTCTAAACTCCTTCCATGGGTGGCCGTGGTGTAACGCCTCAATCGACCGTCCGTTCAATCGCCCGGCCACCGGCCCGAACATCCTGGCCGGCGCCCTCGACCGTGTTGCAGCCGGTCAGCAGGGCGGCCAGCGCCATCAGGAAGGTCAGGATCACCACCTCGCGCGCGGGGAACGGAATGGCGCGGGCGGTGGCGCGCTGCCGGCGGTTCTTGGCGTGCTGCATGGTGTGTCTCCGATCCGGGGCTGGGGGTTCCGATCAGGTGCGTCCTTCGTCTCTGACTCTGAACAACGGGGCGGCAACGGCTTGGTTCCGCACCCGGCGCCGCGGCCATGCACCGTATGCAATGGACCTTTCGAGACGCCTGAAAGCCTTGACGCGGTACGCCTACC
>NZ_BADK01001030.1 GCF_000333595.1 Azospirillum sp. B506
GCTCTATGCGGTGCTGTCGGGGGCGCTGGCGTCCGGCGTCGGTTATTCCATCTGGTATGCCGCGCTGCCCGCCTTGACCGCGGCCCGCGCCGCCTCCGTCCAGCTGAGCGTCCCGGTCATCACCGCGCTTGCCGCCGTGCTGGCGCTGGGGGAACGGATCACGCCGATCCTGATGCTGTCGTCGCTCGCCGTGCTGGGCGGCATCGCCCTGGTCATTCTGGGCAGGGTCCGGCGGGTTTGAGGCGCCGCCGCCTCAGGCCGGGGCGGTCCGGGTCCGCTCGGGAGTCCGTCCGACCGCCGGCGGGTCCGCCTTGCGGTTGCGCAGCCGGGAGGGCGGAAACAGGACGGTGGCCGTGGTGCCGCGCCCCAGCACGCTGCACAGCACGAAGCGGCCATCCTGCAGCTCCACCAGCGACTTGACCAGCGGCAGCCCCAGCCCGGTCCCGGCATAGCGGCGGGTGTGGGAGTTGTCGACCTGATGGAACGGCTCCATCACCTGGTCGAGTTCCGTGGCGGGGATGCCGATGCCGGTGTCGCTGACCCGCAGACGCAGGCTGCGCGCCACCCGGTCGGCCTCCACGACGATCCGCCCGCCGGGCGGGGTGAACTTCACGGCGTTGGACAGCAGGTTCAGCAGGATCTGCCGCACCGCGCGGGCGTCGGCATGAAGAACGGGCAGGGCGATGGGCAGCGCGGAGGTCAGGATCACGCCCTTCTCCGCCGCCAGCGGCTCCATCTGGCGCAGGCATTCGCCGATCAGCTCGCCGACCGCCAGATCCTCCTGGTGCAGCACATATTTGCCCGATTCGATCTTGGTGGTGTCGAGGATGTCGTTGATCAGGCTCAGCAGATGCTGACCGGACCGGCGGATGTCGCCGACATATTCGGTCTGCTTGTCCGACATCGCGCCGAAGATGCCGCTTTCCAGCGCCTCGGCGAAGCCGATGACGGCATTCAGCGGCGTGCGCAGCTCGTGGCTCATGTTGGCCAGGAACTGGGTCTTGGCCCGGTTGGAGGTGTCGGAGACCTGTTTGGCGGCGATCAGCTCCGCTTCGATCCGGTGGCGGGCGGCGATGTCCTGGATCAGCCGCTGCTGGCTGTCGCGCAGCGCCCGTTCGCTGTCCTGGAGATCCGCCATCGCCCGTTCGCGCCGCCCCGCCTCGCGCAGCAGGGCCAGCGTCATCCCCGCCAGCACCAGAGTCCCGGCCAGATCGGCCGCCGCCAGCGCCATCGCCTTCGACCACCAGGGGGACAGCACCGCATCCCGCGACGAGGACACCGTCACCGCCAGCGGCATTTCGGCCGAGGCGCGGAAGCTGAGAATCCGGCGCGGCCCGTCGCTGGCGCTGTCCAGCGACTCGGTTCCCGTCCGCGCCTGTTTCAGCAGCGTGGTGAACAGCGGCAGATGGTGGGCGGACCGGCCGATGAAGCTGTCCTGATCGGGGAAGCGGGCGATCACCGGCCCGTCGGCGTGATAGAGGGTCACCACCGCATCCCCGGTCAGCGGCAATTTCTGGTAGAAATTGCGGAAGGCCATCGGCTCGATCACCGCGACCGTCACCCCGGCAAAGCGTCCGTCGGGCGTGTCCAGCCGCCGGCTCATGCTGACGAACCAGTCGCCGGAGGTGCGGCCGCGCACCGGATTGCCGACGAAGACGCCGGAAGCCCCACCGGGAACCAGCCCGTCGCGGTGGGCCATCAGGTAATCGCGGTCCGACAGGTCGATGTCGGCCGGTTGCGGCGCCTGGGTGTCGTGGATCAGCCGGCCGTCGGCCGACACCACCAGGATGGCGCGGATCAGCGGCGACAGCGTCGCCTGACGGCGCAGCAGGGCGTGGATGTCGCTGTCACCGCGGTCCCAGCTGTCGGCGCGGACGGCCAGCACCTCGACGACGCCGGCCAGGATCTTGGACACGCCGGCCAGACTGTCGTTGGCATGGCGTTCCAGCACCAGCGCCATCGCCGCACTGTCCTCCCGCGCCCGGGAGACCGCCTCGGCGCGCTGATGGAGCAGGTCGTAGCCGACCATGGCGTTGAGGCCAAGGATCAACGCCACACCGAAAGCGCCCATTCCGCCTTTGAGACGCGAGATCAAGCGACGGCCCGCCGTGTCGGGTGATGGATCCACCGATCCTACACCGTGTATCAGGCCGCCGGAAGTCGCCTTTTCGTAGAACAGGCTGCGGCGTTTTTCCCCTACAGGCGGACGGACGGGCTGGAAAAGCGCTCGGCCGTCGAATGGCCGGTGGCGTTCAGGACCGCCGCCGCGCCCAGCGCGATCACCGCCGCGGCGGCGAAGCCGAGGATCATTGCCTTCATCCCATCTCTCCCTGACGCTTGGGCGAAGCTGTTCGCCCGACAGCAAGGCTGCGAAGCCGTTCGCATAAAAGCAAACTGGCCGGAGCGGTGCAATCCGCGCTTTCCCGGAGTTCCGCCCGCAGCGGTCAGATCCCGTCCGGGTCGACCAGCGTCAGCGAAATGACGTCGGAGTCGATCAGCACCTTGCCGGCATGCTCGAAATTGACCGTGATGCGGTTGCGGATGGCCGACTGAACCTGCCCCAGCCCCCAGTCGGGCCGGTCCGGGTGGCGCACCCAGGCGCCGGGCACCAGCGAATCGTCCATGTCGCGGTCCATCCCTCACGCTATTGTACATAGGAAATGCGACCGCCTGTGCGGCGCCGCCGGGAAAGTATAGAATCCCCGGCACCGCGCCGTCGCCGTTCCTTTTTCCGGAGTCTGCCTCGTGACCGAATCGCCTTCCCGCCCCGTCGGCGTCGACATCCGCGTCCTCGAACTGCTGGCGTCGAAGCTCTGCCACGATCTGGTGAGCCCGGTCGGCGCCATCCGCAACGGGCTGGAGCTGATCGAGGAGATGCAGGAGGATGAGGAGGGAGGAGCCGCGGTGGGCGGCTTCCTTGGCGAGGCGGTGAAGCTGATCGACCATTCCTCCGGTCAGGCCGACCGCCGGCTGCGGGTGTTCCGGCTGGCCTATGGGGTGGCCGGGCGCGACCAGAAGGGCTTCGGCGATGCCCGCGCCGCCGCAGCCGGCTATGTCGAGGGCGGACGCACCCGGCTCGACTGGCCGGAGCGGGTGCCGCACGACATGACCGCCCAGCGCCGCGGCGTGGTGAAGCTGGTGCTGAACCTGGTGATGCTGGCGGACGAGGCGCTGACCCATGGCGGGCTGGTTTCCGTAGCCGCCGACGGCGACGAGACCTCCGGCCGCATCACGGTCACCGCCGCCGGCCGGCCGGGCACCCTGAATGCGGCGGCGGCGGCGGCGCTGGCCGGCACCGCGACGGCCGAGACGCTGACTCCGCGCACCATCCACGCCTATCTGGCCGGCCGGCTGGCCGAGAGCGACGGATTCCGCATCGCCGTCGCCACCGAAAGCAGCGAGCGGCTGGTCTTCACCGCGGCGTGGTGACGCCGCCGCGCCGGCCGGCGTGGATATCGGCGGTCATGATCGATGAGCGCCGCCCTTACAGCTGCTTGAGGATTCGCGGCTCCACCACGACCTGTTCCACCCCGCCGGCGGTCTGGTGGGCCGTGGTGCGCAAGGTGACGGACAGATTGTGCTGTGCGGCCTCCGCCAGCGCGGCGTTGAGCCGGTCCACGGCATCGCGCACGGTTTGGGCGAGTTCGGCGTCGGTCATCGATCCTCCCTGTGGCAAAAGAACCCCGACCCTATCGGTGGAAGCGCCCGAGGGCCTCCCTATCGGAAGAGGTAAGGTTCTCTTAATCAGTGTTTGACAGGCTCCCACCCTACCTGGACTGGAGCGCAACCGGCGGCCTTTCGATGCCGCCCGTTCGAGCCGCAGGCCGGCGCGGACCATAAACTTTGGGCCTGGGGAATGCGACATGGATGATCTGCTGTCCGAATTTCTGACGGAGACCAACGAAAACCTCTCGGTGTTGGACGTCGAGCTGGTCCGGTTGGAGCAGAATCCCAACAATCCGGAACTGCTGTCGAACATCTTCCGGCTGGTGCACACCATCAAGGGCACTTGCGGCTTTCTCGGCCTGCCCCGCCTGGAAAAGGTGGCGCACGCGTCGGAGAACGTGCTGGGCAAGTTCCGTGACGGCGAACTGACGATCAACCCGGAAGCGGTGTCGCTGATCCTGCAGGCTCTGGACACCATCAAGAGCCTGCTGGCGGTGCTGGAAGCGACCGAGGCGGAACCGCCCGGCGACGACCTGCCGCTGATCGAGCGGCTGAACCTGTGCGCCGAAGGCAAGCTGGGCGGACCCGCCCCGGCCGCCGCCGCGCCGCCGCCTCCGCCGCCTCCGCCGACCGCCCCCGCCGTCGCGGCATCGGAAGACCGGCCGGTGACGCTGGACGAGCTGGAGGCGCTCTGGAACTCCACCCCCGGCCCGAACGACACGCCCGCTCCGGCCGCCACGCCGGCCGCCGGCACCGCGGTCGCCACCCGTGCGCCCGAGCCGGCCGCCGAGCCAGCCCCGTCGCACGACCTCGTCGTGCCGGACGCCGAGCCGGCCGCCGCCAAGGTGCCGGCGCCGGTCGCCCCGATGGCCGGCGCGTCCGCCGGCGGTGCGGGCGGCGGTGCCGCCGATGCCGGCGCCGAGGCCGCGACCAAGGAATCTGCGGTCGCCGCGCAGACCATCCGCGTCAACGTAGACCTGCTCGAAAACCTGATGACCATGGTGTCGGAGCTGGTGCTGACCCGCAACCAGCTGCTCCAGATCCTGCGGTCGCAGAAGGAGAGCGAGTTCGCCGCCCCGCTGCAGCGCCTGAACCACGTGACGTCGGAGCTGCAGGAAGGCGTCATGAAGACGCGCATGCAGCCCATCGGCAACGCCTGGGCCAAGCTGCCGCGTCTGGTGCGCGATCTGGCGCATGAACTGAACAAGAAGATCGACCTCCAGATGCTCGGCGCCGACACCGAGCTGGACCGCCAGGTTCTGGAGCTGATCAAGGATCCGCTGACCCACATGGTGCGCAACAGCGCCGACCATGGTCTGGAGATCCCGGCGGAGCGCCTGAAGGCCGGCAAGTCGGAAACCGGCCGCATCACGCTGAACGCCTATCACGAAGGCGGCCACATCATCATCGAGATCCAGGACGACGGTAAGGGCCTTGCCATCGACCGGATCAAGCAGAAGGCGATCCAGAACGGGATGGCGTCGGAAGGCGAGCTGGCCTCGATGACCGACCAGCAGATCATCCAGTTCATCATGAAGCCGGGCTTCTCCACCGCCGCCAAGGTGACCAACGTGTCGGGCCGCGGCGTCGGCATGGACGTGGTGAAGACCAACATCGAGAAGATCGGCGGCACGATCGAGATCAAGTCGGCCCAGGGCAAGGGCTCGACCTTCGTCATCAAGATCCCGCTGACGCTGGCCATCGTCTCGGCCCTGATCGTGGAATGCGCCGGCGAACGCTTCGCCATCCCGCAGATCAGCGTGGTCGAGCTGGTGCGCGCCGCCTCCGACAGCGAGCACACCATCGAACGGCTGAAGGGCACGCCGGTCCTGCGCCTGCGCAACCGCCTGCTGCCGCTGGTCTCGCTCCAGCAGCTGCTGCGGCTGGACGACAGCGAGGATGCCAAGAAGCCGGCGGACGAGACCTTCATCGTCGTCACCCAGGTTGGCACCTACACCTTCGGCATCATGGTCGACCGCGTGTTCGACACCGAGGAAATCGTGGTGAAGCCGGTGGCGCCGATCCTGCGCCACATCGAGATGTTCTCGGGCAACACCATCCTGGGCGACGGCTCGGTCATCATGATCCTGGACCCCAACGGCATCGCGTCGGCCACCGGCGAGATGGCGATGGGCGAGGCCGCCGGCAAGGAGACCACCGCGGTCCAGACCCAGCGCCAGGAGGACAAGATGGCGCTCCTGCTGTTCCGTGCCGGCGAGGGCGCGCCCAAGGCGGTGCCGCTGTCGCTGGTCGCCCGCCTGGAGGACGTCGACCTCGCCACGGTCGAGCTGTCGAACGGCCTGCCGGTGGTCCAGTACCGCGGCAAGCTGATGCCCCTGGTGCCGATCGACCCGAACTTCGTTGTCGGGGCCGAGGGGCGCCAGCCGGTGCTGGTCTTCGCCGACGGCGACCGTTCGATGGGCCTGATCGTCGACGAGATCGTCGACATCGTGGAGGAGAAGCTGAACGTCCAGCTGGCCGCGGAGCGTCCCGGCCTGATGGGGTCGGCCATCATCGCCGGCAAGGCGACCGAGGTGATCGACGCCGGCTTCTCCTGACCCAG